>JAABRY010000221.1 GCA_011390645.1 Gemmatimonadota bacterium
GTCGACGCGCCGAAGAGGCGGATCAGCGGCGCGCTCGTGCCCGTGCCCGTCGGGATCGGCGTCGGCGTCGCGGACAGCGCGCGCAGCTGCGTCTCGATGTCGTGCCGCCGCGGATCGGGTACGCGGAACGTGAGATCCAGAATCGTGCATGGGTTCACCAGATTGCCCGCCGGGATCGTCGCCTTGGCATCAACCAGCTCGCCGTACCACGCGCGGTCCGGGGCGTCGTCGCGCACGATCTCGACCACCCCCGAGACCCGGCGGCGGATCGCGTCAAGGATCGCCGGCCGCTGCGTCATCAGGTCGGGGCGGATATCCAGCGCGAGCGTGAGCGTGGAGGCGCCGAGCCGCTGCCGCGTCGCCAGCACCGGCGCGCCGTAGGCCGTATCGGATGTGTCGCGCGTCGGCACGACCGGTGCCACGCCGCCCTCCCACGACAGCGCCTGCCAGATCAGGGCATCGAGCGACCGGCCGTTGATGGTGTAGAACATTCAGACACTCACAGTGACAGCGGTGAGACGCGGCTGGACCGCGCCGAGCTCGACGTTCATCCTCCGATCATCGGCCAGCGCCCAATCGACGCGCACGACGATGAACGTCTGGTCGGTGCCGAAGCCGGCCGCGCGCAGGCGCACGCGCTTGCCAAGGGACACGTCCTGCCCATCGGCCAGCAGCGCTTCGAGGTCCACGCCGGACAGCCGAATGCGCGCCGCGCCGGCCTCAAGCGCATCGAGCGCGGCCATCATCGCGCGGTCGGCGCCGCTGCCGTTGAGGACGGGAGCGGTCTCGTTTGCGCCGAGCCACAGGGACGCCCATCGGCAGACGGCGAACGGCGTCCGCCCGCTCGTCTGCTGCGCGTGCGGCAGCAGCGCGAGCGCGACTTCGGTGTTGGCCGTGATGGTGTGGCTCAGGCTGATCGTCTGCGACACGGTGCCCCCATTGGGGCAGGGCGTCGTGCAGATCGCCGAGGCCAAGCGCGAGGGCGTGCCCGAGGGGGTGCCGACGAGTACGATGCCCGGCAGCCGCCGCGTCACGGTCAGCGCGGGGTCTTCCGTGATCGCCAGCCCCGCATCCCAGTTGCCGAACTGGCCCGTGCCTGTTTCCCGATACGTGTACGAGAAACCCGCGGCCGCGCGAATCGTGTTGTACTCGGGCTGCTCGGTCTGGTAGTGCATCAGGAAGGGGCGACTCTGCACGCGGCGCTGCGCCGCAGGCGGGGGCATCGTGGTCGACGACGACGACGCGAGGAACCGCAGCCAGCGCAGGCCGGTGCCCGACAACGGGATCAGCGCCGGGTTCGGGCGACGCGGCGAGATCGCCACGACGCCGGGCAGATCGATCTGCGCGGTGACGGCCTGGTTGTCCGCGATGTTGGCGTCGAGTCCGCTGGTCAGCGTCACCGTGATGGCGCCCCCCACGGAGGCGGTCGCAACCGCTCCCGCGAGGATCTTCACCCCGCCGGGGCCAAAGTTGAGCACCTCGGTGCCGTAGAGCGACCGCTCGGCCGGGGCGTTCTTCAGCGTGATCGACGTCGCGCCAGCGGTGAACGCGCCGTCTGCTTGCGCGCTCCACGCCGTGTGGTCTTCATTGCGCGGGTAGACGATGATTTCCGCGCCGCTTTCGAGTGTCCACCCGACAAGATCGGTTGCGGGGAACGAGGCGGATTCGAAGTCCGCAGCGGGCGTCACCCAGTTGCGGTCGAGGCTCTGGTCCGGGCTCGTGATCACGCCGAGGACACGGCCGCGTGACGCGAGCGCGCTCGGCGACGAGAACTCCGTGAGGGGCAGGCTGGTCGTCGTGCGCACGAGGCCGACCAGCTCGCCATCGATGATGCCTGTGCTATCGGCGACCTGCACCTCGGGCAGCGGGAAGCTCTCCGTCCCGACCTGCAGAATGCGCACCCGCGCGTCGGTGATCTGATACGTCGTGCCGTTGTCCCGCCGCAGGTACGCGCCGACGAACTGCTGCGGCTCGCGAATGAACTCGCCCGAAAACAGGTTGCAGCGAATCCACGCGGGCGTTGGGCCGCTCACCACGCCGGCAATGCGCACCGACACCACCCCCATCGCGGCCGTCCCGGTCGGACGCACCGTGATGATGGACGGCGAGCGCATCAGGTCGCGGGTGCGATCCGCGGTCGACACGTTGCCGCCAACCGAGAGCATCGCCGACACGTCGGGGAACAGCGCTGGGGGGGGCAGCAGGTCAATCGCGAACCCGGTCGATCCGTCTGGCACCAGAGGACGCAGCGTGATCGGATAGCCCACCAACGCCTCGATGTCGCGAAGGACCTCCGCGCGCGTCTTCCAGGCGAACGGCTGCAGTGGGATCGGCAGCGGCGACGCGATGGTGCCGATGGACAGCCACCCGAGGCCGTCGGCCGCGAGCTCGGGACGCGGCGAGCCGCCAAGGGGCGTATTCAGCACAAACTCTTCGATCGCGCGCGCCGGCGTCATGTCCGGCAAGGGCGTGAACGCGTATTCCGTCCCATCGCGCACGTACCCGCGCCACGCCAGCAGGTAGCGAAGCGGCCCTGCCGTCAACGACACGCCGCTGGCGCCCGCGCCGTCGCGGTCGGTGAGCTGCAGGACCACCCACCATTGCACGCCCCGCAGGGGCGTCATGACTTTGAGCAACCGCCCTTCGCTGAGTGAGGCCGCCCGCGCGACGGGCTCAGGAATCCCGGAAATCGTCAGCTGGTCGGGCGATCCGTCGGACTGCGACACGTTCGCCGAGGTCCAGCCCGTGAGCGGGCCAAGGGCAACGGCGCCCGCTTGGCACTGCGGGCGATCCCATACCTGAATCAGCGCACGGCTCATAGCGTGATCCCCGTGCCACGGGTGAGCTCCGCCTCGCGTCGCCGATCGGCCAACGCGCGGTCGACATTGTCAATGAACGTCCCGCTCAGCAGCGCCTCGCGCAGCGCACGCACCTCCATCGCGGTCAGGCTGGTGTTCTCCGCCGTCGCCTCAGTGGCTTCCGCAATGCGGAGCTGCATGTCGAGCTGCTGCGTGAGCAGCGGCACCGAGACGTCCCGGTATTCCCGGAATACGTCGGCCAGCGTGAGCGTGGGCGACGGCGTCGGGCTCGTGCCGACGGGCACCTCTTCGCCGCCGGGGAGCGGGGCGGTCGCGCTGGGGGTCTCGCCTGCCGGCGCGTCGGACAGGGTGTCGACGCGTCCGATGAGGTCGATGATGAAGTCGCGAAACTGCGCCCCGGTCAGCCCACCAATCTGCGACGGGTCGATTTCCCCGCGCTCAAGCGCATCGAAGATACCGAGCAGCCCCGCCCGCGTGCCCGCGAGATCCGAGGGGTTGAAGATGCCGCTCAGAATGCTCGCGCCGCTCGACGTGCCGAGTCCGAACAAGTTCGACAGCTGCGCCATGCCGCCCGTCCCGCGCACGTCGAAGCCCTTAAGCATCTGGTCGAGCTTGTCGGAAAAGCTGTTCCCGATCGACGTCGGGCTATCCATGTCCATTCCGCGAAACAACTGGCCGAGCGCAGCGCCGTCCAAGTTGCCCTTGGAGTCCCGGATGTTGAACCCGAGCGCTTTGGCGACGGCGTCGAGGTCGTTGAAGGTGAGCCCTCGCTTGGTCAACTCATCCCGCAGCGCGTCGGCCCCGAACCCGTCAAAGGCGAAGCCTTTCTTGAGCATGCCCTCGATCGCGCCGAGTGCCCCGCCGACCCCGGCAAACTGCTCGCCGGTGACGCCGAGACGCAGCCCCGAGACCTCGCGCGTCAGCCGATCGAGGTTGCGGGTGTTATCAACGAGGTTCTTCTGCCGCTGCGC
>JAABRY010000222.1 GCA_011390645.1 Gemmatimonadota bacterium
CTCGCGCGCGTGGGGCGTCGCACACCTCGATCTCCTCGCGGCGGAGTCTGCCGATCGCACCGGTATCCCCGCACCGACGGTGCGCGCCTACCTGGGCGACCTCGACTACGACCTGTCCTACCGGCACCTTGCCGGATTGACCGAGTTCTTCGGCCGCCTGGCGGCCGACGGCCTCGTGCCCAACGGGTCGCTCACCTTCCTCACGGCGGCGTGAGATGAGCCACATTGACCGTTCGTCCCCAGAATTCCGCGATGCGCTCGAGATGTACGAGCGCGCCCCGCTCCTCGAGCTTGGTGCCCGCGCCGATGCGGTGCGTCGGCATCTCCATCCGGAGTCAGTGGTCAGCTACATCGTGGATCGGAACATCAACTACACCAACGTCTGCGTCGCCGACTGCGCGTTCTGCGCCTTCTACCGTCGCCCGAAGGATGGGGAAGGGTACATCCTCTCCTTCGAGGAGATCGGCGCGAAGATCGACGAGTGCAAGGCGCTGGGCGGGATGCAGATCCTCCTGCAAGGGGGGCACAACCCCTACATCCCGTTCGAGTGGTACCTCGAGTTGATGCGCTATATCAAGCAGCATCACCCGATCCACATCCACGGCTTCTCGCCGTCGGAGGTGGTCTTCTTCAGCGAGCGCTACAAGATCCCGATGCCGGAAGTGGTTCGGCAGCTGCGCGACGCGGGCCTCGATTCGATTCCCGGTGGTGGCGGGGAGATTCTGGTGGACGCGATTCGCGAGCGTGTCGCCAGGAAGAAGGCGCAGACCGACGAGTGGCTCGGCGTGCAGGAAGAGGCCCATCGCCAGGGGATGAAGACCTCGGTCACGATGATGTACGGCATGGGCGAGTCCCATGCCGATCGGATCGAGCACCTCTTCCGGATCCGCGAGGTGCAGGAGCGGACCGGGGGCTTCACTGCCTTCATCTGCTGGCCGCTGCAGCCCGAGGGCACCGCGATGGCCGACCACGTCAAGACCGATGCCGTGAGCTACCTGCGCACGCTCGCGATGGCGCGCATCATCCTCGACAACGTCCCCAACCTGCAGTCGAGCTGGGTGACGATGGGGCTCAAGGTGGGGCAGGTCGCGCTGCGCTTCGGGGCGAACGACTTCGGCTCGCTGATGATGGAAGAGAACGTCGTCTCGGCCGCGGGTACCACCTATCGCGCGACGATCGCCGAGATGGAGCGGTCCATCCGCGACGCCGGCTTCACGCCGCGCCGTCGCCGACAGGACTACTCGCTGCTCGAGGAGCCGCTCGCCGCGGCCGCTGCGTGATCCGCGTCGGCACGGGCTACGACTCGCACCGCTTCGCCGAGGGTCGCCCGCTGATTCTCGGCGGGATCACGATCCCGCACGATCGCGGCCTGACTGGGCACTCCGATGCCGATGCCGTTGCGCACGCGCTGACGGATGCGATGCTCGGCGCGGCCGCCGCGGGCGACATCGGCAGGCTCTTCCCTGATACGGACCCGGCCCACAAGGACGCCGATTCCATGCAGCTCCTCGCCGAGGCGCATCGCGTGGTGCAGTCAATGGGATGGACGCTCTTCCAGTGTGATGTCACCGTGATCGCGCAGGCCCCGAAGCTCGCCCCACACGTACCAGCGATGACGATGCGCCTCGCCGAAGTGCTGCAGGTGCTACCGGGACAGGTGTCGGTGAAGGCCAAGACGAACGAGGGGATGGGATTCATCGGTCGCGGCGAGGGAATCGCGGTGCTCGCCGCTGCCACCCTGGTGCCGCTCCCACCGCGCAGCAGCCCGTCACCGTCGCTCGCCTGACGGGAGCAGCCTCCAGTGCTTGAGTCTCTGGTGCTGTGGCTGGCGGACCTTCCGCCCGTGGCCCTCTACGGGGTCATCGCGTTCCTCGCAGCGGTGGAGAACGTCTTCCCACCGTTTCCGGCGGACACGGCAATCGCGCTCGGCGCTTTTCTCTCCCACCGCGGAGTCACCGACGCGACGACCGTCTTCGTCGTCACACTCGTGGCCAACCTTGCCGGCGCCATGGGGATGTACTGGCTCGCCGCGCGCCATTCTTCCGCACTCTTCCATTCGACGCTCGCGAAGAATCTGCTTTCGGAGGACGGCCTCTCGAAGGTCCGACGCGAATACCAGCGCTTCGGGCTGCTCGGGCTCTTCATCGGACGATTGTTGCCCGGCTTCCGGGCCGTCGTCGCACCGTTCGCCGGCTTGATCCACCTCGGACCGTGGCGCGCATTCGTCCCGATGGCGCTCGCGTCGGCCCTCTGGTACGGCGCAATCGTGTACGGGGCTGCGGCACTGGGCGAACGGTGGGAGCAGGTGGTCGCGGTGCTCGGCGGGGTGAACCGTGCGGCAGGGGTCATTGCGGTCTTGATCTTGATCTGGCTCGGCGTGTGGGGGCGAAAGCGGTGGATGCGCGTCCGTCGATATGCCACGATCCGATCCGAGCGCGGTGCCCGGTGAACCCGCTCGATCTGGAGCCCGAGATCGCCGTGGCCTTTCACCTGCCGATGTTCCGCGATCATGCCTCGCTCGAGGCTGGGCACAGCGTCAACACGATATCGGCCTACCAGCGTGACCTCACGCGACTGGTCTCCTTCTGTGTGAGCAAGGGCGTGCGGGATCCGGCCGGCATCGACACGAAGCTGCTCCGCGACTTCGTCTTTCTGCTCAAGGATCTCGGCTTGAGTGGTGCCACGATCCGACGTCACATCAGCGCTGTGCGGACATGGTTCGGCTTCATGGCGGCCGAAGGTCTTGTCACGCGCGATCCCAGTGATCGACTCGAGACTCCAAAGAAGTGGCGAACGCTGCCTGAGACACTCTCCGTCGATGAGGCCAGTCGTCTCCTCGAGGCTCCAACGCTCGAGGACCCGCTCGCGTGGCGCGACCGCGCGCTGCTCGAGCTCGCCTACGGGGCAGGGTTGCGCGTCTCCGAACTGTGCGACCTCGGCCTCACCGACCTCTTCCTCGGCGATGGCCTGGTCCGAGCCTTCGGGAAGGGACGCAAGGAGCGGCTCGTGCCGATCGGCCGCACCGTGCTCTCCACGGTGTCCACCTATCTCGCGACGCTGCGGCCCGAGATCGATCACGGCGAATCGGGCGGGCGCCTGCTCCTGAACGCGCGGGGGAGGCCACTCTCACGCGTGGGTGCGTGGGGCATTGTGAAGAAGCACGCCGAGCGTGCAGGCCTCGCACAGAAGGAAGTCACGCCCCACACCCTGAGGCACTCCTTTGCGACGCACCTGCTCGAGGGAGGCGCGGACCTTCGCGCGGTGCAAGAGATGCTGGGTCACGCCGACCTCTCGACCACACAGATTTACACTCACGTGGATCGCGATTACCTGCGGACTGTGCACCAGAAGTTCCATCCGAGGGGCTGACCCCGGAGTTGACCCGCTCGCCGCTCCGAGGGATTCTTCCCGCCATGCTTCTCGTCCTCGACAACTACGACTCCTTCACCTGGAATCTCGTCCAGTACTTCGGCGAGCTGGGCGCCGACCCCGAGGTCGTCCGCAACGATCAGCTCACCGCGGAGGAAGCCATCGCCCGGGGCCCCACCGCGATCGTCATCTCGCCGGGCCCATGCACTCCACGTGAGGCGGGTATTTCCGTACCAGTCATTCGTGCAGCGGCGACGGCGGGGGTGCCCGTGCTAGGGGTATGCCTCGGACACCAGGCGATCGGGGAGGCCTTCGGCGCCGAGGTCGTGCGGGCTGATCGGCTGATGCATGGCAAGACCAGCGAGGTGATTCACGACCAGGCGGACCTCTTCGCGGGGC
>JAABRY010000223.1 GCA_011390645.1 Gemmatimonadota bacterium
TGTTGCTCACCAGCTCCGCCGGGGTCTTTGGCGTGGTGCCCGGGCGCAGTGACACATTCGGCATGCGCTGGAACTGCACCGAGCTCCAGTTGTCCGCGTACGAGCAGCCGTGCGAGGCGTCCTGGCCGATCATGTGGACCTGATCGCGGGTCGCCTGATAATTCGTGAGGATCCCCTTGGTGACGAGATCCCATTCACGCGTCTGCACGCCTTCGTCATCGTAGCCGACCGCACCCAGCGAGCCCGGTTCCTTCTTGTCGGCGTAGAGGGTGACGATGTCGGAGCCATAGCGGAACGACTTGCTCTGCCACTTGTCGAGCGTGGCGAACGAGGTGCCGGCATAGTTGGCTTCATATCCGAGCACCCGGTCGAGCTCGAGCGGGTGACCGACCGACTCGTGAATCGTGAGCCAGAGGTGCGACGGGTCGAGCAGCAGCGTGTACTTGCCCGGCACCACGGACTTCGCCGAGAGCTTGGCGCGGGCATCACGCGCCGCGGCGGCGGCGTCCTCGAGGATGTCATAGCCGAGCCCGTAGACGATGCCGCCTGCAGGTGTGGTCGTCTTGGTGTCGGGGCGGCCGTCGAGATACTCCCACCCCATCCCGACCGGCGAGGCGAGGGTGCTGCGCGACTGGAACTTGCCGGTGGAGGGGTCTACCGCGGTGGCGTTGAAGTTGGGCCAGAGACGGTGCACGTCCTGATCGATGTACGAGCCGTCGGTCGAGGCGAAGTACTTCTGCTCGTTGACCGCGAAGATCGTGGCGTTGAAGAAGTTCGCACCGGCCTTGAGCGCCGCGTCACCAGCAGAAATCAGCAGCTCGGCCTGCTGGGCGATCGGCACCTCGAAGGCATTGGTGCGGATCGGGGTGCGCCAGGAGACTTCCCCATGGCCGCGCACTGGCGCGAGCCGCACCGGTTCGGTCTGCAGCACGGCGTTGGCCTTTGCAATGGCGACGGCTTGCTTGGCTGCCCGTGCCACGCCATCGCGCGTCACGTCGTTCGTGGACGCGAAGCCCCAGGTTCCCTCGGCGATGACGCGGACGCCCACGCCGTACGACTCAGAGCTGTTGACGCCGGTGATTGCGCGCTCACGCGAGGAGACGGACCGATTCAGGTAGCGACCGATTCGCACATCGGCGTAGGAGGCACCACCGTCGCGCGCCGCGTTCAGCGCGATATCGGCGAGGGCCTTGCGGTCATCAGACGGGATGCGAGTGAGCGCGCCCTGCGTGGCGTGCAGCAGGTGCGGGGCGAGGGCAACACCGGCGGCAGCGCCGGTGGTCAGGCCAAGGAAACGGCGACGATCGGGATGCATGGGAATCTCCTCAGACCGCGTCGGACAGCGACGAGAAGGTGAAGTCCCGCACCCGCATCGGCGGGATCAGGTTGCCGCCCGTGCGCACCGGCGCGCCGAGTGCATCGATGTTGTTGAGCATGATCACCGGCGACTCGTTGAACCGGAAATTCTTCACCGCGTGCACGATCCGACCGTTCTCGACGTAGAACGTGCCGTCGCGCGTGAGCCCAGTCACCAGCACCGTCTGCTGGTCCACCGAGCGGATGTACCAGGTGCGCGTGACCAGCACGCCGCGCTCGGTGCCGCGGATCAGCTCCTCGGTGCTCGCGGTGCCGCCCTGCATGATGATGTTCGAGGGGCCGGGCAACGCCTCGCGGTTGGTCTTCTGCGCCCAGAAGCGCGGGCAGGCGAGGTTCTTCACGACGCCCTTCTCGATCCAGGTGGTGGCCTGCTGCGGTTGCCCGTCGCCGGCATAGGGCGCGCGCGGCACCAGCGGGTTCCACGGGTCAGAGGTGACCGTCACTTCCTCACCGAAGAGCTGCTCGCCCAGCCGCGTCCCCCCCCCAGCCTTCGACAGGAACGAGCGGCCTTCGTCCGCAGAACGGGCATTGAAGCCACCCCACATGAACTGCAGCAGCCCCACCGAAGCGAGCGGCTCGAGGATCACCGTGTACTTGCCGGGCTCGATCGCGCGGGTGCTGCGCGAGGCCACCGCCTTTTCGATGGCGATGCGCGAAGCCGATTCATGGTCCATGGCGCCGAAGTCGTGCGAGTCCGACGCGCCGTAGCCCGAGCCGAGCGCATCCTCGGTGCGGACCGTCACCGAAAAGTCGGCACTGGTGCTGCGGTGATAGCCGAAGTTCCCGGTGCTGCTCATCCGGGCGTTCCATCCGGCCGAATCCTCCAGGAAGCCGGCAGCCACGCAGTTGGCGGCCTTGGCGGGGCGGATGCTGCCTGCCGCCACCTGCGCGCGATCGGCCGCCGTCATCCCGGCCGTCCGCTCACTCCAGTTCGGGGTGGGGCGGTACTGCTGTGCGCCGAGCGGCGGAAGGTATTCCGGATCTTCCGGGGCGAGCTTCGCCAGTTCCTCGGCGCGTCGCACGACGGCCGTCAGCGCTTCGGACGAGAAATCGTTGGTCGAGCTCGACCCCGAGCGCTTCCCGAACGACGCGGTCACCGAAAGGGTGCGGTTCTCTTCCTCGCCCGCGGTGGTGACCGTGTTGCGTGCATAGCGGATGTTGCCGCCGCTCGACCCACCCGCACTGACCACACAGGCGTCAGCGGTGGACTGGGCCAGGACCCGTCCGAGGAGTTCGCGTGCCTCGGCTTCGGTAAGCATTGCCATCAGATCGCCCTCGCGGTGTTGAGCACGTTGATCCCGTCGAACCGGGTGGTGGAAGAGCCGTGGGAGACGGCGCTGGATTGGCCTGGTTGGCCCTTGCCATCGTTGAACGAGCCGCCAAGGCGCCAATCGCGGCGATCGGCGGTGGCGGTCATCGCGTTCCAGAATTCCTGCGTGTTGCTCTGGTACGCCACATCCTTGAGCATACCGACGATCTTCCCACCGGAGATCTCGTAGAAGAGCTGGCCGCCGAACTGGAAGTTGTAGCGCTGCTGGTCAATCGAGTATGACCCGCGCCCGGCGATGTAGATCCCCTTGTCGATTCCGCTGATCAGCTCCTGTGCGGTGAGCGGGGTGGTGCCGGGAGAAAGCGAGACATTCGGCATCCGCTGGAACTGCACCGAGCTCCAGGAGTCGGCATAGCAGCAGCCGTGCGAGCGCTCGTGGCCGAGAATGTGGGCCTGATCGCGGATCGCCTGGTAATCCACGAGGACACCGTCCTTCACGAGGTCCCAGCGTTGTGTCGTGACGCCTTCGTCGTCCCAACCGCACGCGCCGAGCGACCCGGGCTCGGTCTTGTCGGCGAAAAAATTCACGAGCGACGAGCCGTACTTGAAGTCCTTCGCCTGCCACTTGTCGAGCGTGGCGAACGAGGTGCCCGCGTAGTTGGCTTCATAGCCGAGCACGCGGTCGAGTTCGAGCGGGTGACCGACCGACTCGTGGATCGTCAGGAAGAGATGTGACGGCTCCAGCGCAAGATCGTACTGGCCGGGCGTGACCGACTTCGCGGTGTGCTTCTGCTTCGCCTGTTCGGCGGCGAGCTTCACGTCCTCGAGGATGTCATAGGAGCGATCATAGAGAATCGTCGCGGGCCCCTCGATCCGGTCCTGCGGCTTGATCTGCAGGTATTCCCATCCCATCCCCATCGGGGCGCTCAGCGCGTCGCGCGTCTGGAACGAGCCGCTGGCGCGATCAATCGCCGTCACCGTGAACGACGGTGAGATCCGGTGGATGTCCTGGTCGCAGTAGGTGCCGTCGGTATTG
>JAABRY010000224.1 GCA_011390645.1 Gemmatimonadota bacterium
CTGAAGGCAAGGTGGCGCCCCACGACACCGGTCATCATCGTGCGGGACGCCGCATCATCGAGATTGGAGACCCAGATACTGCCGGAACGGGCGTTCGCGAAGAGGCGTGCCTTGTCCGCGTAGTACTCCGCCAGGGTCGCGTAACGATCGAGGTGGTCCGGTGCGAGGTTGGTCAGGACGCCCACCGTGGGTGCGACGTCCGGGCAGTCGTGGAGCTGGAAGGAGGACAGCTCGACCGCGAGCCACGTGGGGGGGGGAGCTGTCAGGGCCGACAGCGCCGTCCCGATGTTCCCCGCGGCCACGCTGGCCCGGCCGGCCGTGCGCAGCAGGTGATCCACCAGCGCCGTGGTCGTCGTCTTCCCGTTGGTCCCGGTCACCATGATCGCCGGCACACCCACCAGCGCATCCAGCCCGAGCTGCGCCTCCGCGACAACGGGAATCCCGGCGGCGACCGCGAGCCGGACCATGGTCGCCGTGGGAGGAATCCCTGGTGACAAGACCAGTGCCGCGGCGCGGGCGATGCGACCGGGGTTGTGTCCACCCACCTCGACCGACACGCGGTCAAGGTCCGCGAGCGTGGCGGCATACCGGCGCACCGCCTCCCCTGCCCCGTCATCCGCCGCATAGACGGCCACCCCGTGGGTGTGCAGCAGGCGCACGGCCGCCACGCCACTGCGACCGATACCGGCCACGACCACCTCGCGCCCGCTGGCGCGCCAAGTATCCAGGCGACTCATCGCAGCTTCAGCGTGGCAACGGCCACGAGCGCACAGAAGATCCCCAGGATCCAGAAGCGCACCACGACCGTGGTTTCCGCCCAGCCCAGCTTCTCGAAGTGATGATGCAGGGGGGCCATCCGGAACACGCGGTGATTGTCGGCGTACTCGCGCCCGCGGCTGCGCTTGTGCCACTTGTACACCCCGGTCTGCAGCATCACGGAGACCGCTTCCGCCACGAAGACCCCCCCGATGATCACCAGCAGGAACTCCGCCTTGAGCAGAATGGCGATCGTGCCGAATGCCCCCCCCAAGGCGAGCGAGCCGGTGTCGCCCATGAACACCTTCGCCGGGTGGGCGTTGAACCAGAGAAAGCCGAGGCAGCCACCCATCAGCGCGGCACAGAAGACCGCCAGTTCCCCTGCGCCCGGCAGGTAGAAGAGCCCGAGGTAGCCGGTCGCGTCGGTCCGACCAAGCACGTAGGCGAAGAAGGCGAAGGCGCCGGCCGCGATGGTGGAGAGGCCGGTGGCAAGCCCATCGAGCCCATCGGTGAGGTTGACCGCGTTCGAGAAACCGGTGACGACGCCGGTCACGAAGACGACGTACAACCAGGGCACGAAGACCACGAGCAACGACTTGAAGAACGGCACCGTCGTCGCGGTGGCAGGGATCGTCGTCGTGGGCACCACGGGCCACACCGTGAGGAGGACGCCGAGGGTCACGCCGAACGAGACTTGCCCGACCAGCTTCCATTTCGCCACGAGTCCGCGAGGGCGTCCCTCGACCACCTTCAGGTAGTCATCGAGGAAGCCGATCGCACCCATCCAGACGAGCGCCAGCAGGGTGATGATGACGAACCGATTGGTGAGCTGCGCCCAGAGCAGGGTCGGGATGACGGTCGCGGCAATGATGATCAGCCCGCCCATCGTCGGTGTCCCGCGCTTGGCCTGGTGCGTGGCCGGTCCTTCGGCCCGGATGACCTGCCCGACCTTCAGTTCGCGCAACCGCCGGATGGCCATCGGGCCGATCACGAAGGCGATGAGCAGCGCGGTGACCATCGCCCCGGCCGCGCGGAAGGAGATGTAGTTGAACAGGTTGAACAGCAGGACGGACTTGCCCAGCGGCGCGAGCAGGTGGTAGAGCATCAGGCCTCAGGCGGAGGGAGCACGGGCGAGGATTGCTGGAAGAATACGTTCGAGGGCGGTGCCTCGTGAACCCTTGAGCAGGACGAGGTCATCGTCACGCAGTCGGGGAGCCAGTAGCGGCCCCATCGCGACGGCATCCGGGGTTTCGAGCAGCTCTCCGCGAAAGGTCGCGCGCCACGGGGCGAAAGCCGGCACGAAGTCTCCCACCAGGGCCAACACCTCAGGCCCCAACGCGGCGAGGGCCGCAGCAACCTCCTGGTGCAGCGCCGCACTCTCGCTGCCCAGCTCTCGCATCGTGCCCGCGACCACGACCAACCGTCGGCCGGTTCGCATCGCGTCCGCGAGTGCAATTGCCGAGCGGAACGACTCGGGATTGGCGTTGTACCCATCGTGCAGAATCGTCATCCGGCCATGCTCGACGAGCTCCCCGCGGCCGCCCGGCAGGGTGAACGTCTCCAGCGCGCGCGCGACGGCGTCGAGGTCAAGTCCCAGCTCCTCGGCCACCGCCCAGACGAACATCGCGTTGCCTGCCTGATGCTTCCCCCGCGCGGCAAGCGTGAACGCTCGTCCCGCCTTGGTGATTCGCGGTGCACCATGCGCCGTCATGACCACGTGGTCCGGGGTGACATCCGCCTCCACGAGCCCCGCCGTGATCACCCGGCCGGCACCGCGGGCGCGGGCGCCGTCGGCGAGTTCCGGCGGCACCACGCCCACAATCGCGAGCGGGACCTCGCGCACGAGTTCCAGCTTCTCACGGACGACTCCCGCAACCGACCCGAAGCCCTCGAGGTGACCGGCGCCTGCATTGAGCACCAGCGCGATGTCCGGTGCGATGATTGCGCGATACCGGGCGATCTCGCCGGGCAGGTTCGCCCCCGCCTCGACCACGAGGGCCTCGGTCTCCGGTGGGGCGGCGAGGATGGTCTGCGGAACGCCAACAAGGTTGTTGTCGTTCGCGGGCGTGCGATGCGTGCGCCACCGGGTCCCCAGCGCGGCCGCCAGCATTTCCTTGGTGGACGTCTTCCCGTTCTGCCCGGTGACGGCGATCACCGGGCCTCGGATGCGCATCCGGTGCGCATGCGCCAGCTCGCCGTACGCGTGCAGGGTGTCATCCACCTCGTACATCGGCAATCCGGGCACAGGCGGCGTGCCGCGCCGGACCACGGCACCACGCGCACCAGCCGCTTGGGCTGCGGCCAGATGGTCATGCCCGTCGAACCGCTCCCCCACGAGTGCCACGAAGAGCGCGCCCGCCGACAAGCGTCGGGTGTCGGTGCCGATCGAGGTGAACCCTCGCTCGGCATCCCCCCCCCCGACAATCCCGAGGGCCGACCGCACGAACTGGTCATCGAAGCGGTCGGTCACCGGCCCAGGCATCCGAGCACGATCGTGCGTTCGTCAAAGGGTTGCCGTTCCGTGCCGACGACCTGGTAGGTCTCGTGGCCCTTGCCGGCCAGCAGCACCGCGTCACCGGGTCCGGCCTGTCCGACCGCCATCGCAATCGCGAGCCATCGATCCGTCTCGCGCTCGAAACTGCCGGCCGGCATCCCCGCGACGATGTCATCGATGATCGCGTCCGGGTCCTCGGTGCGCGGATTGTCGGAGGTGACGATGACGTGGTCGGCCCCGGCGGCGGCCACCGCGCCCATGAGCGGGCGCTTGCCGCGGTCCCGGTCACCGCCGCACCCGAAGAGGACGATCAATCGCCCCGGGGTGACGGGCCGCAGCGCCGCCAGCGCCCGCTCCAGCGCATCAGGCGTGTGCGCGTAGTCGCGCAACACGTGGAACGGAGCATCCACGATGCGCTCCATTCGCCC
>JAABRY010000225.1 GCA_011390645.1 Gemmatimonadota bacterium
CGCCTCCACATAGCGCCGCCCCTCGAGCAGTGACATCTGCTTGAGTCGCGCGAAGCGCAGCGTCACCATCGCCAGCGCGACGACCTGCGACGTGAACGCCTTGGTGCTCGCGACCCCGATCTCGGGACCGCAGCGGAGATAGAGCCCGCCGTCGACTTCGCGGGCGATGGTCGAGCCGACCACGTTCACCAGCCCGATGCTCCGCGCCCCACGACGCTTCGCTTCCTGCAACGCGGCGAGGGTATCGGCCGTCTCGCCTGACTGCGAGATCGCGATCACCAGCGTGTCTTCATCCACGATCGGATTGCGGTACCGGAATTCCGATGCGTATTCGACCTCCGTCGGCACGCGCGCGAGCTCCTCGAGCATGTACTTGCCGATGAGCCCGGAGTGCCACGAGGTGCCGCACGCGGTGATGATGATCCGCTTGATCTTCTTCACTTGGTCGTCGTCGAGCTTCAGGCCGTACACGCGCACGTTGCCGCTCTCCTCGAGGAGGTGGCCGCGCATCGTGTTCTCGATCGACTCGGGCTGCTCGAAGATCTCCTTGAGCATGAAATGCTCGAAACCGCCGCGCTCGATCGTCTCCAGGTCCCACTCGATCTGGTTGATCGGCTTGTCCACGCGCCGCGACGTGAGCGTGCGCACGTGGTAGCCATCACGATGCAGCACGGCCATCTCGCCGTTGTCGAGGTAGATCACCGACCGGGTGTGCTCGACGATCGCCGACTGGTCGGACGCGACGAGATACTCGCCGTCACCAATGCCGAGGATGATCGGCGAGCCGTTGCGCGCGACCACAAGGGTGTCGGGTTCGTCCACCGAGATCACGCAGATGCCGTAGGCGCCATCGACGTCGCGCAAGGCGGCAGCCACCGCTTCTTCAAGGTTGCCCGAGTACAGTTCGCCGATCAGGTGGGCGAGGACTTCGGTGTCGGTCTCGGAGGAGAACTGATGACCGCGCGACTCCAGTGCCTTGCGGATCGACGGGGCGTTCTCGATGATCCCGTTGTGAATCAGCGCGATGCGGCCGGAGGCGTCGGTGTGTGGGTGCGCGTTCTGGGTCGTCGGCGCGCCGTGGGTCGCCCAACGGGTGTGCCCGATACCGAGGGTCCCGCGTGGTGCACCCGTCTTCAGCTCCGAGGCCAATACCCCGAGCTTGCCAGCGGCCTTCCGGATGTCGAGGCCATCTGAGGTGAGGATCGCGAGCCCGGCGGAGTCATACCCGCGGTACTCCATCCGCCGAAGCCCTTCCATCAGGATCGGTGCCGCATCCCGCGGTCCGACATATCCCACTATTCCACACATTGCTGCCAGTCCCTTCGCCCGGACGCGTTCGGTCCGATCCGTATGTCAGCCCGCGGCGCGCGCGCGCGCCACGAGGTCGTTGGCCAGGGCCGCCGTCGGCGCCTCGGCAATGATTCGCACAATCGGTTCCGTCCCCGAGGGACGGACGTGTACCCAGCGATCCGGCCACGCGAGCCGGAGTCCATCACGGTCATCGGCCGCCCCGTCGGGGAACGCCAGCCGAAGCGCGGCGTACTGGGCCGTCAGATCCCCCCCCCGCGGGGCCTTCGCCTTCACGATCACGTACCGCGGGGCAGCCGCCACCAGTTCCCCGGGACGCTGCCCGCTCGTCACGAGCCTTTGCAATATGAGGGCCGCGGCCAATGGGGCATCCCGGCCCACGTGGAGCTTGGGGAGAATCACCCCCCCATTCCCTTCCCCGCCGACCACTGCCCCCTCCGCCACGATCACTCGGGCGACATTGGCCTCGCCCACGGGAGACCGAACGAACCGGGCGCCGGCGGCGACCGCCGCATCTTCCACGACCAGAGACGTGGAGAGGTTCGCCACGACCACACGTGGCGCACCAGCCGGCTGACGATCCAGCACCGCCCGGGCCGCCAGCGCGAGCGTGTAATCCTCCCCAAGCGGGGTGCCGGTCTCATCCACCAACGCGAGGCGGTCGACGTCCGGGTCCACAGCCATCCCGAGGTCCGCCCCGCTCTCCCGCACCAACGCGGCCAGGTCCCCCAGGTTCTCGGGAATCGGCTCGGGCTCGTGCGGGAAGCGACCGTCGGGGGTCATGTGGATGCCGCTTACCCGCACGCCGAGGCGGTCGAACAGCGCGAGCATCGTCGGGCCACCTGCACCGCGCACGCAGTCGAGTGCGACGTGGAACCCGCGCGCGCGGATGGCCGGCACATCGAGCTCGGGCAGCGCGAGGATCGCATCGAGGTGACGCGCGATCGCGTCGTCATCGGTCGTGACCGTGCCGATGCCATCCCATCCCATGCGCGGCGGCCCCTCATCGGCGAGCCGACGGACGGCTGCGCCGGACTCGGCATCGAGAAAGATGCCGTCCGGTCCCACGAACTTGAGCGCATTCCATTCGATCGGATTGTGGCTTGCGGTGAGGATCAAGCCTGCGCCAGCGTGGTGATGCTCCACCGCCATCTGCACCGTCGGCGTGGGGGCCACGCCCACGTCGATCACGTCGACACCGACGGATTGGAAGCCGGCGGTCGCCGCGAGCGTGAACATCGGCCCGGAGGTCCGCGCATCGCGGCCGATCACAACGCGGGTGCCGCCGCGGGAGCGCACCCACGCGCCCAGGGCAGCGGCGTGGCGGGCCACGAGTTCAGGGGTGAGATCGGTACCGACATGGCCACGCATGCCGGAAACGGAGATCATCAGAGTGGCAGACATCACGAGAAACCGTTAGTGAGGGGAAGGGAAAATCATCAGGGAGACGCGGTCGCACCGACGGCTGGGGGGGGGAACGCCTGCTTGAACGCCGCGATCACCTCGGGGTCAAAATGCGACCCCGCGCTCCGTTCGAGTTCGCCGTACGCCCAGTGGGGATCCTGCATTTCACGGTAGGCACGGGTCGAGGTCATCGCGTCGAACGCATCCACAACACAAACAATGCGGGCCACCCGCGGGATCGCTTGCCCCGCCAGGCCGTCCGGGAAACCCGTCCCGTCCATCCGTTCGTGATGCCAGCGCACGATGTGCAGCACCTCGGGGTGGTCCGCCTCAAGCACTGACAGCATGTCGGCGCCATCGGTGGTGTGCCGCTTGATCTCCTCGAACTCCTCGGGGGTGAGCTTGTCCGGCTTGTTGAGCACCGCGTCGCGCGTCCCGATCTTGCCGATGTCGTGCAACTCTCCACCCAGCCGGAGCTCGGCGAGTTGGGTCGGCCCGAAGCCGAGCACCCGGCCCACGCCCACCGCGTAGTCAGCGACCCGGGTGCTGTGGCCGCGCGTGTAGGGATCCTTCGCCTCGAGCATACGCACCGCCATCTGTACCTGCGCGAGAAACATCCCCTTGTTCTTCTCCGACAACTGGTGGACCCGACGCTCCAGATCAGCCTGATACGTCTCCTGCAGCCGGCGAACCTCCAGCGTGAGCTGACGCTTCTCCAGCGCCTTGTCCACGCGGGCCCATACCTCTTCGACCACCACCGGCTTGTTGAGGTAGTCCATCGCGCCACGCTTGAGGCACTCGACGGCCGTCGAAATGTCGGCATCGCCAGTCAGCATGACCACGGCGGTGTCCGGATACTTCAGGTGCAGCTCGGCGAGGAGCGAGAGACCATCCCGACCGGGCATATGGATGTCAGAGAGGACGAGTGGGAACGACTCACTACGGAAGGCCTCCAACGC
>JAABRY010000226.1 GCA_011390645.1 Gemmatimonadota bacterium
CGCCGGCCCCACGCTGCATCATCCGGAACTGCTCCTCGGTGAGGACGCTGCGGAGTTCGTCCTGCCGCTTCCGCTCGGCGGTGGTGCGCCGGTCGGCGATCTCCCGCATCGCATCGCGGTGACGATCCTGAATCGCGTGGAGCTTGGTGCGCTGCTCGGCCGTGAGGGCCGGGATGTCGGGCCGCTCGCGCTGCGTCATCTGCTGGCGCATCTCGCCACGCGCCCGGGGAGCGGTCGGGGCAGGGGTCGGGGTCTGAGCAGCGAGCGGTACGGCGAGCGTCAGGGCCGCGAGGGCCAAGGTGAGCGGCTTCATGGGGTCATCCTCCTGCTGATGCGTGAACCTGCGTTGGTATCCTGAAGGACGACGCGCCGCGACCCACGTTAAGTGACGGTCCCCTAGATTCCATGGATGATCTTCTCGTTGCTCTTCGCCCTTCTCGCCCCCGACACCACTGGTGTGGGTGACGCCCTCCGCACGGTGACGTTGTCCGAAGCGCCAAGCTGGATGCAGTGGCGCACCGTCACCGATGTGCGCCCAGCGCTGGAGACAGGCTACGCGGGTCGGGGCTGGGCGCCATTTTGGCTCGACAGTGTCGGGCAACCCACCCCCGCTGCGCGGCTGATGGTGGTTGAACTGAACAGCGTTGCCGCACGAGGTCTCCACCCGAATGACTACGATGCCGTGGCGCTGGCGCATCGGCTCGATTCGCTCGGCACTGCCTCGGAGATGGCGGCGTTCGATCTGGTGCTCTCCGTGGGTGCGGTGCGGCTGGCACATGCGCTCGACCGGGGTCGCGTGCACCCCACCGCGCTGCACCCCACGCTTCGGTTGAACCGCGAGCCGTTTGACGGCGCCGCAATGCTCGCGACCCTCGCCGGGAGCTCGGCGCCCTCCGAGGCCCTGCGCCGCTTGGAGCCGACCTTCTACCAATACCAACGCCTGCGGGGTGTGCTGGAGCGGTATCGCGCCCTCTCGCGTGACACCACGCTGCTGCCGCTCCCGCCAGGACCGCGCGTGGTGCGACCGGACTCGGTGTGGGTTGGTGCGTCCACGCTGCGTCGACTGCTCCGCGCGGTCGGGGACCATCCGGACCCTCTCCCCCCCCCAGCGGTGGACACGGTCTTCGATGCCGAGCTCGCCGCCGCGGTGCAGCGCTTCCAGCGTCGGCACGGGGTGACCGAGGACGGTCTTCTCGGACCGGCGACCCGCGCGCTGCTCGCGCGTCCCTGGGCCGATCAGATTCGCCAGGTCGAGCTCACCCTGGAGCGGTGGCGCTGGCTCCCGCGGGAACATCCGGTGACCCCGGCGATCGTGAACATCCCAGCGTTCCGTGCGTACGCGATCACCAGTCTCCCCGAACGGGAGGCCGAGACCCTCACGATGGATATCGTGGTGGGGACCGCCACGCGCTTCGATACGCCGCTGCTCGCGCTGGAGATGACGTCGGTGAACTTTCATCCATATTGGAACGTTCCGACTTCCATCGCGCGCAATGAGATCCGGCCCAAGGCCCTCGCGTCTGCGGCCTACCTGCGCAACGGCAATTACGAACTGCTGCGCGGAAGTACCGTCGTTCCGATCACCGCGGAAAACATCGCGGCCATTGGCGGGGCCGTGCGGGTGCGTCAGACGCCGGGGCCGCACAATGCGCTCGGCCGCGTGAAGTTCGACATGCCCAATCCGCAGAACATCTATCTGCACGATACCCCGGCGCGGAGCCTCTTTGAGCGCGTGCGCCGTGATTTCTCGCACGGCTGCATCCGTCTCGCCGATCCCGCCGCCTTCGCCGCGTGGGCGCTGCGTGACCTGCCGGAGTGGACCCGGGAACGCATCGACAGCGTGATGGCTGGGAACACCGCGCTGGTCGTTCCGCTGCCGCGGAAGATCCCGGTGTACATCGTGTATCAGACCGTCATGGCCCGCGAATCGGGGGATGCGTATTTCTACGGAGACCTCTACGGTCACGACGCGAAGCTCGATCTCGCGCTCCGTCGAGGGTATCCCTACGCCGGGACTACGTTAAATTCCAGTCCATGATTCCTGCTGTTCTTGTAGCACTGGCGTTGTCGTCAGGCTCGACGCCTCGCGTCGGCCCTGACACGGCGCTCATCGCGCGATTCCCTGCGCTCGCCTCGGCCAGCGCTGTCCGCTGGGTGCCGTTCGCCGAGAAGCGGGGCTCCACGATTGGTCGCTACCAGATCGGCTTCTGGCCTGGCGAACGGCAGCGCGGCAAGCCACTCCCCGAGGGATTCCTCGAGGTCACGCCAGAATCCGCGCGCTTGCGCGTCTCACCCCGATTCCAACTCGGCCAGTTCCTGACCAAGGGACAAGAGGCGGTCTGGCCCAAATACCTTGTCCTCCAGCCGAACCTGCTGGAGAAACTCGAGCGCCTTGCGGATGCCCTCGAGGCCTACGGCAAGCCGTCGCGGCTGGTGGTGATGTCTGGCTTCCGCACGCCGTCGTACAACGCGGGTGGCGGCAGTGCGACGGGACGTGCGACCGATTCGCAACATATGTATGGTGGTGCCGCAGATGTCTTTGTGGATGCCGATGGTGACGGCCGCATGGATGACCTGAACGGCGATGGCCGGGTGACCGTCGCCGACGCGAAGTATCTCCTCGCGCTGGCCGGCGATGTCGAGGATGCCCACCCGCACCTGGTCGGCGGACTCTCTGCGTATCCGGCGACCTCGGCCCACGCCGGCTTCGTGCACGTGGACGTGCGCGGGCGCCGGGCGCGCTGGTAGCAGCCGTACCGCGCGACGTGACTTCACCGGACGCCGCGCTGCTTCACCTCCCCACTCCCGCACTTCTGGTGGATACCGGACGCGTCGAGGCGAACCTCTCGCGCGTCGCGGACTACGCCGCACGACACGCACTGGCATGGCGTCCCCACGTGAAGACGCACAAATCCCGTTGGATTGGCGCGCGACAGATGGCGCATGGTGCCGTAGGCCTCACCTGCGCCACGCCGCGCGAGGCCAGCGTGATGTGTGAGGTGACCGAGGACATCCTGCTCGCCTACCCACCGATCGGCGCCGACCGCCTCGCGCGGACGGTCGCGATGGCTGAACGCTCGCATCTCGGCGTGATGCTCGACTCACATGAAGCCGCAGCAGGACTGTCTGAAGCGCTCAGCGCGCGCGGTGTGACTGCACGGGTCCTGGTCGAAGTGGATGCCGGGATGCATCGCACCGGAGCGGCATCGCTCGATGCCGCGGTGGCGCTTGCCACCAATGTGGACGCGTTGCCGGGCCTCACCTTCGATGGTTTCGGCTTCTATCCGGGACACCTGCGCAGCGCGGGACCCGAGGTGGATGCGTCGCTCGCGGAGATGTCATCGCTGATCGCAGGACTCCGCGCTGCCAGTGCAGCCGCAGGGCTCGACGTGCGCACCATCTCGTGCGGCTCGACACCGCTGCTCTGGCGCTCGCACGAGATCGCCGGGATGACCGAACTGCGCGCGGGTACCGCGGTGTATTTCGACCGGACATCCGTCATCGGTGGCGTGTGCAGCTACGATGACTGCGCGGCCACCATCCTCGCCCCCGTGATCAGCACCGCGGTGCCAGGGCAAGCGGTCGTGGATGCCGGAGTGAAGGCCATCGGTCGCGAACCGATGCG
>JAABRY010000227.1 GCA_011390645.1 Gemmatimonadota bacterium
TGCGTAGGGGTTGAGTTGCCAACTCGGGTCCTCCAACCGCCAACAGTCTGCCGTATGACCGGCGTTGCCACTGCGCCCCGCGAACGCTGGCGGACGCTCCTGCGTGCATCGTTCGTCCGCGTACTCGCAGCGGTCCGCGAAGGGACAGCCCGTGATCTCCGCTCCGGGCAAGGGGGGTTGGCCGGGGATGGAATAGAGCCGTTCGACGCGCTTCTCGACGTGTGGCACCGAGTTGATCAGCGCGTGGGTGTAGGGATGGGACGGCTGGTTGAAGATCGCGCGCACGTCGCCCTGCTCGACGATCCGCCCCGCGTACATCACGGCCACCCGATCACACATCTTGGCGACGATCCCGAAGTCATGGGTGATGAAGATGATCGCGGCCTGGGTTCGCTCCTGGATCTCCTTGAGCAGCCGGAGGTACTGCGCCTGGATCGTCAGGTCCAGCGAGGTGGTCGGTTCGTCGGCGATGATGATGTCGGGCTCGGACGAGATCGCGATGGCGCCGACGACGCGCTGCTTCATCCCCCCGCTCATCTCGTGCGGGTAGTCGTTGACGCGCTTCTCGGGGGCGGCGACGTTCACCTGCCGCAGGAGGTCGACGACCCGCCGGTGGAGTGACGACCGATCGGCTTGCGGGTCGTGGATGCGAGCGGCCTCCAAGATCTGGTTCCCCACGGTGAAGACCGGGTTCAGCGAGGTCTGTGGATCCTGCAGGATCATGGAGATCCGCTTCCCGCGCACCGCGCGCATCTCCTCCTCCGTCTTCCGGAGCAGGTCGTCCCCGTTCAGCAGCACTTCACCGCCGACGATCTCACCGGCCGGCTGCGGCTCCATGCGCAGGATCGAACGAGCCGTCATGCTCTTCCCGCTGCCCGACTCGCCGACGATGCCCAGCGTCTCGCCGGCGTGAAGGTGGAAGCTCACGCCGTCCACGGCCTTCACGACGCCGGCCTTGGTGGTGAGGTGCGTGCTCAGGTCGCGCACCTCCAGCAGTGGCGCCGTCTCGTTCCGGGTGTCGTCGGCGGCGGGGGAGGCTGGTCGGTGGTCTTGTGCCCGTGTCATCAGACCTGCCTCAGCTTCGGATCGAGATGATCGCGCAACCAGTCGCCCAGCAGGTTGAAGGCGAGCACCGTGAGCACGATCGCGAGTCCGGGGAAGAACGGCACCCACCAGGCGCTGAGCACGTACTGGCGCCCCTCGGAGACCATCAGCCCCCACGCCGGGTTGGGGCGCGGGATTCCCACCCCGACGAAGCTCAGCGAGGCTTCGAAGACGATCACGAAGCCCACCTGGAGCGTCACCAAGACGATGAGGGTGTTGACCATGTTGGGGAGGATGTGGCGGAAGAGGATCCGTGGGTTCGAGCAGCCGATGACGCGCGCTCGCTTCACGAACAGGCTCTCGCGCCACTTGAGCGTCTCTGCACGCGTCTGACGCGCGTACACGCTCCACAGGTAGAGCGCGACGATGATGACGACCGAGGTGAAGCTCGCCCCGATCGCGGTGGCCAGCACGATGGCCACCAGGATGATGGGCACGGACATGGTGACCTCGGCCAGGCGGCTGATGACCGCATCGGCCCAGCCCCCGAAATACCCGGCGACGAGGCCCAGCGTCACGCCGACCGCCCCGCCGATGAGGATCCCGGCTGCGGCGACGATGGCCGATACGCGGGCGCCGAAGATGACTCGGGAGAGGATGTCGCGGCCTTGCGCATCGGTGCCGAACAGGTGCTCGCTCGGTCCACCGAAGAACGCGGGGGGCTTCAACCGCTGACTGAGGCTCCCTTGGAACGGGCTGTGCGGTGCGATGAACTCCGCGAACAACGCCGGGATGACGAGGACGAGCAGGATGATGAGCAGCGGGACCACCGGCACCCTCTGGAAGATGCTGGGCACGCGCCGCCTGCCGTGCGCCTTGATGCCGGACTTCTGCCGCGGGCTACTCACCATAGCGAATCCTCGGGTCCACGTAGGCGTAGAGAATGTCGACCACGAACTGCGTGAAGATGATCAGGACCCCGAACACGATCGCGATCGCCTGGACGACCGCGAAGTCTCGCGCGAGGATCGCTCGATAGACGAGCGCGCCGACGCCGGGCCAGTTGAACACGATCTCCGTGGTGATGGACCCCACGACGAGGTAGCTGAGCATGATGCCGGCATACGTGAGCGGCGCGATCGCGGCGTTCCTGAGGCAGTGCTTCCAGACGATCGCCCGGCGGGAGACGCCCTTGACGCGGGCGAGCTGCACGTACTCGCTGTCGAGTGCCTCCAGCATGCCGGAGCGCAGGAGCCGCATGAGTGCCGAGACCTGGAACCACCCCACCACGATGGCGGGCATCACGAAGTGTTGCCAGCTTCCGTAGCCCGAGGTCGGTAGCCAGCCGAGCCGCACGGCGAACAACCACATGAGGATGATGCCGATCCAGAAGTGCGGCATCGACTGACCGAGAATGGCGAAGAGCTTCCCGCCCGTGTCCAGCAGGGAGTTCTTGCGCACGGCCGAGACGACACCGATGATGAGCGCGAGGACGACCGCTCCCAGCATGGCGACCGCGGCCAGTTCGACGGTCGGTCCCACGCGCTCGAGCACCAGGTCCAGAACGTCGCGCCCAGGGTTCATGAGCGCGAGACCGAAGTCGCCCCTCAGGGCGTTGGTCAGGAAGCGCCAGTACTGCACGTGGACCGGCTGATCGAGCCCCCACAACTCCATCATCCGGGCTCGGTGCTCCTGCGTGGCCTCTGCCGGCAGGAGCGTGTCAGCGGGATCTCCACTCGCGCGCGCCAACAAGAAGACGATGACCGTCATCGCGAGCAGCGTGATGACGGCCTGTCCGAACCGCCGCACGACATAGTTGCCCATCTAGCGGAAACTCCTCCCCCTCAGGCATCGATCGAAGCTCATAAACGATATGCAACATACGCCGCGGAGGCGGGAAGGACCCGCCCCCGCGGCGTGCGTACCACCCTAGTTACCCAAGGTGCCGAGCATGTCGTTCACGGATCACTCGGCACGCTGAACGTTGTACCAGTGGCTCGGGCCGAAGGGGTTCTGGCCGTCCCACACCCAATCCGCCACGACGGCCGGGTTCACGACCATCTCGCTGAAGGTCTGACCCAGACGCACGAACGGTGCCTGCTCGTAGACGTGGTTGCCGATCTCGAGCGAGAGCTCGTTCCTGCGGGCGCCGTCGAGCTCGACCTCGAGCTCGGCGAACTTGTCGGCGACGAACTGATCGGCGTAGAAGAAGGTCAGCGCGCCGTCGTAGGTCAGCTGGTCACGGATGAACTGCTCGGTCGGCCGAATGGGGAGGTTGCGGATCACGAAGAGCTGATCGAAGGTGTTCCGCTGCTGCCACTGCGGGATGTACGTCCCGAAGTCGACCTCGCGGATGGTGGTGTTGATGCCGATCGCGGCGAGGTACCCAGGGATCGCCTCGCTCACCAGGCGCGCCTCGGGCTGCCCGGGGACCGTCGTGAGGATGACCGTCAGGTCGATCTCGCCGGGCGCGAAGCCGGCCTCGGCGAGCAGTTCGCGCGCGCGCTCGGGGTCGTAGCCTTGCGTCTCGTCGAAGCGGGCTTCCCACTCCGGGTTCCACACCT
>JAABRY010000228.1 GCA_011390645.1 Gemmatimonadota bacterium
TGCATTTTCCCGTCAAGGCAGCGTCGCCCGCAGCACCACCGTTTCCGAGCGACGCTGCCATCGGCCTCACGCCGCTGGCGGCATCAGGACGGTGTCAATGACGTGGATCATGCCGTTCGTTGCCGCGATATCCGTGGCCGTGACACGGCTCACACCATTGAGCATGACTGCGCCATCGATCACCTCGATCATCACGTCGCTGCCTTCGACCGTCTCGGCGTCCGTCAGCGTCGTCACCACGGACGCGGGGACCGTGCCGGCGATCACGTGATAGGTGAGGACAGCGGTGAGCTGCTCGGTGTCCGCGAGCAACGCTTCGAGGTCCGTCGCAGGAATCTTCGCGAACGCCTCGTCCGTGGGTGCGAGCACCGTGAACGGACCCTCGCCTTTCAGCGTGTCGATCAGTCCGGCGGCCGTGAGCGCCGTCGCCAGCGTGTTGAACGTGCCTGCAGCCACTGCGGTATCGATGATGTCGTGCATCGTGTGTACCCGGTTGATGCGTGGAGAGCGACCTGAACGGATGAACTCCGGGAATGTGCGCGGCGAATGTATCGTCTCGATGATTCACACCCGCTGCCACTCTCCATTCGTGTAACGTGTTGAACCATGGGGGCTCGCCGATTGTGCGCGTGCGAACGTGATACACCCCACAGATCGGATCGCCACTGAGCGCATCGGGTATCGCAGAGACGTGTACGTGACACTCCTCTCCTTCGAGAACGCCGATGCTTCGCCACCGCCCGCTCCCCTATCGACTCTTCATCATGCTTGCCTGTGGCGCGTGTGCGGGATCCGATCTGCCGCGCACCGCGACGATGTCCGCCAGCGATTCCGCCAACATCGCCGTGAGCGCGGTACGCGAGGCGGCCACCGCCGACTCGGCCGCGCGACGGTCACGCCTGCGTTCGCTGCAAGCCACGCTCGACGATCTGGCGGCGCGTGATTCACTCGATGTTCGTGTAGAAGTCGATCTCACGGCGCGACGCGTCCGCGTGCTCGACGCGTTCTCCGATACGCTCGCACAGCACGACGTGGCCGTCGGCTCCACCGAGTGGCCGACACGCACCGGTGAGTGGACGATCAGTCAGGTCGTGCTGAACCCCGAGTGGATTCCGCCCACCGCCGAGGAGTGGGCCGAAGACGCCGACAGTAGCGCGCCGGGCGATCCCGATAATCCGCTGGGTCATGCCCAACTCGTGTATGATCTGCCGCGCAGCATTCACGGCACCAACGCGCCTGCTTCCATCGGCAAGGCCGTGTCACACGGCTCCATTCGCGCTACGAACGAAGCCGTGCTGATGATGGCGGAACTGCTGCTGCGGCGCACCGGGGTCGAGCGTGCGGCAGCGTTCATCGAGGAAGCGCAACGCGATCGTACCGTGAAGCGCATCATCGATCTGCCGCAGTTGGTGCCGATCCGCGTGTACTGACGCGCCGCAGCACTGGTGAGCAGCGCCGCCTCACACCGGTGAGGCAGCGTTCGGTGCAATGCTCTCAGGGAGCATCGCAACAGGCCCCCCATTGCCCCACACCAAGTTCGAACGTGCGACGAATATCAATCGCCCCACTGTCCCGTCAGGTTGCGGAGAAACACTTCGTCAACCCTTTCGCGGATAGTCAACATGAAGCATGTCACCAAGATCCTTGGTGCACTCGGTGCGGCTGCACTGATCACCACCGGATGTACGGACGACGCCACGTCCACTTCCGGTGGTGAGGTCAGACCGCCGGAAAACTACGAGACCACGCTGTGGACCGCGGAGCAGGTCGGGTTGATCCGACTGACCAGTGACAAGAGTTTCCCGGTAATCGACAAGTTGCCCGACGAAAAGATCATGCCGGGGTACTGGGTGTGGGATACGTGGCCAGTCCTGACGCGCGACAACGAGCCGGCGCGCATCAACGGGCACTACGTGCTGGTGTCACTCACCGCACCGGACAGCGTGTTGCCCGGCAAGCGTCACGACATCGCCCGCTACCGATACATGATTTCGGAGAACGGCGCCGACTGGCAGGACATGGGCTACCTGTTCAACGAGGGCGAAGCGCTCGGCGCGCGCCAGTGGGCAGGCTCTACCATCTACGATGCCGCCACGCAGCGACTGACGGTGTTCTACACCGCGACCGGTACGCGCGGTGAAACTCCACTGTCGTACACGCAGCGCATCGCCCAGACATCGGCTCGACTCGCCAACGCACCGAGCACGGTGCGCTTCGACAGTTGGGAGCCGCATCGCATTGTCCTGTCACCCGACCTGCGCTGGTATGCCCAGTCCACCGGCACCGACGCGGCCGGCATCGTGTTCGCGTTCCGCGACCCGTCGTTCTTCCGGGATCCGGCCACGGGGCTCAACTACCTGACCTTCACGGGTCGCATTCATGACTCGCCGGACCAGACGTACAACGGCAACGTGGGTATCGCCGTCGCGACCGACGAGTCACTCTCCAACTGGCGCCTGCTCAAGCCGATCATCGCGGCGCCCGGCGTGAACTCGGAGCTGGAACGCCCGATCGTGATCACGCGCAACGATCGCTATTACCTCATCATCTCCACGCACACGTTCACGTTCGCACCGCCCCTGACGGGACCGGAAGGCATGTACGGGTGGACGTCCGAAAGCCTGTTCGGTCCCTGGGAACCGATGAACGGCAGCGCGCTGATGCTGCACAATCCGGCGTCTGCACCCGACCAGACGTATTCCTACCAGCTCCTGAACGACCTGTCGGTGTTGAGCTTCGTGAACTTCATCGGCGCCGGGGATATCTGCAAATCGTCGTACATCGAGTGTGGCGGCGATGAGGAAGCCGCCGAACGCGCCAAACGGTTCGGTGGAACGCTCGCACGCTCCGTGCTGATGAGCATTGATGGGACCACCGCGAAGGTGGCTGGCATTCGCGACAACCCGATCGCACCGTAGCGGCGCGCGGCGTCACGGTCCCACGCATCGAACAACGGCTCCTCGCACCAAAGCGAGGAGCCGTTGCTTTATGGTACGTTGCGTGGGCCGAGCGGCCGCACAGTCAGTTCGACGGACTGCACTGCGCCCCCCTTCGAGAACATCGCCACCGCTGCGCTCGTGCGAGCGGGAAAGATCAGCGCGGTCAGCACGGTGGCCCCGTCATCGGCAAAGAGTTCAACGGACGACGCATCGACCACCAGCCGCAACGTCACGAGGCGGTCTCGAGGAATCGTGGCCTCGTAGCGCGCCCGGAACGCCGGATGAAAGGCGGTTCCTCCCGGCCGACGATCAATGGCCACACGCGACGCCACCGGATCGTACGAGACCAGTACGTGCTGCTGCGCTGAATAGCGGAGCAGCAGCCCCACTTCCGTGGCGCGCCCCGCCTCGATGCGCAGCTCCGCCTCGAATGCCACTCCCGGAGCGATGTCGAGCACCGTGGGATCGGCGAGCACCTGATCACGTACGCTGAATCGCTGAACCGCACGGTCCCCGGGCGATCGCACGGCGATGGGCTGCTGCACCAGCGAGGCGCGGCCATTGCGCTCGCGCAGTGAGACCGTGCGCGGCAGTGTCATCATGCCCCGCCATGCGCCCGTGGGAATGTCGGCAGCGTAGGCCCAGTTGCTCATCCACG
>JAABRY010000229.1 GCA_011390645.1 Gemmatimonadota bacterium
GCGTGTTCGAACGGCTCGTGCGAGGTTCCGATGTCGTCGCGTGCCCGGACTGCGGGGCCACGACGGCCGATCGACTGCTTGCTGCGCCGGCACGCCCGTCGCGGGGGGGGGACGGCGCGCTGCCGGACCTCGGCAAGTTCGGGCCACCACCCGGCGGCGGCTGTTGCGGTGGTGGCTGTGCGCATTGAGTGACCTGGCGGCGCTGGTGTCCCGTCTCGCGCAGCGTGCCGCGCGTGAGGTGGACGACCCTGCGCGTCCGCAGGCGGCGGTCGCCATTCTCCTTGCCCCCGACCCGGTGCGACTCCTGTTGATTCGTCGGGCGGACCGTATCGGCGACCCGTGGTCGGGACAACTCGCGCTGCCGGGCGGACGGCGCGAGGGACGAGATATCGATCTCCTCGACACCGCGCTGCGGGAGACGCACGAGGAAGTGGGTCTGGCGATCGATCGCGATGCGCATCGGGTGACGCTCGACGATCTGGCGCCTGTCATCCCGGTGCTTCCGCCGATCATGGTGCGACCGTTTGTGTTCGAGGCCCGCGAGGCGCTGACCCCGCAGACGAGT
Organism: Gemmatimonadota bacterium; assembly: GCA_011390645.1. GTDB lineage: Bacteria > Gemmatimonadota > Gemmatimonadetes > Gemmatimonadales > GWC2-71-9 > Palsa-1233. Next base: position 566 of record JAABRY010000229.1, read on the forward strand.
CGTGAGGTCGCGGCGGTGGGGTGGGTGGAGTTGGACCGTCTGATCCTGCCGGATACCTATCGTCTCGCGACGCTTGAAGTGCGTGGCGCGCCCCGCGAGGTGCAGGGGTATCACCTCGACGAAGGGTTGCTCTGGGGGATGACCGAGCGGATCCTCACGCCGCTGATCGAGGAATGGCGCGCGCTGGTCCGCTGATCGTACGATGCTTCTTCCACACTCTCTCCTCGGGAGCCGCTCATGACTCGCCTCCTTCTGCCACTCCTGCTGCTTGGAGCGTGTGCTGGTGAATCTCCCGGCGTCGGTGCCCTGACCGTCACACGCGAGGCTACCGCAGAGTCGGTGTTCGTGACGATCACCGGCGACGTGCCGGCGGCGGACGTCCGCCAGCTCGTCGAAGAAATGGCGATTGCGCCGGGGGTCGATGACATCTCGCTGTTCACGACCGTGCGTGAATTCGACGTGGATCAGTGGGGGCGCACCTGGGTGTTCGACAACGACAGCCAATCGATCCTCGTCTTTGATGCGGATGGGACCCTGGTTCGCCGCGTTGGGCGCCGTGGTGCGGGGCCGGGTGAATTCGGCAGCAACAACGGGATGGTGATCCTGCCCGACGGCGGATTGGCGATCTGGGATGGCGGGAACGCTCGGGTGTCCCTCTTCGACAGCGCTGGTGCGTTCCTCGAGAGCTGGCCTATTCCGTCCGGGTTCGCGGGCAGCATTGGCCTGCTGGTCGACCATGCCGGCCAGCTCTACCTGCGACGATCGATTGCGGCGACCGCCAACCCGCTGAGCCTCGGGCGGACGGGGCTGGTCGAGGTGGGTGCGGGTGGGGAAATCGGCGATTCGATCGCACCGCCCGTCGTCCCACGAGACCGGCAGATGTACACCGCCGAAGCCGCGCGGAGCCGGATGGCCATGGGGGCGACCTATGGTGCTGGCGGGCATTGGAGCTTCACGAGGGCCGGCACCTTTGTCGTCGCTGATGGGGAGACGTTCCGGATCACGGTCGTACCCCGGAGTGGTCTGCCGACCGTCATCGCCCGCTCACCGAGCCCCGTGCCGGTGGAGGCCGAGGAGCGGGCCATCGAAGAAGCGCAGATCATCTGGACTGCCCGGCGAACTCAACCGGAGTGGACGTGGAGCGGCCCGCCGCTGCCGACAGTCAAGGCGCCATTGATGAGCATGCGGGTCGGTCGCGACGGGCAGATCTGGGGGCAGGTGGCGGTGCCATCGGAGCTGATCCCGGAGGCGGAACTCACGCCGCCGCGTGACTCCACGAGGGCGGTCACCCGCCACCGCATGCCGCACGTCTTCGAAGTCTTCACTCCAGACGGCGAGCTGCTCGGCCGCGTGGCCGTCCCGGAACGGACCCGGATCATGGAGTCGGACGGCAACCTGGTCTGGGCGCTGGTTACCGATGAGGACGGTCTGCCCGCGGTGGTGCGCTATCGGGTCGAACCGGGGTGGGGCGCGCCCTGACGGGTTGACATGAGGCGCGCCTAGCACCAAAGTTAGGCGTGCCTAAATTCCTTCTGGTTCTCCTCCTCGTCGCCGCGCCGCCCCTGCATTCACAGGGGCGCCCCGAGCCGTTGCCGCGGGACTGGCGCGTGATGGACACTGCGGGGCGACTCACGTCGCTCGCCGCCGACTCCGGGAAAGTCGTCGTCGTCAACGCCTGGGCGACCTGGTGCCTCCCGTGCCGGGTGGAGATGCCCACCCTCGCCGCACTTGCCGATTCGATGAAGACCGACGGCATCGTGGTCCGCGCGATCGCGCCCGAGACGCGTGAGGCGGTGGTCCGGTGGGCGCGGGGCCAGCGCATCGCCATGCCACTCTTCGTCGAGATCCAGAGCTTCCCTGCGGCATGGAAGCTCGATGCGCTGCCGCGCACCTGGGTGCTCGACCGCGATGGACGCGTGGTCTTCACCCACCGTGGTGCCGCGCGCTGGGACCATCCCGAGGTGATCCGCTTCTTGCGCGCGGTCGCGCGCGGTGAGGTGACGCCGCTGCCAGCCCTCTCACCTGTGGGGGGGGGATGATCCGTGCCGTCGCGGTACTCGTCGCCCTGGTGACCACTGCTGCCGGCGGACAAGCACGGTTGCCCGTGCGCGGCGTGGTCACGGGAGCCGGCGTGCCACTTGCCGACGCGCGACTCGAAGCCACTGGCGCCTCGACCCATCGCACGGCCAGCGGCGCGGACGGGACCTTCACGCTGGCACTCACGACGGGACGTTGGGAGCTGCGCGTCACGGCGATCGGGCATCGTCCGCTCCGTCGCACGATCACGCTGCCCGCCGACACCCTGCTCGGCACACTCGACCTCGAGCCGCTCGCTGCCGAGCTCGAGCAACTGGTTGTCACCGGGACGATGCGGGAGACCGCCCTCGCGGACTCGCCGGTGAAGGTGGAACTCGTGATGGCTCGGGCCCTCCGGCGCAATCTTACCAACAACCTCATGGAATCGGTGCGCACGCTGCCTGGCTTGCAGGAGCAGGTGGACTGCGGGGTCTGCTACACCAACTCCATCCGCATCAACGGCATGGAGGGACCCTACACGGCGGTGTTGATTGACGGCGTCCCGTTGATGAGCGCGCTGGCGACCACCTATGGGTTCAACGGCATCAACCCGGCCATCCTCGACCGCGTCGAGGTCGTGAAGGGCCCCGCCTCCACCCTCTACGGTTCCGAGGCGATGGGTGGCGTGATCAACGTGATCACCAGGGATCCAC
>JAABRY010000230.1 GCA_011390645.1 Gemmatimonadota bacterium
CGCCATGGTCGCTCACGACGTATGCCACGTCACACGGGGAGGTGAGCACGGATCTCGCCGCGGCACCTGCGATCGGCGACACCCGCCTGTTGCTCAGCGGCTCGCTGGCACGGAACGAGCGATTCGTCGACGCCAACGCCGACGGCTTCAGTGATCTCCCGCTCGTCACGCGCGGTGCGCTGTTCGCGAAGTGGGCCGTGGGAAGCGCAGAGCGACGCGCGCTGGATCTGAGCGCGAGGGTATACCATGAGGACCGCTTCGGTGGCGTGCGCGGGTGGACCCGT
>JAABRY010000231.1 GCA_011390645.1 Gemmatimonadota bacterium
GATTCGGCGGCGTGTTGTCGGTCCAGGCGGTGCCGGGGACGACGTACTCCAACCCAACGAGCTTGAGCGTGCCGTTCGCCTGCGGCTCGTACATCACCGCCTCCGGCTGCAGCGGGTCGAGCGTCGCGTCGAGGAGCGCGGTGTTCACGTAGTGATACCCCATCGCCCCCTCCGTCGCATCGGCAAAACACGCGTCGCCGAAGAGGAAAGTATACTCGGCTTGGCGCGCCTGTTCGAAGCTGCTGAAGCGCGCGGTCGCGGCGCGCACCGGCTGCAGGTCACGCCCGACCTTGGCGGCCTGAAGGCTGGCGTCGGTCGGGGTGGGGCCGCCATCACAGGCGGTCAGGAGGAGGGCGGTGGAGAGGAAGAAGGGGAGGCGCATTGGGAACTCCTTCGGGCAGGGGAGGACAACTGGGACTGCGAGAACCAACGCGCTCAAGTTGACGCAGATCAGTTAACGGCTCCTTCCGCCAGGAATTAGCGCTCGATTAGTTTCGGTCATGGTTCGGATCCAACTCCTGGGTGGCGCCTGTCTCCGCGATGGCGCCACAGTCCTCAACGGTCCGCCGGCTCAACGGCACCGGATCGCCCTGCTGGCGCTGCTCGCCGGAGCGTGGCCCCTCCCCGTACCGCGGGCCAGTCTGCTGGCGCTCCTCTGGCCCGAAAAGGACGACACCGCCGCCCGCCGACTCCTCAACCTGAGCGTGCATGTCCTGCGCGGCGCGTTGGGCAAGCAGGCCATCGTCTCGCTTGGCGATGGGCTCCTCCTCGGGACCGAGGAGCTGACCTGCGATGTGCTCGATCTCCGCGAGGCGGTCGCGGCCGAGGATCTTGGTCGAGTGGCTCAGCTGCATGCGGCGCCGCTGCTCGACGGCTTTTCCCTCCCCGACGCGGTCGACTTCGGCCACTGGCTCGACGACACGCGCCGCGACCTGCAACGGATGCACCGCCGCGCGGTGCTGGCGCAGCTGGATCGCTGCGAACGCGCCGGCGACCTGCATGGGGCCATCGCGGCGTGTCGCCAACTCGTGGCGCTCGATCACTACTCCGGCGACGACACCCGGCGCCTGATGCGTGCGCTCGAACAGGCGGGCGATCGCACCTCCGCGATTCGTCAGGCGGTCGAGCACGCGCAGCGCCGACGCATCGATCTCGAGCTGGGCCCTGACCCAGCGGTGGCCTCTCTGGCGGACGAACTCCGCGAGAGTGTGCTCGCAGCGGTCGAATTGCCATCCGTCGCAGTGCTGCCGCTGCGCACCATCGGAGCGGACATTGATGCCCACGCGCTGGGCGACGGCATCACCGAGGAGGTCATCGCCTTGCTGGCCAGGCGTCGCGATCTCCGGGTGATCGCACGCGGCACCGTCACGGCGCTGCGTGCACGCGACGCGGCGCCGCGCGAGGTGGGGCGCGTTCTCTCTGTGCGCCACGTCCTCGATGCATCACTGCGCATCTCCGCCGGGCGCGTGCGCGTGGTGGCCACCCTGATTGACGCCGAGACCGAGCGGCCAGTGTGGGCCGAGACGTACGAGCGACCCCATGCCGACGTGCTCGCGCTGCAGTCGGACGTAGCCTTGCGACTCGCCGAGGCGGTACATGCGGAAGTCGTCGCGGGGGCGCAAGCGATGGGTGATGTGCCAGCGCCTGCGTCGCTCGCGCATCGGCTGGTCGTGCAGGGTCGGCAGCATCTCGTTGGCGCGACCCCTGCCGCGCTGCGCCGGGCGCGTGATGCCTTTGCGCGCGCCGTGTCGCATGCACCAGGCTATCTCGAGGCCCACGTGCAGCGTGCGTTGGCCTGTCTGGAGCTCGCCACCGAGGGTGAGGTCAATGCTGCCGACCTCTTCGTTGAAGCGCGTGTGGCAGCCGCGCAGGCGATGGCCATCGATGCACGGCATCCTGAAGCAGTGGCGGCGGATGCGGCCGTTCGGATGATCGCGGATTTCGACTGGGCGGGTGCCGAAGTGGGGCTGGAGCGAGCGAGGGAGCGGGCGCCAGATCACCCGCTCGTCCATGACCTGCTGGCACGCATGCTCTGGGCGATGGGACGCTACGATGAGGCATTGCCCATCGCCCGGCGCGCACAACAGTTGGGCGCGACACCGCACGGCGTTGATCTCGTGACGCTATTACTCAGTGCCAATCGCTATGGTGAGGCGCTGGCTGAGGCACGTCTGGCCAGCGAGGTCGACCCCTACGCGCCGAAAACCCATGCCGCGCTGGGTTGGGCCCTCTTCCTGTGTCGGCAGTACGAGGCGGGTGCGCGCACGATGGAAGAGGCGATCGTTCGCTCGGACCACCACCTGCGCTGGCGTGGTGAACTGGGGCAGATGTACGGCATGATGGGGCGATGGACCGATGCGCGGTCGCTGGTCGGTGACCTGGAAACCATCCCCGGCATCTCGCCATGCTTCCTGGTCCATACCTACCAGGGGCTCGGCGAGACCGACGCAGCCCTCGCCCTGCTCGAACGTGCAGTCGCCGAGCGCAGCGGCCCGGTGTACGCGGTCCGCGGCTCATTCATCTATGCCCCGTTGCGCGGACAACGAGGCTTCGCCTCAGTGGTCGAGGCGATCGGCTTGCCGGGGTGAGCAACCCACAAAGTGCAGGTCCCTCGACTTCGGCGCTGCGCGCCTACGCTCGGGATGACATTGCGCTGGAAGGCAGACGCTTGCGTGTGGGCAATCGAGGAGACCCCGCCGCTCTCGCTACGCTCGAGGGCGGGGGGACCCCTCACCCCTCACCCCTCACCTCTAAAACCTCAGCGCTTTCAGATACCGGTAACTCGTCGCCACACTCGCCATCGGATCGGTGGGGTTGTCGTGCTCCACGAAGAAGTGCTTCATCCCGCTCTCCTTCTGCGTCGCGAAGAGCTTGGCGAAGTCGATCGTCCCCTTGCCCACTTCCGTCATCTTGTGGTCCGGCGCGCCAGCAGAGTCTTTCACGTGGACCAGCGGGAAGCGGCCGGGCCAACGGGCGAAGTACGCGAACGGATCCTTGCCGGCCTTGGTGATCCAGTAGAGGTCGAGCTCGACATCCACCAGCTTCGGGTCGGTCTCCTCGAGGAGCACATCGAACATCACCCGCCCCTCCACCTCACGGAACTCGAAGTCGTGGTTGTGATAGGCGATGCGGATCTTGTACGTCTTCGCATCCTCCGCGGCCTTGTTCATCGTCTCTGCGGTCTTCTTGATCGCATCGAGCGAGTTGCGGTCGGCGTCGTTGAGCCAGGGGACGACCAACCACTTGTGCCCCATCTCCTCGGCCTCTTCCAACTTCCGGAACCAACCGCCCCGCATCTCAGCCAAACTGACGTGTGCCGCCGGCGCCTCGAGGCCGTTCCGGTCGAGCAACTGCTTGATCGCACGCGGGGGGCGATTGAAGTAGCCCGCGAACTCCACCTCGCGATAGCCGAGCCGCGACACCTCAAACAGCGTCCGCTCGACGGAGAGCTGCATCTGCGAGCGGACGGTGTAGAGCTGGAGGCCGATCTTGTCGAGATCAGAGAACGGAGAACGGAGACCAGAGAACAGAGACTCCCCCGCAGTTTCCCAGTTCCCCCTCACTCCCGGGAGGGCATG
>JAABRY010000025.1 GCA_011390645.1 Gemmatimonadota bacterium
CCGGTACGCCGGTGGTCGCGGTGCGGCCGGGTGCGTATCCCGCGCTGCAGGCTGGCAAGGCCGGCAGTGTGGAACCGCTCGCGGCAACTGCCGCCACGCCGCGCTTGACGGTGACTGGCATCACCACGCCCGAGAAGGCGGCGCTCGATGTCGCCGAGGCGCGTGTGGTGGTCGCTGGAGGTCGCGGATTGGGTGATCCGAAGCACTTCGGGTTGCTTGAAGATCTTGCCGCTGCGTTCGGTGGCGAGGCCGCGGTTGGTGCATCGCGTGCGGTGGTCGACGCCGGCTGGGTCGAGCACGGCGCGCAGGTGGGCCAGACCGGCAAGACCGTGTCGCCCGACCTCTACTTCGCGATCGGTGTGAGCGGCGCGATTCAGCACCTGGCCGGGATGCGTACCGCGCGCACGATCGTCGCGATCAACCGCGACAAGGACGCGCCGATCTTCAAGGTGGCTGACTACGGCATTGTGGGTGACTTGTTCGAAGTGGTGCCGGCGCTGACGGACGCGATCAAGAAAGCGCGGAGCTAGCGGCGAACGGCGAACGGCGAACAGCGAACAGACTGCCCGTCATCCCGAGCGCAGCGAAGGACCCCCTATCTTTCAGCGTGTCCTCAGCTCGCGCGCGCCCCCTCGTCGTTGGTACCGGTATCGCCGGTTTGTGGGCCGCATGGCGCCTCGCCTCGGAGGGGCATGACGTCCTCCTCGTCACCAAGGCGACGCTGCAGGATTCCAACACCGCATGGGCACAGGGCGGCATCGCTGTCGCCCTCGACGCCGCGGACTCTCCCGCACAACACGCTGCTGATACCATTGCCGCGAGTGACGGCCTGGCCGATCCGATCGCGGTGGAGGTCCTGACCCGCGAGGGCCCCGACCGCGTGCGCGAACTCCTCGAGCTTGGCGCGGTCTTCGATCGTGACGCCGATGGCGAGCTGCGCTTCGGCCTGGAGGCCGCACACTCGCGCGCCCGCATCCTGCACGCCGAAGGCGACCGCACCGGTGCGATGCTCGTGGCCGCGCTCTCCAAGGTGGTGCTCGGCAATCCACGCATCGAGGTGCGGCAGCATTGCCGCGTGCGACGCCTCCTGCGGCGAGGGGATCGCGTGGTCGGGGCGATCCTCCTCAACGACGCGGGCGAACCCGAGGCCGTCGCTGCACCCGCGGTGATCCTCGCAACCGGGGGCTGCGGACAACTCTTCGAGATCACCACCAATCCACCTGTCGCCACCGCCGATGGCTGGGCCCTCGCGCATTCCGCGGGTGCGGTGCTCTCGCATCTCGAGTTTCTGCAGTTCCACCCGACCGCGCTGCACGTTCCCGGCGTGAACCCCGCGCCGCTGCTCACTGAAGCACTCCGTGGGGCAGGGGCGTGGTTGGTGGATGCCAAAGGGGAACGCTTCGTCTTCGACGCCGACCCGCGCGGTGAGATGGCCCCACGTGACATCGTGGCGCGTGCGGTGGCGCATCGGGCCTATCGTGGCGGCGCCTTCCTCGACGCACGCCACCTGCCCAACGTGGAACAGGCCTTCCCAGGAGTCGCAGCCCTCGTCGCGGCGCACGGCCTCTCGCTCGCGCACGACCTCTTGCCGGTTGCGCCCGCGATGCACTACGCGATGGGTGGGATCCGAACCGACCTGGCCGGGGGTAGTACCGTCGCGGGGCTCTGGGCCGTGGGCGAGTGTGCCAACACCGGTGTGCATGGTGCCAATCGGTTGGCGTCCAATTCGCTGCTCGAGGGGCTCGTCTTTGCGGATCGGGCCGGGCGTGCGGTCGGGGAGCTCCTCGCCGGAAGCCCGAAGGTGCCATCTTTCGCACCGGCACCGACCGACTGGGATGCCGGCACCGATGCCGGGCCGATCGCCACCGCTTTCCGGGCGCGCATGCGGAGCTTCCTCACGCGCGAGGTGGGGCTGGTGCGCACCGAGCCCGGACTCGCCGAGGCGGAGTTGGCGATTGCCGACCTGCGTCGGCGCGTGCCATCTGGTGCGTGGCACACGGCGGATCAGCTCCGGATTGCCGCCGAGATTGCACGGGCGGCCCGGGGCCGCCGCGAATCGCGTGGTGGACATCGCCGCGCAGACTTTCCGAACCCGAAGCCAAGGATCACCGCGTGACGCTGCACCTGCCCGTGATTGATGCGCTGCCATACAACGATCATGAAATCGCCACGCTCCAGGCAGAGATCCGTGCGCTCGCCGCGGAACGCAATGCCGTGATCCTCGCACACAACTACCAGCGCGCCGAGGTGCAGGATGTCGCGCACTTCGTGGGCGACTCGCTGGGGCTGTCACGCAAGGCGGCGGCGGCAACGGAAGACATCATCGTCTTCTGCGGTGTGCATTTCATGGCCGAGACTGCGAAGGTGCTCGCACCCACCAAGACGGTGCTGTTGCCTGACCTGGAAGCCGGCTGCTCGCTTGCCGACACCATCACCGCAGAAGAGGTGCGCGGCTGGCGCAAGCAGTTCCCCGACTACGTGGCGGTGGGCTACGTCAACACGACGGCCGCGGTGAAGGCCGAGCTCGACTACTGCTGCACCAGCGGCAATGTGCTTGAGGTGATCGACGCGATCCCCGCCGACAAGGGCATTCTCTTCTTGCCCGACATGTTCCTCGGCGCGCACGTGCGACGGATGCGGCCCGACCGCAACGTCGAGGTCTGGATGGGCGAGTGCCACGTGCACGCAGGGATCGACATTGACACGCTGCAGGCCGCCCGCGACGCCAATCCGGGCTCCGAGGTGCTGGTGCACCCGGAGTGCGGCTGCGCATCGCGCTTGCTCTACCGGATGGCCGATGGCGATCTCCCTCCCGAGGGGATCCACATCGCCTCGACCGAGGGGATGATCAACCTCACCCGTGAGCTCGACGCCGACACCTTCATCGTCGCGACCGAGACGGGGATCATCCACCGGATGCAGCAGATGGCCCCCGAGAAGCGCTTTGTACCGGCCGATCGCGCGGCAGAGTGCGCCTACATGAAGACGATCACGCTGGTGGATGTACGCGACGCGCTGCGACTCAACCAGTTCGAGATCGACGTGCCGACGGAAGTGCGCGAACGCGCGAAGCTCGCGATTGACCGCATGGTGGCGCTCGGTGCATGAGGTCGTCTCAGCGGCGGTGATCGCCGACGATGCCTCGCGTGTGGCAGAGCTTGCGCTCGCGGAAGACGGTGCGCGCGATGTCACCTCCGCAGTGACGATTCCCGCTGACGCCCACGGCGTGGCGCAGCTCGAGGCGCGTGAGGTGATGGTGATCGCGGGGACGGCCTGGGCCGATGCCGTGGTCGCCGCATGCGGGCTGCCGCCGGTGAAGTGGTCGGCGCGCGATGGCGATCGCATCGCGGCCGACACGGTTGTCGGTGAGGTGCACGGCGACCTGCGCGCCCTGCTGCGTGCGGAGCGTCCCTTGCTCAACATCCTGCAACGTGCCTGCGGTGTGGCGACGATGACGCGGCGCTATACGGACGCTGTCGCGGGGACATCGTGCCGCATCCTCCACACGCGGAAGACGACGCCGGGCCTGCGCTTGATGGAAGTCGCCGCCGTGGTCGCCGGTGGCGGGGAGCTCCACCGCCTGGACCTCGCCCACGCGGTGATGGTGAAGGACAACCATTGGCAGGGGCTCACGGCGGCCGGACGCTCGCTTGGCGATGCACTTGACGCCGCTCGCAGCATCGGTGTCAACGCGTTGTATGTGGAGGTGGAGTCCGAGGCACAGCTGCGCGAGGCGTGCGCTGCCGGTGCGACGCGGTTGCTGATCGACAACCAGCGCGTGGAGACCGTGGCGGCGTGGACCACCCTCGCCCGTACCCTCGCTCTGGGCATCGAGATCGAGGCGACCGGCGGGATCACGCTCGAGACGCTGCGTCAGTACGCCGACGCCGGTGTGGACTACATCAGCACCGGCGCGCTCACCCACTCGGTTCGGGCGGTGGATCTGGGGCTGGAGGTGCGCTAACCACCGCCTCCCCGCGCGTGGCATCAGCCAACGCGCGCAGCAGCGCCTCCACCCCTGGCGCGGGCACCTGAATCCGGTACTCGACCTGCTCGCCGTAATCCTCTGCGAGGATCGTCGCCTCGTGACCAGGTAGCAGATGCTGCACCGCGCTGATGTGCGCATACCCCACCGTCACCTCGACCTCGCTCCATGCCACCCGTTCGGCGCGCTGCAGCGTCTGCAGCGCCAACTCCACCGTGCCTGAGTACGCGCGCGCCAACCCGCCGGTCCCGAGCTTCACGCCACCATACCAGCGCGTCACCACCGCGACAACCTCGCCCACGTCAGCATGCAGCAACACGTTCAGCATCGGCCGGCCAGCGGTGCCGTGCGGCTCGCCGTCGTCGCTCATCCCGACCTGCGCGGTGCTCCCCGGTGGTCCCGCGACCCACGCGGTGCAGTGATGCGTCGCGTCCGGCCACTCTGCCCGCACCGCCGCGATCACTGCCTGTGCCTCAGCCGCCGTCGCCGCGTGCGCGAGCGTGCAGGTGAAGCGGCTGCGTTCGATGACCTGCTCTGCGCGGTGCTGCGAGGCGGGGATGGGGTAGCGGGACATGGGGGGAAGCTAGACACCCCAGCCGGCGACGTCAGTCGCCGGGGGGCGCGGCTCCGCCGCGCGGGGGCGGCGCCAGGCGCCGCGGGGTGAAAGGGGTCGGAATCCCAGCCCCTTTCACCTTTCACCCTGCGCGGCGCAGCCGCGCCCCGGGCTGGGTCGGGGCCCGGCGGTTGACACCGCCGGCTGGGATGGCTCGATCACCTTGCCGGCGCCGAGATCCCGTTCCCCCCCATCGGATGGATCTCGTCGTAGCGGCGAATCTCGTCAGGACCCAGCCGCTTCCAGATGCGCGTGCGGTCGAGTTGGTCAAGGTCAGTGATCCCTGCTGCGGCGACCAGCTCGAGGAAGTCCTCCACCGTCTCGTGATGGTAGTTGCGGACGCGCACCCACTTGTCGGCCACCACGAGGCCGCGGGTCAGGCCCGGCTTGTCGGTGGCGACCCCGGTGGGGCAGGTGTTGCGATGACACTCGAGCGCCTGAATGCACCCGAGGGCCAGCATCATCCCGCGCGCGGAATAGCAGATGTCGGCGCCGATGCAGAGGGTGCGGTAGATGTCGAACGCGGTGATCACCTTGCCGGCCGCGATGATCCGGATGCGATCCTTGATGCCGTGCTTGTGGAGCATGTCGGCGACGAAGGTGAGGCTCTCCTCGAGTGGGAGCCCGACATGATTCGAGAAATCGATCGGGGCGGCGCCGGTGCCGCCCTCCGCACCATCCACTGCGATGAAGTCGGGGGTGAGTCCTGTCTCCGCCATCAAGACACAGAGCGCCTCAAACTCGCGCCGCTCGCCGATGCACAGCTTGAAGCCGACCGGCTTGCCATCGGCCAGCTCGCGCAACTGGTGCACGAAGCGCAGCAGTCCTTCCGCGCCCTCGTATGCCGTGTGGTGGGGAGGGGAGTCGATGCGGATGTTGGGTGACACGCCGCGAATCTTCGAGACTTCCAGGTTGTTCTTGGCGGCGGGGAGGATCCCGCCATGCCCCGGCTTCGCACCCTGCGAGAGCTTGAGCTCGATCATCTTCACTTCAGGGCGGAGCGCGTTCTCCCGGAAGCGTTCCGGCGAGAAGGCACCCTCGGGCGTGCGGGCGCCGAAGTAGCCCGTCCCGATCTGGAAACAGAGATCACCGCCCATCAAGTGCCAGGGCGAGATGCCGCCCTCACCGGTGCAGTGGAAGAAGCCCCCTTCCCTGGCGCCGACATTGAGCGCCTCGATCGCTGGCTTGCTCAAAGAACCGAACGACATTCCGGCGATGTTGAAGACGCTGGCGTCGTACGGTTGGGTGCAGTGGGGCCCACCGATCCGGATCCGGGGCGGCGGATGCAGGTGGGCCACCGGGAACATCGAATGCGCCATGAAGGCGTAGCCCACTTCGGTGAGGTCGAGCTCGGTGCCGAACGGATGGACCTGGTGTTCGAGCTTGGCACGCGAGTACACGTACGTTCGCTTGGTCCGGTCGATCGGGGTCCCGTCGGTCGCGTTCTCGATGAAGTACTGGTGCAGCTCCGGTCCGATGCTCTCCAGCAGGTAGCGGAAGTGCCCGACCACGGGGAAGTTGCGTCGGATCGCGTGCCGGGTCTGGAGCGAATCCCAGACCCCCAGGGCCACGATCGGCACCAGAAAGAGGTAGATCCACCAGGCGGGGGACCAGACCAGGCCGGCCAACGCCACGGTGAGGATGAGCAGGGCAGCTGTCTGAAGGAAGCGCGTCCGCATCCGGTGGTGTCCTGTCGTTGGAGGAGTCTCCAAAGGTAGGGGGGCGGCGCCATCCCAGCCGGCGACGTCAGTCGCCGGAGGGGGCCCGGCCGCGAATCCGGCGGTTGACACCGCCGGCTGGGATGGCTCGGGATGACGGCGCACAGCCCCCTCCCCCCTCCCCCTATATTTGATGGTTCCCCTTTTCCTGGAGTCCCCGCGTGTCCGTCGTCCTACCCGTCCGCCACCAGCCCGCCCTCCCTGCCTCGCTGATCCGCGAGGAGGCCCCATCCGAGGAGGCGATCGAGCTCGATGTGCTGATCGTCGGTGGTGGGCCCGCCGGGCTGGCCTGCGCGATTCGGCTGGCGAAGGACGCCCCGGACCTGGCGATCGGGGTGCTGGAGAAGGCCGGCGCGCTCGGCGAGCACGTCCTCTCGGGCGCCGTCATGAACCCGATCGCGATCCGCTCGCTCTTCCCCGACCTCTCCGATGCCGACTTCCCCTTCCGGCAACCGGTCGAGGGTGAGGCGGTCTACTACCTCACCGAACAGAAGGCGCAGCGCATCCCGACCCCGCCGACGATGAAGAACCACGGCAACGTGGTCGTCTCGCTCTGCGAGGTGGTCCGCTGGCTGGGCGAGCAGGCGGAGGCCCTCGGCGTGAACATCTTCCCGGGCTTCCCGGCCGAGTCGCTGTTGGTGGACGGCGAGCGGGTGATTGGTGTGCGGACGGTGCCGAGCGGGCTCGACCGTGCCGGCCAGCCGACTGACAGCTATCAGGAACCGACCGACCTCACCGCGAAGGTGGTCATTCTCGCTGAAGGGACGCGTGGCCCGCTGGCGCAGGCGTGGCGCACCTGGCGCGGCGTGGGCAGCGACAATCCGCAGATCTTCGCGCTGGGCGTGAAGGAAGTCTGGGAGGTCAAGAAGCCACTCGACCGCGTGATTCATACGCTGGGCTGGCCGCTGCCGCGCGATGCATTCGGCGGCTCGTGGTGCTATCCGATGGGACCCAATCAGGTCTCGATCGGACTGGTGGTGGGGCTCGACTATCACGACGCCGCTCTCGACGTGCACGAATCGATGCAGCGGATGAAGCTGCACCCGCTCTTCCGTGAGATCCTCGAGGGCGGGACGATGCTCGAGTGGGGCGCGAAGACGATCCCCGAGGGTGGGTATCACGCGATTCCGCACCGCCTGAGCGGCGATGGCCTCGTGATGATCGGTGACACCGTCGGCTTCGTGGACGTGCCGTCGCTCAAGGGCATTCACTACGCGATGGAGTCGGGCATCCTCGCCGCGCAGACGGTCGCGACCGCACTCGCTGGGGGGGGGACGGGTGCGGGGACGGAGCTTGTCGGCTACGACGGTGCGGTGCGCGCCTCCCGAATCGTCAAGGACATGCACGGGACCCGCAACATGCGGCTCGCCTTCAAGGACGGCTTCGTGATGGGCGGGCTCAAGGCCGGCCTGATGACCCTGACCGGCGGGGCGTTCCCCGGTGGGCGCATCGAGATGGGGGAGGACGCCTCTGCCCCCCGTCATCCGGGCCGTGCGGCACCGTTTGTGCCGGACAACGTCCTGACCTTCAGCAAGGTGGACGCCGTCTTCAAGTCAGGGAATGCCACGCGGGATGCCATTCCGTCGCACCTCGTTGTCGGACAGGATGTCCCGGCCGACGTGGCCGATTTCTACGCCCGGATGTGTCCGGCCGGCGTCTATGAGCGCGAGGGAGAGAACCTCGTGGTCAACGCGCCGAATTGCGTGGATTGCAAGGCCACGGATGTCCTTGGCCCCCGCTGGACCCCCCGCGAGGGGGGGAGCGGCCCCCGGTACCGGTTGATGTAGCCCGTGACCGCCCCGACAACATTGCAGCGCTTCTGGGCGTGGCTGATCGCACCGCCCGACGAGGTGATCGCCGACGCTGCCCGCGACGGCGAGCTGCTGGTCGCCCGCGTGCGTAGCTGGCTGACATTGTTGTTGCTGGCCATTCCGCTCTTCTCCATCGCGTTGAACCCGATCGCCGCCAAGCATTGGCTCGGCCTGACCGTGGCCGGGACCGCCTTCGTGGCGGCGGTGATCATCGAGAAGGCCGTGCAACGCGGATTACACCGTCCGGGCCTGCCGTTCGCCACCACGATCGCCGACGTCAGCATCATCTCGCTGGGCTTGCTGGCCTTCTGGTTCATCGACTTGCCGATTGTCGCGACCAATTCCCGCGTGATCTTCGAGGCGTACTTTGTCGCGATCGCCGCGAGTGCGCTGCGCTATTCCCCCCCGGTCTGTCTCGTCGCGGGTGGCACCGCGATCACGCAGTACGCGATCCTGTCGATGTTGACGCCGGTGGTGTTCACCGAGGAGGCGCTCGCCAACGGCGTGTCGTCCTACGGAGGGTTCGAGCCCGCGACGCAGGCCGCACGGTTGATCCTGCTCCTCGCGATGACCGTCATGGCGCTGACGATCGTCGATCGGACGATTCGCCTGCGGCGGCAGGGCACCTTCGATCGGCTGACCGGGCTCTTCAACCGTGCCTACGCCGAGGAGTATCTCGGACCGGAGCTGGCGCGCAGTGCGCGCATGGGTGATTCGGTCGTCATCGCGATGCTCGACGTGGACAAGTTCAAGCCGTTCAACGACACGCACGGCCATGCCGCCGGCGATGCGGCATTGCGGGAGATGGCGAAATTGCTGCGCGGCACCTTGCGCCGCAGCGACGTGATCGCACGGTTCGGTGGCGAGGAAATCCTGATCGTGATGCCCGGGACACGGCTCCAGGCGGCACTGGAGAAACTCGACGAGGTGCGGGTGGCCATCGGCTTGAAGGAGATTCCGCTGCCGCGCGGGGGGACCGGGCAGATCACCGTGTCGATCGGCGTCGCGGCGTACCCGGAGGATGGGACCGAGCCGGACGAGCTGCTGGATGTCGCCGATGCGCGATTGTACGTGGCGAAGGAGGATGGTCGCAACCGGATCGTGGCGGTGGCCGCTCAGGCGTAGCCAGCCGCCACGAGCAGCTCGGCATTCTGCACCGCGGCACCCGCCGCTCCGCGCACCAGGTTGTGCCCGAGCGCCGTGAAGCGCAGGTGTCCCACGGGACACGGCCGCACCCGTCCCACCGTCACGGCCATCCCCATGCCACGATCGCGATCGAGTCGCGTTTGCGGACGATCGTCTCGCATCTCCACCTCGATCGGCGGCAGCGGCGAGGTCGGCAGTCCGGCCACTCGCTCGCTCCCTCGGAAGGCGCGCAGCGCCTGCAGCGCGTCGTCCACTGATGGCGCGGTCTGGAACTCCACCGACGCACTCACCATATGCCCGTCGGTCACGGGGACGCGATGCACCATCACGCTCGCGGTGATCGGCGCAGCACGCACCACCGTCTCCTCCAGCGTGCCGAGGAGCTTGCGCGTTTCTTCCGCGAGCTTTTCTTCCTCGCCACCGATCCACGGGATCACGTTGTCGAGCAGGTCCAGTGAGGGGACACCGGGATAGCCCGCACCGCTCGCGGCCTGCAGGGTGGCGACCGTGAGGCGTCGCACCCCGAAGGCGCGATGGAGGGGGGCGAGGGCGGTGATCAGGATCGCCGTCGAGCAGTTGGGGTTGGCAATGATCCCCCCGCTCCACCCGCGGACCCGGCGCTGGGTATCGAGCAGCGCGAGATGATCCGCATTCACCTCCGGGATCAACAGGGGGACATCGGCCGCCATCCGGAACGCCGAGGCGTTGCTCACCACCAACGCGCCCGCACGCGCGAAGGCGGGTTCCACCTCGCGCGCCACTGCGGCATCAAGGGCGGAGAAGGCGAGGCGTGCTGCACCGGTGGGAACCGCCTCGGTCATCACGATGCGCGCCAACTCCGGCGGCAGTGGCGTCGTCTCGCGCCAGCGCACCACGTCGCCGTAGCGTCGTCCGACGCGATCCGCCGACGCCGACAACTGCACGATCTCGAACCACGGATGCTCGGCGAGCAGGGCCACGAATTTCTGGCCGACGGCGCCGGTGGCACCGAGAATGGCGACGGGGAGGCGAGGCATGGGGAAAGGTTAAAGGTGAATGGTGAAACGTGAAAGGGACGGAGGGTGAAACGTGAAAGGTGAAACGGGGGTTTGTAGCGAAGCCCTGTGTGCCATGCACCGCAATGGTGCTCCAGCACCCCCTTTCACCTTTCACCTTTCACCAGTCAACCCACTTGCCCTGCCGTCAGCCGATCCCCTCCGCCGCCTCCAGCCTGGCCTTCCGGATCGACAGCAGCACCGCCACGGTCAGCGTCCCCACGATCACGCCGAGGGAGAGCAGGATCGGAAGGTGCATGTAGCCACTGATCACCATCTTGATGCCGACGAAGACGAGGATCAGCGCCACGCCGGGCTTGAGGTAGTAGAACTTGTCGAGCATGCCCGCGAGCAGGAAGAAGAGCGCGCGCAGGCCGAGGATCGCGAAGATGTTCGACGAATAGACGATGAAGGGATCGCGGGTCACCGCGAAGATCGCCGGAATCGAGTCGATCGCGAAGACGAGGTCGGTCCATTCCACCACGAGCAGCACGAGCAGGAGTGGCGTCGCCATCGTCCGGGTGCGGGTGCGGTGGAAGAACTTGTCGCCGTGGTAGGTCTTCGAGAACGGGAAGATCTTGCGGGCGAGCCGCACCATCGGATTCTTCTCGGGTTCGATCCGGTGCGCCTCGTCGGCGCGCATCATGTTGATCCCGGTGATGATCAGGATCCCGCCGAACACCCAGATGATCCAGTGGAAGCGCGCCAGCAGCAGGGCGCCCAGTCCGATCATGATGCCGCGCATGATGATCGCGCCGAAGATCCCCCACTTGAGGACCTTGGGCTGCAGGATCGCCGGCACGCCGAAGTACTGGAAGACCAGGATGAAGACGAACAGGTTGTCCACCGACAGCGACAACTCGATCAGGTAGCCCGTGAGGAACTCGAGCCCGGTGCGCGACCCCTGCGTGATCCAGAGAAACGCACAGAACGACATCGCCAACGCAACGAGGCCGCTGCACCAGGCAGCGGCCTCCTTGGGGGTCAGGATGTGGGAGCGCTTGTTGAGCACGCCCAGGTCCACGTACAGCAGCAGGGCGATGACAGCGGTGAAACCCAGCCAGAGTGCCATCGGTGTCTCGCCGGACAGCTCCACGCCTTACCGGGCCGCGTCGAGGGCGAGGAGCGCGCGCACGCGGTCTTCGGTGGCCGGGTGCGTGCTGAAGAGCTTCATCATCCCCCCCCCACGCAGCGGGTTCACCTGCGCCAGCGGGGCGAAGGCGGGCGCCACGTCCATCGGGATCTGGCGCGCCATCGCATCGAGACGGGTGAGGGCCTGCGCCAGCGGCTTGGCCTGACCCAGGATTTCCGCGCCGGTGCGATCGGCAATGAACTCGCGCTGGCGTGAGATCGCGAACTGCATGATCATCGCGGCGATCGGGCCGAGGATCGCGATGGCGATCTGCGCGAACGGGTGGCCCCCCTCGTCCCGGCGTCCGCCCGAGAACATGAGCACGTACGGGAGGTAGGACAGCATCGCGGCGATGCCCGCAGCCACGGTGCTGATCAGCATGTCGCGATTCTTGATGTGTGCCAGCTCGTGCGCGATCACGCCTGCCAGCTCGTCCCTCGGGAGCGAGCGGAGCAGCCCTTCGGTGACGGCGACCACCGCCTTGTCGTAGGAGCGACCGGTCGCGAAGGCATTCGGCTGCGGCGACGGCACGATGGCCACGCGCGGCATCGGCAAGCCGGCCCGCTGGCGCAGTTCGTCCACCATCGCATAGAGCTCTGGCGCCTGCTCCGCCGTGATCACGCGTGCCTTGTAGCCCTTCAGCACCATGCTGTCGGAGAACCAGAACGACACGAACGCCATGATGAAGCCGATCGATCCGCCGATCAGCAGCCCGCTCGCCCCACCGAAGATCTGGCCGGCGAGCAAGCAGAGCGACAGGAGCCCGGCGAGCAGCACGAACGTCTTGATACTGTTGACCATCATTCCTCCGAAATACAGTGAAGGCGAGCCCTCGCCGCCCGTCAGGGTGTTACCCCGAAGGTGCCAGCGAAGGTCTCGCCTGAAACGCCATCCTGGCGCCTCGCGGGTACCGTGCCCGCGCGAGGCGGACAGTGTTGACGATACCGGCGGCCACCCTGACTCCGGTGGCTGGGCTACTCCCCTTCAAGGGGGGGAATATAATGGGATTGGGGGGGCAGGAAGGTGAAACGTGAAAGGTGAAACGTGAAACGTGAAAGGTGAAAGGTGAAACGGGTGTAGGTGGGCCATCGCCCGGCACGGCACGCGGTGGTTCGCGTCGGGCCCCCTTTCACCTTTCACGTTTCACCTTTCACCCAAGCACCACCGCCCGCATCACAGATCCCCCTGCGGCCACTCCCTCCCCAGCAGGCACCACCAGCAAGGCGTCGGCGAGGGCCATCGAGGTCAGCAACTGGGAGCCCTGCGGCCCCGTGAGCGAGGCGAGCGGCCGCCGCCCGGGGCGCGTGGTGAGGGTGCAGCGCTGGTAGAGCTCCAGCGTCGCGTCGCGGGCAACCTCCTCCGCCACTTCCACGTCGATCGTAGTGGGCTGGACGTCCTGGTGCCCCAGCAGCCGACGGATCGCTGGGCGGACAAAGAGCTGGAAAGTCACCATCGTGCTGACCGGGTTGCCCGGGAGACCGAACCACGGCGTGCCCGAGGGGAAGCGTCCGAAGACGGTGGGGCCACCGGGCCGGAGCCGCACCCGATGGAACGCTTCGGTCACCCCGAGGGCGGCGAGGGCAGGGCGCACGAGGTCGCGATCGCCGACACTCACCCCGCCGGTGGTGATCAGGACGTCGAGCGATTCGCGCTGTGAAAGCACCGCCTCCTGGATCGCCATGACGTCATCCACCGCCGGACCGAGCAGGATCGGGATGCCACCCGCTGATCGCACCGAGGCGGCCAGCGACACCGCGTTGGAGTTGCCGAGTCGTACACCCTGCCGGACGAGGGCGGCCTCTCCCGGTCGGGCCAACTCATCGCCGGTAGCCAGGATGCCGACGCGTGGGGGGGGGATGACGGCAACGGACTCCGCACCGAGCGAGGCGAGCACCCCCAACCGAGCCGGCGTGAGCACCGAACCCACGGGGACCGGGACCACCCCTGCACGCACATCACCGCCCGCGGGACGCACATTCCGCAGGGCATCTCGGATGGAGGTGATGGCGACCGTGTCGCGTCCGAGATCGGTGTCCTCCTGGCGCACGACCGAATCTGTGCCCACCGGGACGATACCGCCGGTGTAGATGCGCATCGCCGCGCCCGGGGGCAGCGGTGCGGGTATCCCCCCCCCAGCTGCGGCCGTCCCGAGGACCGGCATGCGAACGGGGGACGCCGCGGTCGCACCGGCAATCTCCGCGGCACGGACCGCATAGCCATCCATGGCAGCGTTGGGATGCGGTGGTACATCACACGGCGCCGCGATCGCTTCCATGAGGATCAGCCCGAGCGCCTCGTCAAGCGCCATCCGCCGCTCGGCACCCGGGGGGATGTGGGCGAGTAGCTGCGCCTGCGCCTCGGCGACGGTGGGTCGGAGGTCAGGCATCGGGCGGTCAGTACCGGCGGCCGCGCCGCTTCTCCAGCACGATGTCGAATCCGATCATGACCGTCGGCACCATGATCCAGCGCGTCGAGTTGGGCGGGACCAGGCCCTCACGTGCGGACGGGCCGTCCACCACCGACAACCGCGTCCAGGTACCGCGAGCCTCGATCCGGAACTGGGTCCCGGCATTGGGCGATGTCGCCAGGCCGATCGCCAGCGCGCCCGCCGGCTTCACCTCGGCCTCGTTCTCGGTCTCGTAGATGCGCAGGGCGGTGTTCTGCAACTCGCCGAACACAGGAGCAAGCTCTATCGTACTGCGGGGCGCGAGCACAATGCCGCCGAGGACACGCGCGTAGGGCTGGATCGCGCCGCGCGAGAAGGCCCGCAGGGTGATCCCACCGAGCACGTTGACCGCCGACGCGGAGCGTTCCAGAAGGTTGACGGCCTGGCAGGCGGCCTCGTTGGTGAAGTCGCCGGTGTTGGTCAGCAACTGGCAACTGTCCGCGGTGCCGAGGCCGAGATAGCCAACCTCGCCCGTGATGCCGAGGTGATTCCGCGGGAAGAAGGTGACCTGCCCGCTCATGGCAATGTTGCTGCGCAGTCGCCGCTGCAGCGCGAAGCGATCGTTCGTCTGGCCAATCGCGGTGATCGGTTGCTCAGGAACCGACCACAGATCGGTGCCGCCAGTCCAACCAGCCGAGATACCGACGACCAGCCGAGATTGGTCGCCGGTCTGGGCGGCGAGGGGCGAGACGAGCACGAGGGCTGTAGCAAGGATCGCGAAGCGCATGGGCATCAGACTCACGGGCTACGGGGAACGTATCAGACCGGACCGAGGCAGTCGGCCCAGAGGGTGGCATCCTCGGCAACACGGACACGGGAGATGGTCACATCTGAAGGGAGACGCTCAGCGATGCGTGTGAAACACCATGCAGCGAGTACTTCGCAGGACGGCTGCGTGGTGCCGTCCGCCACCTCGGGGAGCACCGCATTCAGGTGCTGCCCGCCGAGTGGTGCGACGATGGTGTCCGCCAGAATCTGGTCGAGCTCGCCCAGATCCATGATCATCCCCGTCACGGGACGGAGCGGGCCGGCAATCGTCGCCTCCACCCGGTAGAGGTGGCCGTGCCCAGGCGGCGTGGTGGTCCATCCGAAAACGCGCTGGTTCTCCTCATCACTCCACGCCGCGACATGATAGCGGTGTGTCGCGTGGAAGGTCACCACGCGCGTCAGCGTGTGACGCACCGTCATCCGGTCAGAAACCCCATCCGATGCCGAGCGTGAGTTGCGGCATCGTCACGTACTGACCACGTCGGCCAGTCGGGTTGACAGCATTCGGATTCTCCTCGGTGCCAGGGTCGAGCGACGGTTCCTGACTGTACGACACCGGATACTTGATGTTCCAGAAGGCGAGTCGACCCTCGAGCTTGAGGTAGGTCCGCGATCCGAGAATCACGCGCGTGCCCGCCATCGGGGCGAAAAAGAACTTCGTGCCGAAGGAGTAGCCACTGGTGTCTGCTGCGGGCGTGGATTGCCCGTTGGCCATCCCGACGTTGACGCCAGTGAACGGTGCCAGACCCCGCCAGTGCTTGCCACCCGTCAGGTTGAACTGGACGGTGAGCTCGCCCGCGATGAGTCGGTGATCGATGGGCCCGCTGATGCGAGAGGCGACGGGCGCGTTGGCATCCACGATGGATCGCTGCGTGGTGGCGGCCCAGGCACCGAGACCGATCGACAGCGTGTTCTTCGCGCGGAGCATCACGCGCACTCCACCCACCTGACCGTCGCGCGGGGCAACCGGGATCGGACCGCCCGACCCGAAGGCTTGCCCGGCATAGAACTCCAACGCGGAGGACGTGCGAATGTCGCCAAACGGTGAACGGGCGGGATCGTAGCCGACCTGTCCGACAAGCGGCACGAGGGGCAGGGCGAGGGTCGCGGCAAGCAGCAGGCGTCGGGTCACGCGGTCATCCGGGAAGGAGGGAACGGCCGGTCATCTCATCGGGCAGCGGCAGCCCGAGAAGCTGGAGAATGGTTGGGGCGACATCGCAGAGTGCCCCCCCCTGATGCAGCGGGCGGGCGTCGGGGCCCACCGTCAGGAACGGCACCGGATTGGTGGTGTGGGCGGTGTGCGGCCCTCCGGTGATCGGGTCAAGCATCTGTTCGGCATTGCCATGGTCGGCCGTGATGAGCAGTCTGGCACCGGTGCGCTCGGCCGCGGTGATGATGCGCGCCAAGGCGGAGTCCACGGTCTCGACGGCGCGAATCACGGCGGGCATGACGCCGGTGTGGCCAACCATGTCGGCGTTCGCGAAGTTGGCGAGGAAGAAGTCGTGGTCCCCACGGTCCAGCGCGCGCACCAGCGTGTCGGTGATCCCGCCCGCGCTCATTTCCGGGGCGAGGTCGTACGTCGCCACCTGTTGTGAGGCGACCAGATCACGCTCCTCGCCTGGCCACGGTACCTCGTTGCCGCCGTTGAAGAAGTACGTCACGTGCGGGTACTTCTCCGTCTCCGCGGTCCGAAACTGGGTGCGCCCGGTCTCGCTCAGCACCTCGGCCAGGATCCGCGCCATCGAAAACGGCGGGAACGCCACCGGATACGGGAAGGTCTGGTCATACTGCGTCAGTGTGGCGGTGCGGAGCGTCGGGCGGTCGCGCACATCGAATCCGTCGAACCCCTCGCCGGCCAGCGCGGCGGTGATCTGCCGCATCCGGTCTGACCGATAGTTGACGCAGAAGAGCGCATCCCCCGCACGCATCGGGGCAACCGGCACCCCGATGTCATCGGTCACCACGATCGGGCGGATGAATTCGTCCGTCTCGCCACGCTCGTACGCGTCACGAATGGCAGCGACCGGCGCGGTGGTCGGCGCACCGACCCCGTGGACCATCAGCTCCCACGCGAGTTGCGTGCGGTCCCAGCGCCGGTCCCGGTCCATCGCGTAATACCGACCGATCATCGAGGCGAGGAACGTTCTCCCCCCCCCAACGCGTGCGATGTCCGCTTCGAGCGCCGCGACCACCTCGGCCCCGGACGTCGGTGCCGAGTCGCGGCCGTCGAGGAAGCCGTGGACTGCGATCCGCGGCACATCGAGCGCCACGAAGGCGGCAATCGTCGCGGCGAGATGGGTGTCGATGGCGTGGACACCACCGTGGCCGAGCAGGCCGGCCAGGTGCACCGTGCCGCCCGTGGCGCGGACGTGGGTGGCGAGGTCGGTCAGGGCGGGGAGTCGGGCATAGTCGCCGCGGCGGATGCTCTCGTTGATGCGGACCAGATCCTGGGGGACGACGCGACCGGCGCCGAGGTTGAGGTGGCCCACCTCGCTGTTGCCCATCTGGCCCTCGGGAAGCCCCACGGCGAGCCCGCTGGCATCGAGCAGGGTTCGCGGCGCGGAGGCGACCAGACGGTCCCATGTGGGGGTCCGGGCCATCGCGATCGCGTTGCCTTCGGTCTCGGTGCGCCAGCCCCACCCGTCCAGAACCAACAGGATCACCGGTGCGGCGCGCGTTACGGCGTTTGACATGCTCCTCCGCGACGTCTACACTCTCAAGTCGTGATCCGCGCGACGCAATCTATCCTTGGCCGTTCCTCGCTTCCAACCTGCCTGCTGGCCGGTTGCCTCGGCGTGGCTGTCCTCCTCCCAGATGCGCGAGTGGCCGCCCAGGCCGCACCTCATACCGTCAGCGTCGAAACCGACCTCGTCAAGGAACCCGGTGGGGTCGTCCTCGTGCGGCTGGCCAAGGGGGCAGCCATCACTCCGGGTGCGGTCCGCGGGACGTGGCAGGAGGCCACGCTGGACGGGTGGATCCCCCTCTCGGCGCTTCGCAATGACAGCCGCGATGGCTTTGATGTCGCCGTGAATCTCTCGGCGGGGGTGCCGATACGAGCGGCGGCGCCGAACGGAGCGGTTCGCGGCACGGCCCGCGCCGGCGCCCTCTTCGACCGAGTCGCCACCCAGAACCAGTGGGTCCACGTTCGCCGGAAGGCGTGGGTGGCGCGCTCGGCGGTGCAGGCAGCGGCTTCCGGTCCGACCGCCCAGCAGACCCCCGCCCAGCCACCTGCCGCGGCCCCGACCCCGACTGGCACCGCCGACTCCAGTGCGTGGGTGACGGTCCCGGGTGGTACGACCCTCGCCGCGCAACCCAGCGGTGGGCAGGTCGGCGCACTCGAATCCTCGCTGCGCGGCGAGGTGGTCGAGCGGCGTGACGGTTGGAGCAAGGTGCGCATGGAGTTCTGGGTCCGCGATGGCAACCTCGGCGTCGGGCCCCCGCCGGATCAGATCACCGCCGAAGAGATCCGAACCAATCCCGAGCGGTACATCGGCCAGACCGTCGAGTGGACGATTCAAGTCCTCGCCGTGCAGAAGGCCGACGAACTTCGCCCGGAAATCCCGCTTGGGCAGCCGTACGTGCTCGCCCGGGGTCCGTTGCCCGAAACCGGATTCGTCTATCTCCTCGTACAGGCGGAGGAGGCGGAGCGCTTCCGCGGCCTCGAGCCCCTGGCCGAGGTTCGTGTGCGCGCCACCGTGCGATCCGGTCGGACTCGATTCCTTCCCACACCGGTCCTGACGTTCGTGCGCCGCCTCGACTGACCCGAACCCGCTGGAGGGGATCGTGAACGAACACCTGAAGGACCGGATCCTCCGCCGACTCGAGGCCCTCCCCGATGATCGGGGGTATCAGATCCTCGACTACGTCGAATTTCTCGAGAGCAAGTACGCCGAGCGCACCACGCCCGACAATTTCTTCACGAAGATCACCGAGAAGGTCGAAGACACGATGCGGGCCGGGAAGGTGCCGATTGACGCCATCACCGGGACGGTCGGCTTCTTCGATGGTGCCTCGAAGGTGATGCGCGGGATGGCCGCTGCGGCGCAGGCCGCCGTCGATGAGGCCTCCAAGACCGCGCAGGAGCTCACCACCAAGCCCGCCGGCACCCCAACGGCGCCGGCCACGACGGCCCCCGAACCGCCACCCGGCGAGCCGACGGGTTGATCCCCGGGGCCGCGGCGGACTAGGATTGGGGATGATTTTTCCATCGATTCCAGGGCAAACCGCGGGCGGCGCCCAGTGAGCCGCGTGCGCCAGGGCTACGGGCTGACCTTTGATGACGTCCTGCTGAGCCCTCGGCACGCGACCGTCCACCCCCGCCACGTCTCGACTGCCAGCCGCTTCACTCGCACCATCCCACTGCACATCCCGCTCGTCTCGGCCGCCATGGACACCGTCACCGAATCGGAGATGGCGATCGCGATGGCGCGCGCGGGTGGCATCGGCGTGCTCCACAAGAACATGACCATTGACCGCCAGGCGGCGGAAGTGGACCGGGTCAAGCGCAGCGAGAGCGGGATGATCCTCGACCCGATCACCCTCGGTCCCGATCGTCCGCTGCGCGAGGCGCATGCCCTGATGCGGCGGTTCCGCATCAGCGGCGTGCCGATCGTGGATGGCGGCGGACGCCTGATCGGCATCATCACCAATCGTGATTTGCAATTCGAGTCGAACCTCGACCGGACCCTCGGCGACGCGATGACGAAGGACCGGCTGGTCACGGCACCGGTGGGCACGACGCTCGACGAAGCCGAAGCGATTCTCGCCAGGCACCGCATCGAGAAGTTGCCGGTGGTGGATGCGGACGGCGTGCTGAAGGGGTTGATCACCGTCAAGGACATCTTCAAGCGGCGTGATCACCCGGACGCCAACAAGGACCGTCACGGTCGCCTCCGTGTGGCGGCGGCGGTGGGTGCGGGGCAGGAAGCCATCGATCGCGCGCGTGCCCTGGTGAGCGCGGGTGCGGATGTGCTGGTCGTGGATTCAGCGCACGGTCACTCCGAGGGTGTCCTGGCCACCATTGCAACGCTGCGTGATGCCTTCCCCGACGTGCAACTCGTGGGCGGCAATATTGCGACCGAATCCGGCGCGCGCGCGCTGGTCGAGCGCGGTGTCGACGCGGTGAAGGTCGGTATCGGGCCGGGCTCCATTTGTACCACGCGTGTCGTGACCGGGGTCGGCGTGCCGCAGATTACTGCGATCTTCGATGCGGTGCGCGGTGCAGGCGACGTGCCGGTGATTGCGGATGGTGGCATCAAGTACTCAGGCGATGTCGTCAAGGCGCTCGCAGCCGGCGCAGAATCAGTGATGATGGGGTCGATGATGGCCGGCACCGAAGAAAGTCCCGGCGAGAGCATTCTCGCTGAGGGCCGCCGCTTCAAGTTGATCCGCGGGATGGGGTCGATGAGCGCAATGCAGGACGGCTCGGCCGACCGCTATTTCCAGGACGGCGAGGTGTCGCCGACCAAGCTGGTGCCGGAGGGGATCGAGGGGCGCGTCCCGTACAAGGGACCCGTCGCCGATGTCCTCTTCCAGATGGTCGGTGGCTTGCGCAGTGGGATGGGCTATTGCGGCGTGGCCGACCTCCCCGGCCTGCGCACCGACACCGAGTTCGTGCAGATCACGTCCGCCGGATTGCGCGAATCACACCCGCACGACGTTACCATTACACGCGAAGCTCCCAACTACAGCGTTTGAGCAGGATCGTTCGCGCGGCACCCGCCGCGCGGACGTCGCAGGACCAATCGATTCATTCGTCTCAACTCATGCCAGGACCAGACATGTCTCGTCCCACGCTCCTCGCGCGCTTCCGGCGCGCCGTCGCACCCCTCGCCGTGCTGCTGCTGGGTAGCGCGACCACTCTCGTCGCGCAGGCGGCAGACACCGTCACCATGGTCGAGGAGGCGGCACCCGGGGGCATCATGGCCACGGTGGATCGCGCGGCCGGTGTCCTCAACGGCTGGATCGGTGCCTTCTTCTTCTACGACGTGATCTTCTGGGACGAAACGATCGTCCTGCCATTCGTCGTGCTCTGGCTGGTCATGGGCTCGGTCTTCCTGACGATCCGGATGGGCTTCATCAACTTCCGCGCGTTCAAGCACGCGATCAACGTGACGCGCGGGAAATACTCCGATCCGAACGACGCGGGTGAGGTCTCGCACTTTCAGGCGCTCGCGGCCGCGCTCTCCGCGACGGTCGGTCTCGGCAACATCGCCGGCGTGGCGATCGCCGTCTCGCTCGGCGGCCCGGGTGCGACCTTCTGGATGATCATCGCGGGTCTGATCGGGATGAGCGCCAAGTTCGCAGAATGTACGCTGGGCCAGAAATATCGTGAGGTGCGCCCCGACGGTCGCGTGATGGGCGGCGCGATGTTCTACCTCTCGAAGGGACTCGGCGAGATGGGCATGGGCGGACTCGGCAAGGTGCTCGCCGTGATCTTCGCCGTGCTCTGCGTCGGGGGTTCGCTCGCCGGCGGCAACTCGTTCCAAGTGTCGCAGTCGATGAATGCGGTGCAGGAGTCGATGCCGTTCCTCGTGGCATATCCGTGGGCCTACGGCCTGATCATGGCGGCGCTGGTCGGCGTGGTGATCATCGGTGGCATCAAGCGCATCGCCGAGGTGGCCGAGAAGATCGTCCCCTCGATGGTCGGCATCTATGTCGCGGCGGCCATCTACATCATCATCGACAACGCGGCGATGATCCCCACCGCGTTTGGCTCGATCTTCACCGGCGCCTTCACCCCCGAAGCCGGCTACGGTGGCTTCATCGGCGTGCTGGTGATGGGCTTCCGTCGCGCGGCCTTCTCGAACGAGGCCGGCGCGGGTTCTGCCGCCATCGCCCACTCGGCAGCACGGACGCCGTACCCTGCGCGCGAGGGGATCGTCGCACTGCTCGAGCCGTTCATCGACACCGTGGTCGTCTGCACGATGACCGCGCTGGTGATCATCATCACCGGGGCGTACAACGACCCGGCCAACGCGGCCTTGATCACCGGCAATCAGGGCGCCGCGCTCACCTCGCGCGCCTTCGGACAGCACATCTCGTGGTTCCCGTACATCCTCGGCATCTGCGTGATCCTCTTCGCCTTCAGCACGATGATCTCCTGGTCGTACTACGGCGAGCGGTGCTGGGCGTACCTGTTCGGCGATGGCCAGTCACGGTCGTTCCAGATCCTCTTCGTCACCTTCACCTTCCTGGGCTCGATCGTCTCGGCACAGAACGTTCTCGAGTTCGGTGACCTGATGATCCTCGGTCTGGCCCTCCCGAACCTGCTTGGCGTCCTCTTGCTGAGCGGTCGTGTGCGCCAGGATCTCGATGCCTATTGGGGGATGTACAAGCGGGGCGAATTCAAGGTGTACAAGTAGCAGGGAGATTATCTTCTCCGCATGACGATTGTACCGACTGAAACGATGAGCGCCGCTGCCCGGGAGGTGGCGGCGCTTGTCCGTCCCGGCCAGCGGGTCTGCCTCACCACGCACGTGAATCCCGACGGCGACGGACTCGGCAGCGAAGTGGCGATGGTGCACCTCCTCCGTGGCATCGGCGTGCAGGCGGTGATCACCAACCCGACAGACACCCCCGACCGGTTCGCGTTTCTCTTCGCTGACCTCCCGGGTGTGGACCAGAGCCGCCAGGCGATCAAGGAACTCCGACGCGCTGATCTGGTCATCGTGCTCGACATTGCCGACCTCTCCCGCCTGGGCAACCTGGGCGAGACGGTGCGCGAACGCGGGGTGCCGGTGATCTGCATCGACCACCACGTCGGGCCGGGCGATCTCCCTGACGGGCCGCGCTTCGTGGATGTGGCCGCTGCAGCCACTGGCGAGCTGATCTACCTGCTCGCGCTGGCACTCGGGTGGACCGTGACACCTGCCGTGGCGCGAGCGCTCTACGTGGCGCTGATGACCGACACCGGCGGCTTCCGCTTCTCGAACACCAAGCCACGCACGCTGCATGTGGCCGCGGAGCTGGTCGCTGCCGGCGTCGATACCGAGCAGACCTACCTCGACGTCTATGCCAACGCGCCGATCGGTCGGCCGCGTCTCCTCGCTGAGGTGCTGCAGACGCTGGTCGTCGAGGAGGATTGCGGGCTCGCGTGGGTGACCGTGGCGCCTGGGGCGGTCGAGCGGCACGGCGTGGACACCGATGATCTCGATGGGGTCGTGGAACACGCCCGGTCGGTGCGGGGTGTTCGACTGGCACTGTTGTTCCGGCCGATGTCCGCCGGGCGGGTCAAGGTGTCGTTCCGCAGCGTGGGCAAGGTGGATGTCTCCGCGCTGGCCCGCAATTTTGGCGGTGGCGGGCACACCAAGGCCTCCGGGGCCGCCATCACCGGCACCCTGGACGACGTACAGCACGCCGTGCTTGAGGCCTCCAGGCAGTACCTCACGACCGGCGAGGTCCCGGTCCCTTCACCCGCCCACTCGGCGAGTGTAGCTTGAGATAGCCGACAATTTCTGTCGGAATTGACGTCTGGAGTAGATGACTGTGGATGTGATGGATCGTATCGAGAGTGCCCTCGACGGGTTGCGTCCCTACATCGCCTCGCACAAGGGGCGGGTGGAGGTCGTGGATTTCGACCCCGATGTCGGCACTCTGCTGGTCCGCTTGGGCGGCACGTGTCAGGGTTGTTCTGCCGCGACCGTCACCCTGAAGCATGGCATTGAACGCCGCCTCCGCGAGTCCGTACCTGAGGTCCGGGCCGTCGAGGCGGTTTGAGGATATTGCGATGAGCAGCTCCCGTTTCGCCCAGGTCGAGGCCGCGCTGGATGGCGTGGTCAATCCGCGCACCAGTCAGGGCCTCGTGGTCTCGGGGATGGTGCAGGAACTCACCGTCGACGAGGCGACTGGCGATACCTCGTTCGTCTTCCTGCTGCGCCGCGAGGACCCGGCCACCCTGGTGCGTCACGCGCGCCAGGCGCTCGCGGCGATCGGCATCACCACACCGAAGGTGCGCGTGGTGGACCCGGCCGGCCCCGCGACCGCCACGCATGCCCCCCCCCAAAGTGGGGTGGCACAGGTCCCCGCACCGGGTCCGATGACGGTACCGGGCATCGAGCGCGTCATCGCGATCTCGTCAGGAAAGGGTGGCGTCGGGAAGAGCACGGTCTCCTGCAACGTCGCCGTGGCCCTCGCGTCGCGCGGCTTCCGCGTCGGCCTCATGGACGCTGACTTCTACGGCCCGAACATCCCGCGCATGCTGGGCGTCTACGAGCGCCCCGGCATCGACGCCAACAAGCGGATCATCCCGCTCGAGGCATTCGGCGTGAAGCTGATGTCGATCGGTTTCCTCGTGGACCGTGATGCCCCGGCGATCTGGCGCGGTCCGATCATCACCAAGGTGATCCAGCAGTTCCTGCACGACGTCGCGTGGGGCGAGCTCGACTTCCTGTTGGTGGACATGCCGCCGGGCACCGGTGACGCGCAACTCTCGCTCGTGCAGCAAGTGGTGGTCAATGGGGCCGTCGTGGTCACCACACCGCAGGAAGTCGCCGTCGGCGACGCGCTCCGTGGCGCGAAGATGTTCGAGCGCGTGAACGTGCCCGTGCTGGGAATCGTCGAGAACATGAGCGGCTTCCTCGATCCGGTCACCGGGATGCGCCATGATCTCTTCGGCAGTGGCGGCGGTCAGCGCCTGGCAGAGGAACTCGGCGTGCCGTTGCTTGGCGAGGTGCCGTTGCAGCCCGGTCTCGTGGACGCCGCCGATGCGGGGCGCCCGATCGTGATCGAAGCCCCCGACAGCGCGGCGGCAGCGATGCTGCGCGATGTGGCCACGCGGATGGTCGAACGCGCTGGCGCCGTCGGCGTGGTGATGCCGACGCTCGAGTAGCTACGGCTTCGGCGGTCGCTTGACGGCCGGCACCCCGAACTGCGGTGTCGCCCAGAGGTACTCGTCGGTCATCATTGGTGGCGAGAGGAAGCGGCCGCTGAATTCCTCGTGAATTCCGCCGCGCGAGAGCAGCGCGGCGCCGAATCCAACGGTGGCGACGACCCACGTTACCACGGACGCCATCGCGAAGAGCAACGCCCCCGCCACCGGCACCCAGCCGAACGCCACCCAGCACAGCCACGTCAGGGCGAGTGCTGCGAGTCCCGTCATCAGATAGCGGTAGGAATTGGGCGAGAGGGCGGCCCCTTGGGCCATCCGGCGCCGGGTGAAGCGTTCGCCCATCGCGTGCGCCACCGCGAGTAGTCCGCCGAGCACGCCCACGAGCGCCAGAAAGACGGCCACGACCACCGCGAAGGGGACGAGCAGCAGGCCGGCAACGGTGAGCGCCAAGGCGACCACCACGATGCCGAGGGTCGGGATCAGGAGGAGTTGCCCCAGCAATCCGGCCATGAACGAGCGGCCGAAGGTGTGGGTGACGGTATCGGATACGATTTCCAGGTTCGGGCGGCCGAAGGCGATCAAGCCACCACCCAGGATCATGAATCCGAGGAAGACGCCGAGGACCCCGGCACCGCGCGAGGCGATGATGGTCGGGAGGGCAGGGGGGGCCTGGCGCTCCGTCGCGGCCTGCACCACCGCCACCTCAGGCGCTGCGGCAACGACCTCGATGGTCGGCGTCGCCAGCAGCGCGAGGGGGAGAAGGAGTGCGACGACCGCCGAGGCGCGACTACCCGCGCGCATGGTGCGCGGGCTCGGTCAGCAGGTGGCGCATCCCGGTCAGCGCGAGCGCGTAGGCACCCGCCGCACCAACGAGGATGGGAATCGCGCGCATCGGCGCCGCGACCATGTCGGTGACCCACGCGAGAACCGGCTGGTCCACCGCGGAGGAGAGGCCGACCTGCATTCCTGCCCAGAGCGCATGCCCACCTTGCTGCAGTGCGGGCGATGCGAACCCGAGCGCTGCTGCCGGATTGAGGATCGCCCACCCGAATGCACCTGCGACCGCTGCGCCCGTCAACCCACCAGCCACCAGCACTCGGCGTCGCGCGGCCAGGGCACGTGGGGTGGCCGGCACGACCACCGGGGCACTGACAGGGTGGCCCACCGTGACCCGCGCCATCACCCCATCAGCGAACCGGTACGAAGGGACGTGCTCCGGGAGCGCCCCAAGGTGGTAGACCACCTCGCGATCGAGCGTGACCATCATCTGGCACTCAGCGCACGTCGCAAGATGCGACGTTGCGCGCGGTGTCGGATGATCCTCGAGGAAGGCGTCGAGTTCGTCGGTGGTGAGGTGTGCAGCAGTGGTCATCATATCAGGCGTCCTGTACGGCAGGTTGACACAGCGGGTTTCACTCGTCGCGGACGGCGGCAAGCAGGATGCGCAATTCGTTGCGGGCGCGGTGGATGTAGGTCTTGACGGTGCCCAAGGGGAGGTCAAGGATCTCGGCGATTTCCTCGTACGGGCGGCCCTCGACGTGGCGGAGCAGGATGCAGTTGCGGTATTCCGGGCGGAGTTGGCCGATCGCCTCCTCGATCATCGCGCCGAGTTCGCGATTGGCGACCTCGTCGAGCTGCGACTCGCGATCATCGCCAACTTGCAACGTCGTCGCCTCGATCGCCTCCGCACTCTCGGCGTGGGGCGACCCGTCGAGCGAGAGGGTGTCGAGGGAGCGGCGCCGGAGCTGATCGATCGCCGCATTGTTCGCAATCTTGAAGATCCAGCTCGAGAACTTGTACTCCGGCCGATACGAATCGATCGCGTTGAGGACCTTGATGAAGGTCTCCTGCGCGAGGTCCTCGGCGAGTTCGCGGTCGCGCACCATGCGGTAGATCAGCGAGAAGACCGGGCGCTCATAGCGGCGGATCAGCTCGCGGTACGCGGCCTCGTGGCCCAATGCGGCGAGGCGAACGACGTCCTGATCGACCAGCTCGCGCCAGTCGGTGACCGGGCGTTCGCTCACTGGTGCGTTGCCCCG
Source organism: Gemmatimonadota bacterium (assembly GCA_011390645.1). Lineage (GTDB taxonomy): Bacteria > Gemmatimonadota > Gemmatimonadetes > Gemmatimonadales > GWC2-71-9 > Palsa-1233. Next base: position 26,522 of record JAABRY010000025.1, read on the forward strand.
GTGTTCCGGTCGCCGGTAGCTTTGGCCGTGATGACTGCCACCAAGCCCGACCTACCGGTCACGGGAGGAGACTCCAAGCGCGCCTACGTGCGGGAGATCTTCACGTCGATTGCGCCGCGCTACGACACCCTGAATCATCTCCTGTCGCTCAACGCGGACAAGCGCTGGCGCCGCCACGCGGTGGATGCCCTGGGATGGGAGGCGGCCCCTGATGGCACCTATCTGGATCTCTGTGCCGGCACCCAGGACCTGGCGGCCGAACTGGGCAATCGGGCGGCCTTCACCGGCCGGGTGATCGCTGCCGATTTCGTCCCGGCGATGCTGGTACGGGGTGCGGGCAAGAGTGCCAAGGTCCGTCCGGCGGCGGCCGATGCGCTTCGCCTCCCCTTCGAAGACGGGGTCTTCGATGGGGCGACAGTGGGCTTCGGGGTGCGGAACCTGATGGACCTGGATGCGGGTCTCCGGGAAGCGGCGCGCGTGCTGAAGCCCGGCGCGCGGTTCGTGGTGCTCGAATTCTCGACGCCGCGGTGGCAGCCGCTGCGGGCCCTCTACCTCTTCTACTTCCGGCACCTGCTCCCGCGGATCGGGCGCCTCGTGTCGAAACATAGGAGCGCTTACGACTGGCTTCCAGCGTCGGTGCTCGCCTTCCCCGAACCACCGGCCCTCGCCGAGCGCTTCCGGAACGCCGGATTCTCCTCGGTGACGTGGGCGACCCGGTGGGGCGGGATCGTCGCCATCCATGTCGGGGTACGGAGTGCATCATGAGTCTTGATTCCCTCGCGGACTTCATTGCCGCCATCGAAAAAGCCGGCGAACTCGTCCGGATCACCCGTCCCGTCCGTACCCATCTGGAGATGGCGGAGATCGCCGATCGCACCATGAAGCTCCCCGACGGCGGCCCCGCGCTGCTGTTCGAGAAGCCCCTGATGCCAGATGGTTCGATCTCGCCGATCCCGGTGGGGATCAACCTCTATGGCTCGCGCAAGCGGATGTGCCTCGCGCTCGGCGTCGAGCGCCTCGATGAAGTCGGCGATCGCATCGCCGAAATGATTCAGCTCAAGGTGCCGGATGGGCTGATGGGGAAGCTCTCGATGCTCCCCAAGCTGGCCGAGATGGCGAAGTATCCGCCGCGCGTGCGGTCGGGCAAGCCGGCGTGCCAGGAGGTGGTGTATCAGGGGGACGACATCAACCTCGACACGCTGCCGATCCTGCAGACCTGGCCGCAGGATGGTGGGCGCTACCTCACCTTGCCGATGGTGATCACGCGCGATCCGAAGACCGGTGGCAGGAACGTCGGGATGTATCGCGTGCAGGTGCAGGGGAAGCGCGAGCTGGCGATGCACTGGCAGCGGCACAAGAGCGGGGCCGCGCATTGGCGTGAGATGGCCGATCGCGGCGAAAAGATGCCGGTGGTGATCGCGCTGGGTGGTGATCCGGCGTCGCTCTACTCGGGCTCCGCGCCATTGCCGCCGATGATCGACGAATTCTTGTTCTCGGGTTTCCTGCGGAAGAATCCGGTCGAACTCGCGAAGGCGCTGACGTGTGACCTCGATGTCCCGGCCGAAGCCGACATTGTGATCGAAGGCTACGTGGACCCGAGCGAGGATTTGGTGATGGAGGGGCCGTTCGGCGATCACACCGGCTTCTACTCGCTCGCCGACTTGTATCCGCGGATGCACATCACCGCGGTCACAATGAAGAAGAAGCCGATCTATCCGGCCACGCTGGTCGGACGGCCGCCGATGGAGGACTTCTGGCTCGGCCACGCCACCGAGCGGATCTTCCTGCCACTGCTGCGCATCACGGTGCCAGAGATCGTGGACTACCACATGCCGGCGGCGGGGATCTTCCACAACCTCGTCTTCGCGAGCATCGACAAGCAGTATCCGGGGCAGGCCTACAAGGTGATGCACGCGATGTGGGGCACCGGACTGATGTCGCTTTCGAAGGTGCTGGTGATCGTGGACAAGGACGTGAACGTGCAGGACGAGCAGGAAGTGTGGTGGGTCGCGCTCAACAACATCGACCCGAAGCGCGACGTCGAGTTCGCGCGTGGCCCGGTGGATGTGCTCGACCACGCATCGCAGCATTTCTCGTTCGGCAGCAAGATGGGAATTGATGCGACACGGAAGTGGCCCGAGGAAGGGTTCACGCGCGAGTGGCCCGAGAAGATCGTGATGGATGATGCGACGAAGGACGCGGTGGACAAGATGTGGGGGGAGTTGGGGATCGGGGCGGTGAAACGTGAGAGGTGAAACGGGTGGGGAGGGTGGCAGCACGCCCCCTTTCACGTTTCACGTTTCACCCGGCACCCCCGAAGGCCAAACCTTCACCGGCGCCTCGGCCCTCTCCCGCTGGGCGAGCTTCGTCAAGCTCCCCCACACCCTCTTTGCGCTGCCGTTTGCGATGCTGGGTGTGCTGGCCGCGAGCATGGTCGCACCGGTGACCTGGCGCGTGGTGTTGTGGGTAGCGGTGGCGTTCAGCGCGGCGCGCTTCGCCGCGATGGGCTTCAACCGGATTGTGGACCGCGGCTTCGACGCCGCCAACCCGCGCACCGCCGCGCGCGAGCTGCCGCGCGGCGCAATCGGAGTAGGTCAGGCCAAGGTTGCCGTTGTGCTCGCGAGCATCCTGTTTGTGGTCGCAAGCTGGCAGTTGAATCCGCTTTGTCTGGTGCTCTCGCCCGTCGCACTCGCGTGGGTGTTGGGGTACTCGTATGCGAAGCGCTTCACCTCGTGGCCGCACCTCTGGCTCGGGATGTCGCTCGCGATCGCCCCGGTTGGTGGTTGGTTGGCAGTCACGGGCGCATGGAGCGAGCCTTGGTGGCTGCTGCTGGTGATCACGCTGGCGGTGATGACCTGGGTGGCAGGCTTCGATGTGTTCTACGCGCTGCCTGATGAAGGCTTTGATCGTGACCAGGGCTTGCGCAGCGCGGTGGTGCGCCTAGGGCAGCGGAAGGCGATTCTGTTCGGCAAGCTGCTGCACGGGGTGACGATCCCCGCGTTGGCACTCTTCGGCTGGGGCGCGGGATTCGGTCTCTGGTATTTCATCGGGGTTGGCGCAGCGGCCGCGATTCTGGCGTATGAGCACCAATTGGTGCAACCAGGTGATCTTTCCAAGCTCGATGCCGCGTTCTTCACGATGAACGGCGTGATGAGCGTGACGGTGTTTGGGTTCGCGGTGGTGGATAGGCTGGTGTAGCTGGGTGAACGGTGAACGGTGAACGGTGAACGGGGGGTGAGGCCACAGGATGTCATCCCGACCGGAGCGGCGGCGAAGCCGTCGCGCAGCGGAGGGATCTGCACGTTGCCGGGCCCAGTGAAGTACAGATCCCTCGACTCCGGCGCTACGCGCCTTCGCTCGGGATGACGGGGTCAGGCACCCCCCGTTCACCGTTCACCGTTCACCGTAACAGGAGTCCTGAATAACGATGCCCTCCCAGCTCCCCGTCGTCCTTGCCATCACCGGCGCCTCTGGCGCCCCCTACGCCGTGCGGCTGCTCGACGTGCTCGCGCGCGCGCAGGTACCGGTGGACCTGATCATCTCCTCTCATGGCTGGCGATTGCTGGAGACGGAATCTGGCGTGCGCGACGATCGCGAGTTGCGCGAGGCGACGGGGGGTGATTGGTCGAGCATCACCGTGCACCCCGACAACGATCGCGGCGCGCGGCCGGCGTCGGGTTCCTACCGTACGCGCGGGATGGTGATCTGTCCATGCTCGATGGGAACGGTGGCGGCGATTGCGGGTGGGACGTCACGCTCATTGGTCGAGCGCGCGGCCGACGTGATGCTCAAGGAGCGGCGCACGCTGATACTGGTACCGCGCGAGACGCCGTTCTCGCTGGTGCACCTGCGCAACCTCACGGCGGTCACCGAAGCGGGCGCCACCGTGATGCCGGCGGCGCCGGGATTCTATCACAGGCCGGAGCGGATCGAGCAGTTGGTGGACTTCGTGGTGCAGCGCATTGTGGACCACCTCCAACTTGATATCGACATCGCCCCGCGCTGGGAGGGCTGACCCATGCGACTCGGCGTCATTGCTGACACCCACGGGTTGCTGCGCCCCGAAGTGTTCGACGTCTTCAAGGAAGTGGATCACATCATTCATGCGGGCGATGTCGGCCCGCTCGACATCATCACCGAGCTCGAGGCGATCGCTCCCGTCACGGCAGTGTTCGGCAACACCGATGGCTTCGACGTACGCGCGAAACTGCCGCGCGTCGCCAAGGTGCGCCTCGATGGTTTCGACATCGTGGTCACGCACGGAGATCAGTTCGGCCGCGGTGTGCCGAACGAGGAGTTTCACGCGGCTTTCCCCGAGGCTGACATCCTGATCCACGGTCACACCCACATCCCGAAGCTCGAACTGGTGGATGTGGTGGTCACCGTGATGAATCCAGGTGGAGCGGGCGCGCGGCGCTTCGATATTCCGGCGTCGGTGGGGATTCTCGAGCTGGAGGCAGGGATTCCGCCGCGGGGACGGTTGGTGCCGTTGACGGGGGCGGATGAGGAGTGAGGCGTGCATCCCAGCCGGCGGTGTCAGCCGCCGGTCGTAGGTCGTACATCGCTGGCTTCGGGGCGGTGGCAGAACGTTGAGGGGAATTCCGCTGTTGGAGTAACCCTCTTCAGCGAAGGCTTCCGTGCACGCACCCCGCATTCTTGTTGCCGCTTCCCTCCTGCTCGCACCGGCGGCCGTTGCCGCCCAGTTCCAGTCGGGTGCCTCCTCGTGGATCACCTCCCCGACCGGCGAGATCACCTTCGCCGGGCTCGCCGACGAGGTGGTGATCACCGATCAGTATCTGGCCAGTGACGGCGTCCTCTTCACCAACCTCGAGGGCAACACCGCGACGAGCTCGGTGTTCACCGCACCGTACGCCCTCAACTGGCTCGGGTCGCAGCCGTGGCAACCAATTGGCATCACCTTCTCGTCACCGATCGCCAGTCTGGCGTTCCTGGGGCGAGCCAATACCGGCTCGGCGTTTTTCGAGGCCTTCCTCGCCGACGCCCCGGTATTCTCCGGCTTCCTGGATATCGAGCCGCAAGCGCTCCGATGGTTCGGCTTCGAGGGCGCCAACGTCGACCGCATCCGGATGACGGCGCCGAGCGGCACCAACGGATTGATCGCGATCGACAACGTGCAGTGGCTCAACGCGAGCCTCATCGATGACGACCCGCCGGTCGGCGGCGATGTGGTGCCGGAGCCGGCGACGATGACGCTGCTCGCGACGGGGATGGCAGGGCTGCTGGCGGCACGGCGGCGGAAGCGGGGTCGTGAGTCGTGAGAAGAAGCGTGAAAGGTGAAACGTGAAAGGGGATGTATCCCTTCCTCCCGTTTCACCTTTCACCTTTTGCGTTTCACGACCTACGACCTACGACCCACGACCCACGACGAGTCACGACAGCGAACCACGGACTGTCGCATCAATGGCACAACGTGTGAAGCCACCGCTACAGATTCCTTCGGTGTGCATTGTCTGCGGCAATCGGTAACAGACTCCTTGGCAACACCTTGCAGGGTTCTTCTCGCGCTGTCACGTCGCGGAACGAATCGTGCTTCAATGAGGGTGTTCCCAGCCAGCTCCGCGCTCGATACGCCCCCTCGACGGGATTGTCACACCCTCAGGTGATGATTCCGGTCACACATCCCTTCCAGGAGTTCTCTCGTGAAGCTGTTCCGCTACCGTGCGCTCGTTCCCATGTTCTTGGTGGCATTCGCCGCCCCGCTCGCTGCACAGGTTGGTGTTGGTCCGAATGGCACCTTCGGCTCGATCGACACCGAGTTCGGGGGCGATGGCATTCCCAATGACGCCGTGATGACGAGCCTGTATGACGGAGTGACGATCGGCATCACCGCCACCGAGCGCTACGCCAGTCCCGCTGTGACGAACAATGGGGCCGGGATCTTCTACGCCGGAGCTGGGGAGAGCGACCCGGGATTCTCACTGTGGAACTTCAGCTATTACATCGGCGGCACCAACGCGAACGACTACGTCTACCGCCTCTTCTATGACTTCGACCCGGCCGCCGGCAACGGTGGTCATGGTGTCCTCGAGACACCAACCCTCGCGATCCTCGGGTTCGAGGAATCGCAGAACCTGGGCTTCAGCTACCTCGGAACTTCTATCGCCGGGTTCCTGACTGCCCCGACCTACGCCGGTTTCAACCCCAATGCCAGTGGCAGTTACACCTTCGGGCTGCACCAGTACAACAGCGCGCAGGAACTGGTCGGGCTTGTCGGGATGGAAGTCATCGTCGGCGATGGCCCAGGTGAGGTCGTCCCCGAACCCGCCACGATGACGTTGCTCGCCACCGGCCTGGCTGGCATGGTCGCGGCACGGCGTCGGCGGAAGGCTGTGTAGTCAGTCGTGAGTCGTGAGACGTTAGACGCTGGGGAAAACATGAAAGGTGAAACGTGAAAGGGGATGTATCCCTTCCTCCCGTTTCACCTTTCACGTTTCACGACCTACGACCTACGACCTACGACCTACGACCTACGACCTACGACCTACGACCTACGACCTACGACCCTTCATCCATCCGCCGGCGCCCCGCCCTTCGGCCCCATCCCCGCACCCACCAACTGTCCCTCCTCATTGAACAGCCACCGCAGCACCAGCGCGCCATCAACGTACTCGGCGAATTCCGCCTCGAACCAGAACTGCGCCACCCCGTTCCGGCGCGTCATCTTTTCGTCCACCACCCGGATCACCGCCCCGGCACGCATGCCGAAGCGCTCCATCTGCATCTCGATCCCCTCGATCCCGCCCATGCCCGCGCGCGCGGAGGAGTCTGCGATGGCGAAGATCGAGTCGGCCTGCCCCTCGAAGAACCAGGTGTTGACCTTCTTGCCGAGCGCCATGTAGCGCGCATGCTCCTCCGCCGTGAACGGCTTCGGCGGCTGAGGGGCCTCGGGTGGGGTGCGGGGAGGAGCTGGAGGCGTTGCTTGAGCCGCCAACGGGCCGGAAGACAACGCAATGGCAACGAACGGCAAAATCAGCGAGCGAGACATCAGGACCTCGTGAGAATGGTGTGAGGTCCTGACGGAGGGAGGCGGCCATCTGTTTCACCTCGCAACGTTTCGCTGCTGAAACGTGGGGTCGGGGATGTTGGATATTGGATATTGGATGTTGGAACTAATTGTCATCCCGAGCGACGCGAGGGATCGGGGTGAGAAGGTCTCGCGTCCTTCTCCAACATCCAACATCCAACATCTCCTAGCCGCTAGCAGGCGTCACCCGCCGCCACGCCTCCGGCCGATTCCTGAACCAGCTCATCACCAGCATCCGCTGATGCAACCGTTCCGGCGGCACCCTTCCGGGCGGCTCGATCGGCTTGGCCATCTCCTCCGCCACCACCGCGTTGAACGCCTCGCGCTCGATCGGGGACACCGGGTCTGGATAGCAGGCGCGGATCTCGCCGCGGACGATCAGGTAGGCGCGGGCGTCGCCACGGGCTCCCGGGTCGCGATACACGAAGGTCAGCGCGTCGAGGGCGCTGCGATGCCGCGCCACGGCCGCCAGGAGCCACTCGAGCGCCTCGAACTTGTCGCGCCAGTGCGCGGCGCGCTCGAAGTCCCCCGCTGCGGCACGCTCGCTCATCTCGCGGATGATCCGCTCGAACGGGGCAACACTCCGCCCCTCGCAGAAGGCGGCGGCGAGGTCGGCCCGTGCCCGGTACGCTGCCTCGGTAATCGCCCCGGCGCACGGCGCGCCGCAGGTGCCGAAGTCGAGCCGCGGGCAGGCCGCGCGCATCGGGGCCGCGAAGAGGTCCTGCTGCTCGGCGTAGTGGATCGGCATGTCCACGCGGCAATCGCGGATACCGAGCTGGTCCATCAGCACCCGCGCGGCCCGGTGCGTGGCACCACGTGAGGGAAAGGGGCCGTAGATCCGCCCGCGGAGCCGGTCGGGGTTGGCGGTGGCGACGAGCCGAGGGGCGCGATCGTCGGTGACCACGAGGAAGCCGTGCTTCCGGTTCCGGTTCATCGCCACGTTGTAGGGAGGGCGGTGCTTCCGGATCAGCTCCAGCTCCTGCAGCGCCGCCGCGAACTCGCTCGGCGCGGGACTGATCTCGATGTTGCTCGCCGCATGCAGGATCCGGGCGGCCTTGTCCTCGGGGAACGAGGCCCGGAAGTACGAGAGGAGCCGGGTCCGGAGCGCCTTGGCCTTGCCGACGTAGAGCACGCGGCCAGCCGCATCGACCATCCGGTAGGTGCCGGGGCGGTCATCGGCGAGCTTGCGCACCCGGAAGCGGAGCGCTTCGAGGTCGGTGGCAGGGAGGGCGAGCGCGAGGGAGCGCATGTGGGAAGATAGTGGCGGCGGGCGGGGTGCCCGCTGGGATGTTGGATATTGGATGTTGGATGTTGGAGGGGGCTGTCGTGGTGGACGGCCCCTACTCCCGTGACGAACTTCCAACATCCAACATCCAACATCACAACTGCAACTGCGCGCCGAGCTCCACCACCCTATTCGGCGGCAGCCCGAAG
>JAABRY010000232.1 GCA_011390645.1 Gemmatimonadota bacterium
GAGATGGAACGGGCGCTCGCGATCATCTGTGGCCAGCCGGTGACGGCGACAGGTTCCGGCCGTACGGATGCGGGCGTGCATGCGCGTGGTCAGGCGGTCGGCGTGCGGGTCGCGCCCCGCTGGAGCGCCGAATCGCTGCGACGGGCCATCAACTCGAAACTGCCCGCCGACGTGTGGGTGGCTGAGGCGTTTCCAATGCGCGCCGCCTTTCATCCGCGCTACAGTGCCGAGCGGCGCCGGTACACGTACGCCGTCGGTACCGATCGTGCGGCGATGTCTCCGTTTCGGCGGCGGACCGAATGGCCGCTCGGGCGCGCGCTGGATCTGCCGTTGCTCTCAGCCGAGGCGGCGGCGCTGCCCGGCGCGCACGTCTTCCGCGCCTTTGCGGTGCGCGGGACCGCTCCTGAAACGGATGATCATCGCTGCGAAATCCTCATGGCAGGCTGGCAGCCGCGCGCTGGAGGCCTGATGTTCGAGATCGAAGCCAATCGCTTCCTGCACCATATGGTCCGATTTCTGGTGGGCACGATGGTGGAGGTCGGTCTTGGCCGACGTCCTCCCGGCACGATCGCCGAGTTGCTCCGTGCGGGCGACAATCGGGGTACCTCCGCCCCCGCCCCGCCCCAGGGATTGTGTCTGGAGCAGGTCCAGTATCCTGCGACCCTTTATCTTTCTTCGACGTGAAGCTCTTTCTCGCGACCGACGCGCTCGACGACGTGCAGTGGGCTGCGGCCCGCGGCTGGTGCGACGGCGTCGTCCTCCCGGACGATGCCCTCGCGACCGCCAGCTCGCCCGACGCTGCCGTCACCTGGCTCGCCTCGTTTGCGCGGGCCGTGCCGTTCCCCGTGCTCGTCGATGGGGCCGACGTGCTGGCCCACGCTCACGACGGCGATGAGCAGGTGCGCGCGCTCGGGCGGGCCGCGGACAATGTGGTGCTGCAGCTGCCGTTCAACGAGGCGTCGGCTGTTCGCATGCGGGAGCTCTCCTCGGCAGGCATCCGCGTGGCGGCCACTTTTGTCGGGACGGCGGCACAGGCGTTGTTCGCGGCGAAGGCCGGTGCGACGTTCGTGCTGGTCGATGTCGACCGTCTCGATGCGATGAGCGGCGCCGGTGCCGAGGTGGTGGCGGGCGCGCGAGCGCTGCTCGACGCGGCCGGTCTCGAGGCCGAGCTGGTGGCGCTGTTCCCGAGTAGCTCCGCGTCCATGGCAGCATGTGGCGCCGCTGGTGCAGACGCTGCAGTGGTGGGCGCGGGGACGCTGCGGGCCATGCTCGCGTACCCATTTACGGATCAGGCGCTGGCTGATACGCAGCGGCGACCGGCCGGTGGGCAACGTTTGCGCGCCGGCGAGCCGTGAGCGTGGCACGTCTCGGGGCGATCGCGACGGCCGTGTGTCTGGCGGCCGGCTGTGTGGGGGCGAGTCCGGCGGATTCGCTCGGTCAGGAAGCGGCTCGAGCGGTCGGTGCGACGGCCGATGCGCCGAGCCGGGTGGCCCTGCCTCCCGGCGAGTTACCCGCCCAGGAGATCGCCCAGTCGCGTCGGACCGCGATCACCAATGCGGTGGAACTGGTCGCGCCGGCCGTGGTGAGTGTGCAGACCGAGACCGTGGAACGCGTGCCGGCAGACTATTTCGAGATGATGTTCGGCGGGCGCAGCGGTCAGCGCGCCCGCGCCGGCATCGGTTCGGGATTCATCGTACGCGATGACGGCGTCATCGTGACCAACTCGCATGTGGTCTCCGGCGCCTCGAGCATCGTCGTCGCGCTTCGCGACGGCACCACGTATCCGGCTACGCTGGTGGGCGAGGATGAGCAGAACGATCTCGCCGTTCTCCGGATCGATGCGACGGGGCTTCCCGTGGCGCGAGTTGGCACCTCGTCCGATCTGCTCGTGGGCGAGTGGAGTATCGCCATCGGCAATCCGTTCGGGTTCGTGCTCGGAAACAGCGAGCCGAGTGTCTCCGTCGGTGTGATCAGTGCCGTGGGTCGCAACATCACGGCGCGCAGCGAGGGCGCCGGCATGTATCTCGACATGATCCAGACCGATGCCGCAATCAACCCCGGCAACTCCGGCGGACCGCTGGTGAACGCGATGGGAGATGTGGTCGGGGTCAATAGCTCCATCTACTCTCCGACAGGCGGCTCGGTGGGGCTCGGTTTCGCGATTCCGATCGATCGCACGATGCGCATTGTCGATGACCTGCTCACGCACGGTCGCGTGCGTCAACCGTGGGTAGGCGTACAGCTGCAGTTGTCCGAAGTGAGCAGCGCGCGTGATGCGGTACGGTCGGTCCCGCTGGTGGGACGCGTCGTGCCCGGCTCGCCCGCAGAGCGCGCGGGTGTGCGTTCGGGTGACATCCTGATGCGCGCGGGCGTGAAGCCGATCCGCAACCCGTTCGATTGGGAAGCGCGACTCCTCGAGCTGCGTGTGGGCGATACGCTCCCCCTGACCGTGAAGCGGGGCGAGCGGGAGCTGACGCTGCGGCTGACCGTGGCCGACGTTCCGGAGGTCAGTGCGCCGCGGGTCACCGTGCTGCGTGAACTCGAGCTGGTCACGCTCACCGACGCCATTCGAGAGGAGCGCCGCATTCGTTCACGTGCGGGTGCTGTGGTCTTCAGTGCGTCCGAGCGTCTGCAGTCCGAGCTTGGTCTCCAAGCCGGCGACGTCATCGTCCAGATCGGCAATACGCCCATCACCAGTGCCGATCTCGCGGCGCGTGCCATCGAGGCCTACGGTGCTCGTGGTGTCGTGCAGCTGTGGTTCGAGCGTGCTGGCCAAGGTCCCTACTCGATCAACTTCCGTGTCCGCTGATTCTCCTTCCGTGTATTCGTCGCCGCTCGCCGAGCGCTATGCGTCCCGTGCCATGCTCGAGCTGTGGGGCGGCGACGCCCGCTACGGGTTGTGGCGCGCCCTGTGGCTCGCCCTGGCCGAGGCGCAGCGCGATCTCGGCATTGCCATCCCGGAGGATGCGATCGCGGCCATGCGTGCCCATCAGCACGACATCGACTTCGCGGCCGTGGCCGAGTACGAGCGTCGCTTCCGGCACGACGTGATGGCGCACGTGCACGCCTTTGGCGATGTGGCGCCAGCCGCGCGCCCGTTCATCCATCTCGGCGCGACGAGTTGCTACGTCACCGACAACGCCGAACTCGTGCTCATGCGGCGCGGACTGGCGCTGCTGCGTGACAAATGCATCGATGCCCTGCGGTCTCTGGCCACGTTCGCGCGTACGTGGCGGGAGCTGCCCTGCCTCGGCTACACGCATCTGCAGCCTGCGCAGCTGACGACCGTCGGCAAGCGCGCGACGTTGTGGATGCAGGATCTCGTGCTCGACATTGCCGACCTGGAGCATCGCATCGCCACGCTGCCATTCCGCGGCGTGAAGGGCACCACCGGTACGCAGGCATCCTTCCTCACGCTGTTCGACGGCGATCATGGCAAGGTGCGCGAACTCGATCGTCGCGTCTCGGCCGCCATGGGATTCGCCTCGTCCATTCCGGTGAGCGGACAGA
>JAABRY010000233.1 GCA_011390645.1 Gemmatimonadota bacterium
AACACTGACGATCGACGGCATGAGCTGCCAGCACTGTGTGCGCGCGGTCCGGGAAGCGCTGGAGGCGGTGCCGGGGGTGACGGTATCTCGGGTGGAGATCGGGTCGGCGGAGGTGTCATACGACCCGTCGCAGTCGTCGTCGGACGCGATTGCGGCCGCGGTTTCGGACGCGGGGTACGACGCGAGCGCGTCGGCCTGATATATTGGGCGAGCGCGGTTTGCTCGGGTAGCTCAATGGTAGAGCAGTAGCCTTTTAAGCTATAGGTTGTGGGTTCGAGTCCCACCCCGGGCACTCTCAGAGATTTGTCGACGATTTCCACACGTGTCGTTACGCATTTTTCTTTGACATGGTTGGTCAGAAGTTCGTGACCACCCTCCTCCGAAGTTTCAGGATACGTGAACGCCGTCCGCCTTGAGGCTAACGGCGTTTGGCGTTTGTATCGCCTTGTCACCTCTCCGAGCCCCCTCGTGCCCGGCTCTGACCGCGCCGGCCGCGCCGGCCGTTCATCCAGCACCATGCGGCATCGCCTCGTGGTGCTCCTGTTCCTCGGCGTTGTTTGCCCGGCCACCCTGTCAGCCCAAGCGGCAACCGTGCGCGGTCGCGTGCTGCACGCCGAGACGGGGCGTCCGATCACAGGGGCCACGGTGGCGCTCCCTGCCGCCAGTCGCGAGACGCGCACCGACTCGCTCGGCCGGTTCGCCATCACGAACGTGCGCCCGGGCGAGTACGAACTGCTCGTGCAGGCCGTGGGCTTCGCACCCGCGCGGGCCACACTGCCCCTGGCGGCTGGCCCACCGGTGGAGCTCGACATTGACCTCGACCCGCTGCCGCCCACGCTCGAGCGCGTCGTCACCGAGGCCGACGCGGACGCCCCACGCAACGTCGAGATGGCCGAGTTCGAGGAGCGCCGCGCCATGGGGCTCGGCCGCTTCATCACGCGGGCCGAGCTGCTGCGGGACCGGGGGCGCACGTTCGATGCCGTGGTGCGCGCGCGGCTGCCCGGGGTGCGGCTGATCAACGAGGGCGGGCAGGTGCTCGCCACCTCGGGGCGCGGCGCGATCAGCATCATCACGCCCCTTGCCAGCCGCTGTCACGTGAACGTGTTCGTGGACAATGTGCTGCGCTACGCCAACGGCACGTTCCTGCCACCGTTCGACCTGCGCAGCCTCGAGGCGTCCATGATCGCGGGCGTGGAGTTCTACACGACCGCCTCCACCCCGGCGCGCTTCAACCCGCTCGGCACCGCCACGTGTGGGACGCTGGTGATCTGGCTGCAGCAGTGAATTGCGGCAGGCTAGTATTGCACAAGATCGTCATTACTTAACATATTATGTTAACTAACAGAGATTCCGCGATCCGATGCAAGAGCCAGTGTCTACCTCACGTCCGCCCACAACCGCTCGACAACTCCCTCCCGCGCACCGACACGAGAGCGGCCGGCTTGCCGTGCAGGGATGGGTCGACCGCCTGCTTGCACAGGGTCTATACCACTTCACCCCAGAGGAGGCATACCACGCTCTCGGCGAGCAGGGCGCTGGTGCTGATGTGGCGCTGTCGCGCCTGGTGGCCAGAGGACGCCTCGTTCGCCCGGTCAAAGGCCTCTATGTGCTCGTGCGTCCGGAGCACCGGTTGGTCGGTGCGCCGCCGCCCCTGTCATACATCGACCCCCTGATGCATCACCTCGGGCAACCGTACTATGTCGCACTTCTCAGCGCCGCCGCCTTGCATGGTGCGAGCCAGCAAGCACCACAGGAACTCCAAGTCATCACCGACAGCTGGCGACCCTCCAAGACCGTTGGACGCGGCCGGATTCGCTGGATCCGAAAGGAGCGCCTTGCGATGAGCGCGACCCAAGTGATGCAAATCCAGACAGGCAATGTCGTGGTGTCTACCGTTGAGACTACGGCGGCAGACCTCGTGCGCTATCGACGGTACGCGGGGTATCTCGACAATGTGGCCACGCTGCTGGCCGATCTTGGCGCACACCTGCGTGCCGAGCGACTCGTTGACGCTGTGCACGGGGACTTGCCAACCGCCCAGCGTCTGGGGTTTCTCTTGCGCGTCGTCGGCCACGGTGATCTGGCCGACGCCTTTCGAGCACTCCTTGACCTTGACGCGGCGCGCTTGTGCCCGCTTGATCCAGCGGCGCCAACGGAAGGGGCTCTACGGGATCACGAATGGCGCCTGTTGGTCAACACCGACATCGACCCCGACTAACCCGAACACGCACGATGATTCCTGAGGCGAATCTGATCGAATGGCGTGCCACCACGGCACCATGGCTCGACCTGGCCCAAGTGGAACAGGACCTGGTGCTCTCGAAGGCCGTGGTCGAAATCTTCAACGATCAGTGGCTTGCTCGACGCCTCGCATTTCGCGGCGGCACGGTCTTGCACAAGTGCCATCTCGCGCCGGCGGCGCGCTACTCAAACGATCTCGACCTCGTCACAACAGTCATGGAGCCTATTGGCCCACTGTTTGACAGACTGCGCTCCGTCCTTCAGTGGATCGGACCCGACAAGACAAAGCTCTCAGAGAAAATCGGGACGATCACGTTCGCGTTCGCAACGACGCAGGGACCACCGAGCCACATGAAGGTCAAGGTCGAAATCAACAGCCGCGAACACGAGGCGGTCTTCGGCATTCATGCGCACCCATACTCAGTCTCCAACAGCTGGTTCTCCGGAACCACCGACGTGCAAACATACAGGCTCGAGGAACTGCTCGGTACAAAACTTCGCGCGCTCCACCAGCGGCGCAAAGGGCGCGACCTCTTCGATCTCGACCACGCACTTCGCCAAGCCGACGTGGATCCCGTCGCGATTCGCGAGGCCTTCATGTTCTACATGCAGAATGAACGCGGCCCACTCTACCGCACAGATATGGAACGAACGCTGGCGCTCAAGATGCAGAACCGGGCATTCCTTGGCGACATCATCCCACTACTTCGTTCCGGCATCGAGTACGATCAAAGAGTCGCATACGAGGCGGTCTCGCGCATGTTGATTGAACCCTTGCCAGATACAATCGTCTCCTGATGCTGGGCGGCACCTGCCGGGAGAAGGACACGCCGCCGCACGACCAGAACCCCATGAACAGCAGCGCCCCTTCAGGGAAGGACCGGCTGCACAGTGCACGAGGGCAACGCTCAACGACCTCCGTGGAAGTGGTCCATTACAACCACCGCACGACGCACACGTGTCGATCTGGCTGCAGCAGTGATCACGAAGGGCCCGCCGGAGTCTCCGGCGGGCCCTTCGTGCACATCAGCAGGCGCCGAGGGTCAGGCCGTCGGCCCGCACCCTTCGGCCTTCGCGCACGCCGGATCGACGGGTGCGAGGTTCAGGCGCCCCAGCCGCTGGTTGAACGCGGCCAGATCCGTCTTCCAGAGCGCGTCGAGCTTGTCGGT
>JAABRY010000234.1 GCA_011390645.1 Gemmatimonadota bacterium
ATCGGTCTGGTCCACCTTGGTGCAACCAGTGAAGAACACCATCACCCCGATCAGGGCGACGAGCACGATGCCAGCGACGGAGCCGAACTTGGCCATGTTGGGATGCCTGTGTAAGGGGAGAGGGGAAAATAAGGGGGTGAGGGGTGAGGGGTGAGGGGTGAGGGGGACACGGCCTTCGGCCGTGCTTGGTGAAAGGTGAAACGGAAACGAAACCCCCTTTCACCTTTCACGTTTCACCACTTTACCCCCTCACCCCTCACCCCACAAACGTCGCAATCTCCGCCAACCCCTTCTTCGCGATCACGGGTACCATCGCGTCGGGCGCGGCATAGCCCGTCACGATCAGCATCATCGCGCGCTCGCGGGCGGGGCGGCCGAGGATCTTGCCGAGAAACGCCATGGGGGAGGGGGTGTGGGTCAGGGTGGCGAGTCCCGCGTGGTGCAGCGTGGCGATGAGCATCCCCGAGGCGATGCCGACCGACTCCTGCACGTAGTAATTCATGATGCGTGAACCATCGGGTGCCTCGCCGTGGCGCTCCTGGAACACGGCGATCAGCCACGGCGCGATCTCAAGGAATGGCTTCTCGGGATTGGTGCCCAGCGGGGCGAGTGCACCGAGCCACTCCGCCGGCGCCGTGGCGTAGAACTCCCGCTCCTCCGCCTCGGCGGCCTCACGGATCTGCCGCTTCGTCTCCGGGTCGCTGACTGCCACGAAATGCCACGGCTGGCGGTTTGCGCCGCTGGGTGCAGTCCCCGCCGCACGAATCGCTTCCTCGATCACCTCGCGAGGGACCGGCGTCGGTGCGAAGTCACGCACCGTCCTCCGCTGTTGCAACTCCTCGCGCATCGCCCGCGCCCGCGCGAGCAGCTCCTCGGGTGAACGCGCGGTCCAACCGGTCAGCGGAACGTGCGGGAACGGGGTGCCCATCGTCGGGCCTGCGCTACTTCGACAGTGCGCGGTGAACGGCCAGAATCACCATCGCACCCACGACCGAGCCGATGAGGCCAACATTGGGCGACATTCCCGCCATCCCCGCGAGCCAGCCACCAACCCACGAGCCGACGATGCCGAGCAGCGTGGTGATGATGAAGCCCTCAGGGCCCTTCCCCGGCATGAGGAACTTGGCGATGACGCCGGCGAGAAAGCCGATGAGGATGGTCCAGAGCATGGGGCGCTCCCTGTGGAGGATGGGTCGTTATGTAGAGGTCGTAGGTCGTAGGTCGTAGGTCGTAGGTCGCAAGATATTGGATGTTGGATGTTGTAATTCGGCAATCACCAATCACCACTCGCCAATCACCGTTCACCGTTCACCGTTCACCCGCGTCGCGCAGCGACGCCCCCTCACGTCAGTCCACCGAATCCGTATCCACCTGTCCAGTCAAGTTACGCGACAGGTGTGACCAACTCATCCCCACGGTGAGCAGAATCGCGGTCGAGACCAGTACGGCATGCGCAATCACATCACCGCGCAACGCGAGCACCTTCCAACTGGTCAGCAGCCAGATGATGCCACCGCAGAGCGCTGCGATGAGGACGGCGCCGACGACACCGAGCGCCCGCCGGGTGGCCTGCAGGAAGATCGTCCACCCGATCACGAGCAGGATGGCGAGCAGGAACTTGATCGGCGCGCTCGCCGCGGCATCGCCTCCCCTGCCCACGATCGGCAAGATCACCCAGTGCACGAACGACTTGCCCAGCGGATTCCAGGTGCCGTAGGTGAGCAACAGGGCGAAGAGGAAGCGGCCGGTGATGCCGCCCCAGGAGACGGAGTTGTCAGGTGGCATGTAGTCGTTGGTCGTTGGTCGTTAGTCGTTAGTCGTTAGAGGTCGCACCAGCCGGCGGTGTCAACCGCCGGACGTAGGCTGTTGGCTATTGGATGTTGGATGTTGGAAAGACACCAATCACCAATCGCCAATCACTGCTCGCCGTTGAGTCCCCAGACTTCGAACCGGACCATCCCGGTGGTGTCGTCGGTGCGGCGTACGACGACTCGATCCGTCGCCGCGGCGAAGAGGTCGCCCTCGGGCAGGGTCACGCGACCAATCAATTCACCTGCGGGGGAGAGGACCATCCACGAGCGTTCGTTGTCGCCAAAGGCGACGCCGGTGCCAACCCAGATGCGTCCGGCCTTGTCGGTGATGATCTGCCCGAGGGGTGGAAACTCCGCGGCGAAGATGGTTTGGTCGAGCTTCTCCACCTCTGAATCCAGCATCCCCGGTGGCATCATCTGTTCAAACTGCTTGAGCCCCTCGATGACTTCGTCCTTGTAGCGCTGGCGATCGGTCTCGGTGACCGGACGCGGTGCCATCTCGAAGCGTACCAGTTGCGTGGGCGTGCGCGAACCGAGGCGGAAGGCCGCCATTTCCGCGACGTCGCCCGTCGATACCCACGTGAGTTCATCGCCGACGGTGATCAGCGGCGCCGGGCCGAAGGCCACGGGACGAGCGATCGGCATCGTATTCCCCAGCGCCGAGACCGACGAGGCATACTGCTGCGCGGAGCGGGTGACGAGCATCGTGTCGTACTCGGTGCTCTCCGGCGCGAGCGAGAAGATCGGCAGGTCGAGCCGGAAGATCTTCTCCGCCCCTCCAGGCGCCTGCGGGATGAGCGCCTCGCCTGAATGCACGAAGGTGCCGTCACGCAGGCGGCCACGCATGAGGGGAGGAATCTGACGGCCCTCGGGCAACGGAATGTCCTGCTCACCGATGAAGGTGCCGTCGGCCAGATAGAGGATGCTCTTCCGCCGCACGATCTCGAACGCGAGCACGGTGTCGCCCGGGAAGACGTGCACGTACTGGAAGAAGGCATACTCGCCCGGGCCCTGACCCCCACGACCGAGGTTGCCCATCCGGGCGCCATCGGGACCGAAGCGGTAGATCGCGGCAGGTTGCGCCGTTGCCACGATCAACCCGCCATCGGAGAGCATTCCGCCGAAGGCGCCGGTCGAGAGATCGAGCGTGGCATCGTCCTCGTCGCCCCCGATGACGGCCATCGGTGTCTCGGCAATCGCCCACTCCGGCGCGGCCTGGATGGCGGCAGCGGAGTATTCGCGGATGGCGATCCCCGCGGAATCCCGCTCGACAACGGAGGCGGCCCCGCCTCCCATCACGTCACCGCCAGAGCAGGCAGTGGCGAGGAGGAGAATGGCGGCAACGGCTGGTATGGTACGCATGGCGGACTCGGGGACAGAGAACGGGGAATACAGAAATCGGATCAGGGGAAGATCGCCGCACGGCGCTCGAATCGTTAGGGGGCGCTTAGGGGTACCGCAGCCCCGGCACGGGGGGTCGATCGAGCGGGTTCCGTTCTCGTCGAGCGCTCGGCTCGGTCGGGGGGCAGCCGCCAACCGTCGGACCGGAACTCGCTCGCTGCGCTCGCTCA
>JAABRY010000235.1 GCA_011390645.1 Gemmatimonadota bacterium
TGAGGCACTGTGCGATGCGCTCCTGGAACAGGGGGCGGCGCCCCCGCCCGACCTTCTGAAGGTCATTGCGCACCAGCGTGAGCTCCACATGCTCGATCCGGACTGGGTCGACCTCGAGGCCTTGGCCGGGGCCGAGGACCAGTTGCGGGCCCTCCTGTCCGAGGGCACCGAGCCCGAGAAGGAGATCGCAGCGACTGACGGTGAGGGTCGCCCGAATGGCGGTCTGCTCGGCGTGATCCGCCCGCAGATCGTGGAACTCTTCCACAG
>JAABRY010000236.1 GCA_011390645.1 Gemmatimonadota bacterium
AGCCGTGACCACGAACCGTACGCCTCCGTGCGTGTCAACGGCGCGATCCAGGTCCATTCCGTGCAGTCCGAATCCTTCCGGAGGTGGCTTGCCAGGGCCGCCTACAAGGCTCATGGAACCGGTGCGACGAACAACACGATCGATGCGCTCGTCCAGACCTTGGCTGCGGAGGCGCTCTTCGATGGCGCCGAACACAACGTGTTCATCCGAGTCGGTGAGCACGATGGTGCCGTCTACATTGACCTCGGTGGCGAGGACGGGACCGCTGTGAAGCTCGAGGGGGGATCCTGGGTGGTCGTTTCGGAGCCGCCGGTCAAGTTCTGGCGTCCCGCTTCGGCACGAGCACTCCCCATCCCGCGCACGGGCGGCTCGGTCGATCTTCTCTGGAAGTACGTCAACGTCGACGATGCTGACCGTCCCGTTGTCCTGGCGTGGCTTCTCGCTGCGCTCGCTCCTCGAGGTCCGTACCCGATCCTCGCGATCCAGGGCGAGCAAGGGACGGCGAAGTCCTCTGCGGCCAGGGTGCTCAAGCGTCTCACGGACCCGTCCAAGGCCGAGCTGCGCTCGATGCCATCCAACGAGACCGAGCTGGCGAACGCCGCCAGCCACGCTCATGTGCTGGCGCTGGACAACCTCAGCCGCCTGTCAGCAGACATGAGCGACGCGATGTGCAAGCTTTCTACGGGCGGTGGCATCACGAGGCGCAAGCTCTACAGCGACAACGATGAGATCGTGCTCGAAGTTCAGCTCCCGGTCATCTTGACGTCCATCCCCGACGTGATCACCCGCCCGGACCTCGCGGATCGGACCTACCACGTGCGGCCGCCTTACATCGAGCCCGCCGACCGTCGCAAGGAGGGCGAACTCAAGAGCGAGTTCGAGCAGGATGCCCCGCTCATCTTCGGCGCGTTGCTAGATGCGCTGGCGATGGCCCTCGATCGGGTGGGCGGCGTCACGTTGTCCGAGTCGCCCAGGCTCGCTGATGCCGCCTGCCTCGCTGAAGCGGCGGCGGCCTCCTTCGGACTCGCGCCGGGCGACATGGAGCAGGCACTGGCAGCCAACGCCAAGCAGCTCGGCTCCATCCAGCTCGAGCCCGTGCCGTTCATCCGGCCGCTGGTCGAGATGTCCGAGGAGGGTGACTGGGACCTCACCATGTCGGAGCTTCTCGCCCAGTTGCATGACCGGGCGAACCTCAACGAGCGCGGGGACTCCGCTTGGCCGAGCAGCACCAAGCGGTTGGCGCAAGAGCTCGAGCGCCTCGCGCCTGTGCTCCGCCGCGAAGGCATCGAGATCACCCGGTACAAGACGCCAGGAAGCAACTCGCAGAGGATGAACCGCATCCGCCGGACCGATCGCTGACTGGGATCGAACGCTTGAACTCACAATCAGGGCGTCGGATGCGACAGATGCGACAGATGGTATGGCAACCTCTGCTCACATCGCGACGCCAAGCCAGCCAACCGACCCTGCTGGTCAACGCCTAAGAACCACGAGATAGAAGAGAGCGCGACATCCGACGCACGCGACGCATCCGACGCGGCTGCTGCAGGGTGCCCGCAAGGACCCTACATGCAGGGATGATCCAGCGAGAGTTCGGCAACACGCGAGCCAGCGGCCGCAGAGGAGGCCGATGCGGCGAGCCGGCCGAGACACCAGCCACAACCAGGGTGTAGCGCGCTACCACCTCTACACCACCACCCTTCCCTCTGGGACCCCGGGAGACCGGGGTCCCAGTGTCACATCAGGAGCAACGATGTCCAAGCGAGGAAACGGAGAAGGCTCCGTCCACCGCCTACCCAACGGCCGCTGGCGCGCCCAGCTCACTGTCGGCTTCCATCCAGAGACCGGCAAGCAACTGCGACGCTACCGTACTGCCGCGACCCGCAAAGAAGTCGTCGCGGCCCTCGACGAGCTGCGGAAGCGGCATGCGCACCTTCCGCTTGCCGCCGCGCCCCAGACGCTCAAGAGCTTCGCCGACGCGTGGCTTGCGACGAAGGCATCGCAAGTCAGGCCCCGAACTCTCGACTCGTATCGGGGCACCCTCGAACGTCACGTCCTGCCCAAGCTCGGCCGCACCAGGCTCGAGGACATCAAGACCTTCGCTGTCCAGCAGCACCTCGATCATCTCGCGGCCACGATCGGCACGCGGACGGCCAACGCCACGCGCACCGTTCTTAAGATGATGTTCACTCAGGCCGAGAAGTGGGACATGATCGCCCGCAACCCCATGACCGGTACCGAGAAGAAGGCCCACAAGACGAAACCCGCCGTCCTCTGGGAGGTGGACGAGGTCAAGCGCTTCCTTGAAACCGCGAAGAACCACAGGCTGTACGCGCTGTTCTACCTCACCTTCTTGACGGGCTTGCGGATCGGCGAGGTTCTCGCCCTGCGATGGACGGATCTCAAAGGCGACAGCATCGTCGTTTCGCTCAGCGTCGACACGCGAAGCGGTCGCATCGTCGAGAGCGCCCCCAAGAGTGAAGCGGGCCGCCGGATCATCGCCCTGGACGCCGGAACCTTGGCCGTACTCGCTGAACACCGTGAACGTCAGCGAGCAGAACTCGTGGCCTTGGGCATGCAGCCAGATCAACAGCCAGAGAGGATGTTCACGTCTCACGTCGGGAAGACCATCAACGCCTCCAACCTCTACAAGGTCTACCGGACGCTGAAGCAACAGGCGGGCGTGTCGCACGCAAGGTTCCACGATCTGCGGCACATGCACCTCTCGAGGCTGATCTTCAAGGGCGTCGATGTTCGGACGGTTGCGGACCGCGCCGGCCATGCTGATCCCGTCCTCACGATGCGGCAGTACGTCCACGCCTTCGATGCCCAACGAAAGCGGGCGGCGATCCCTCTCGAGGACCTGCTCGATGAGGAGTGAGCCGCCCTCTGACGTACACCACGCGAACACTCGCTACTACGATGCTGGCAGATGCTCCAAGCTGCCGGCATTGCCTTGCGTTAGCCGTGAATCGCCGGGAGGTGCGGTCGGATGGCGACCTCGAAGCGAACCATCGCGTCTCCCGCGGCGAAGATGATCTGCGGCCACTGTTCCGGGTCTTTGCGGCCACCGCCCTCAAGCTCATA
This sequence comes from Gemmatimonadota bacterium, assembly GCA_011390645.1. Taxonomy (GTDB): domain Bacteria; phylum Gemmatimonadota; class Gemmatimonadetes; order Gemmatimonadales; family GWC2-71-9; genus Palsa-1233. The sequence continues at coordinate 3,088 of JAABRY010000236.1, forward strand.
CTTGATGCGAC
>JAABRY010000237.1 GCA_011390645.1 Gemmatimonadota bacterium
AAGTTGTACGCCAGAGAGGGGGTGAATGTTGTCCCTTCTCCTTACCCGGGTGATGTGCGGGGAGGTCCTAGCGTTGCCCCACCAGGAACCACGCCTCCTGCCGGGGCTGGAAGAAGTGCCAGCCGTCATCGGCGAGCCAGGCATCGTCTTCGAACATCACGAACAGCGATTCCCCGCCCCACTCCGGGATCGGCGTCTTGGCATTGAGCTCGATCGAGATATACGACCCCTTGCGGAGCTGCTTCCCCTGCGCGCCTTCGCGCAGCGCCGAGCGGAAATCGATGCTCGCGCCGAGTCCGTGGCCCTGCAGGCCGATCGGGTGCGAGTAGATCATCGCCTCGATGCCGCGCTCTCCCATCTCCTGCATCGTGCCTCGGTAGGCCTCACCCGCCGTGCGCCCTGGGCGTGAGTGGCGTCGTGTCAGCGCGTCCTGCAGGATGTTCGCGTTGCGCATCGCAACCTTGAGTCCCTCCGGGGCGTCGGTCTCGCCGGGCTTGAGCACGTAGGCCATCTTCTGCCAGTCGGTGTCAAAGCCCATGTAGGTGATGCCGAAGTCGATATGCACCACGTCGCCGTGGAGGATCACGGTCTTCTCCGGGGCAACCGCGAGGAAGCCGCGCGAGAGCGGTAGCCCACCGCCCTGCCGCTGCACCCGCAGGTCGGGCTGGAACCAGGTGCGCACCCCATGTGCCCACAATGCATCATAGAGCCAGTTGCGGACGTCGCCCACCGTCGTGACACCCGGGGTGATCACTTCGCTGGACAGGGCGCGCTCAACGATGCGTGCGGTCACCGCGACCGCGGCGGTGAAGTGTGGCTTCTCCGCCTCCAGGCGCGTGTCGAGGAGTTCCTCGATGAGGGGCGCGGCACTGACGAATTTCGGGACGGCGTCCTCGCCAAGCACCCCGACCAGCCAGGTGTAGGCATCGTGGGTGAGGGCGCGGGTCTGGCCCCTCCCCCCCCCAATCTGCAGACCGATGGTGGCAGGTGCATGCTCCGCATAGAGCTCGCGCAGGACCACCGGCGCGGGCCGCGGCTCCTCGGTGCTCTCGAACCAGCGCGTGAGGTTGTCCTCGGAGTAGCCGGTCAGGGCGACACGACGGAGTCCGCGCTCCCCGGCATCCACGAAGACGAAGACATCACGATTGCCGGTGTACGGCCGCGGCGGAGCGATCGCATGCACCACCGGGTTGTCGTGGAACTCCTCGTTCACCACGATCCACATCCCGATGCCGTGGCGGCGCATCATCGGCAGCAGCATCGCGTGACGGGCATCGAGCCACGACTCGCGCACGCGGATCTGCTCCGACAAGGAGAGCAGTCCGGTGGGACCCTCGGGCGCCTGCGCAACGAGTGCACCACACGGGAGCAGGAGCAGCAGCGCGGCGAGGCGCGCCGGGGACGACAGCAGACGGATCATGGGCGTATCGCGAGTTGGGGATCCTTCAAGATGCGCCGCTTGGGGCGCCCAGCCAACTCCCCCTCAGAGCCAGCGGCGGACGCGCTCGCGGTAGATCCGATAGTCATCCCCGAAGAGCCCTTCGAGATAGCGCTCCTCGCGCTGGATCACGCCGACATGGATCACCGCAACCACCGCTGGGAGGGCGAGGAGCGGCCAGATCGTGTTCTGCCAGATGGTCGTGCCCAGATACAGCAGGGTCATCCCGACATACATCGGGTTTCGCGTGAAGCGATACGGCCCCACGGTCACGAGCGCCTTGGTCGGCTTCCACGGTTCGGGATGGGTGCGTGCTTTCCGGAACGCCAGCACGGCGGGAAGCGCGATGAACCCGAGGGCAACCAGGAGGAGTCCGAGCCGCAGCGTGACCCGCTCTGGCACCAGTGGCCACGGGAACCACCGGTCGAGCAACAGCCCGGCCAGCAGGGGAACGCCATAGATCAGCGGTGGTGGGGCAATCACTCCTGCCGTCGCAGGGTGGGGCGTGTCAGTCATTCGCGCTGGGCGGCGCCTCATGCCAGACGGCATCGGGCGCGGCGGGGTCCGCCTGCGCCGAGCCGAGATGCCCCACGCGCACGGTGGCGTGAATGAAGTTTTCGGGTGGAATCGGCGCACCGGCCAACCGACGCAGGAGCGCGAGTTGGCCGACATGCGTCATCACATCGGCGAGCGGTCCCTGCAGAAGCTGATCATCGGTGAGTTCGTTCGCGATGGCGCCCTGTTCGAGGAGTGCGTCGAGTGCGCCCAGCATCTCGTGGAAGCGCTCCTGCTCATCGGCGAAGGTCGGCAGCGGATCGGGACGAAAGGGATAGGTGCCGCCCACGAAGAAGGTCCGGGCGTAGCCGAGGACGCTGGTCATGTGGCGCAGGATCTCGACCGGCGTGCGGAGCTGTTGCCCCGCGCTGAAATCGGTATAGTGCGCGGGCGCACCCCGCAGCGCCTTCTGGGTGCGGTAGGCAATCGCCGCCAGGAAGTGACGCAGCAGGGTGCGGTCCATGCGAGGGCCTATCGCCCGGCCGGCTTGATGCGCAGCACGCGACCGGCCGTCTGATCGGTGAGCACGTACACGAAGCCGTCGGGACCCTGTTTCACGGCGCGGAAGCGCTCCTTCATCTCGACCAGGTAGCGCTCCTCCTTCACCACGCGACCGTTCTGCATCTCGAGCCGTACGAGGCCGCCAGGGGTCATCGAGCCCGCGAGCAACGAGCCCTTCCACCCCGGGATCGCGTCACCCGTGTAGAAGGTGAGCCCTGACGCTGCGATCACCGGATTCCAGTACCAGATCGGCTGCTCCATCCCGGCCTTGGCGGTACCCTCACCGATCGCGCCGCCCTGATACTCCTCGCCGTAGGTGATGATTGGCCAACCATAGTTCTTGCCGGCCTCGGTGCGGTTCAGCTCGTCCCCCCCCCGCGGTCCGTGTTCAGTGGTCCAGAGCACGCCGTTGGGGTCGAGCGTGGCGCCCTGCATGTTGCGGTGCCCGTACGACCAGATCTCGCTGCGCGCACCGTCGCGGCCAACAAACGGATTGTCACGCGGAATCGAGCCGTCGGTGTTGATCCGAATCACCTTGCCGATGGTCGCACCGAGGTCCTGCACGAGGGGGCGCTGGTTGCCGCGGTCACCGGTGGTGATGAACAGCGTGCCATCATTGCGGAACACCAACCGCGAGCCGTAGTGCTGATTGCTGCGCACCTTCGGCTGCTGCGACCAGATCACCTGCACGTTCTCGAGCCCGGCCGCACCCAAACGTCCCTTGGCCACGGCGGTACCCGCGGTGTTCTCGGCGCCCGGCTCGGAGAAGGAGAGGTAGACCATCCGGTTGGTCGCAAAGTTCGGATCGATCGCCACGTCGAGCAGACCGCCCTGCCCGCGCGCCATGACCGTCGGCACGCCCGTCAAC
>JAABRY010000238.1 GCA_011390645.1 Gemmatimonadota bacterium
GCGCTGGCGGAGCTGCTGGGCAGAACGACGCCGCCAACCTGCTCAAGCCGGCGCTCGCGCGCGGCGAGCTGCGCACGATCGCGGCCACCACATGGAGCGAGTACAAGAAGTTCTTCGAGAAGGATCCGGCGCTCTCGCGTCGCTTCCAGGTCGTGAAGGTGGACGAGCCCACGGAAGACGTGTGCATGCTGATGCTGCGCGCCGTCGTGCCGGCGCTCGAGAAGCACCACAACGTGCGCATCCTCGATAGCGGCGTGGATGCCGCGGTACGGCTGTCCCATCGCTATCTCCCGGATCGTCAGCTCCCCGACAAGGCCGTCAGTGTGCTCGACACCGCCTGCGCGCGGCTCGCGCTCGGGCAGAGCGCCACGCCGGGACCCGTGGAAGATCTGCGTCGCCAGATCAACGACCTCGACGTGCAGTCCCGCGTGCTCATGCGTGAGGAAGCGGCGGGCGCGAACCATGGCGAGCGGCTCACCAACATTGCCGCGCTGCGGGAACGGGTGCAGGGACGTCTGGCCGAGTTCGAGGGACGGTGGGAGCAGGAACGCGCCCTGGTGGATGCGATTCGTGCGCTGCGCGAGCAGCTCGAGGCACACGCCGATGGCAACGGGGGCGACGCCGACGCGGAGGCCCTGCGCGCCGAACTCACCGCCAAGGCGGCCGAGCTCGAGGCCATGCAGGGCGAAACGCCGCTCGTGCGCGTGGTGGTCGATGCGTCCATCGTGGGCGAAGTCATTTCCGGCTGGACCGGCATTCCGGTGGGCAAAATGCTGCGCGATGAGCTCGGCACCATGCTGCAGCTCGAGTCACATCTGGGCGGTCGCGTGATCGGGCAGGCCCACGCGCTCGAGCAGCTGTCGCGTCGCATTCGCACGTCGAAGGCCGGCATCGAAGACCCGAACAAGCCCAAGGGCGTGTTCATGCTCGTCGGCCCATCGGGGGTCGGCAAAACGGAAACCGCGATCACGCTGGCCGATCTGCTGTACGGTGGGGAGCGCAACCTGATCACGATCAACATGTCGGAGTTTCAGGAAGCGCACACCGTGTCCACGCTCAAGGGCTCACCCCCGGGCTACGTGGGCTACGGGGAAGGGGGCGTGCTCACCGAAGCTGTTCGGCGGCGACCCTACAGCGTGGTGCTGCTCGACGAAGTCGAGAAGGCGCACCCCGACGTGCTCGAACTGTTCTTCCAGGTGTTCGACAAGGGCGTCATGGATGACGGCGAAGGCCGCCAGATCGACTTCAAGAACACGATCATCCTGCTCACGACGAATGCGGGCACGGACACGATCATGAAGCTCACGGCCGATCCGGACACGATGCCGTTCCCCGATGCCATGTCCAAGGCGCTCAAGCCGGAGCTCGACACCGTGTTCAAGCCGGCGTTTCTCGGCCGCATGGTGGTCATTCCGTACTACCCGGTGCGTGACGAGGCGCTCAAGCAGATCATTCGCCTCAAGCTCGGCAAGATCGAGCGGCGACTGCGCGAGATTCATCGCGTCCAGCTGCAGTTCGACGAATCGCTCGTGGAGCAGGTGGCGGCACGCTGCACGGAAGTGGAGAGTGGTGCACGCAACGTGGACAACATTCTCACCAACACGCTGCTCCCCGAAGTGTCTCGTCTGCTGCTGGCGTCCATGGCCGAGGGTGAGAAGCCCACGGAGCTGCATGTGCGCGTGGATGAGTCGGGGGAGTTCCAGTATCACGCCTCGTCCGACCGACCGGCGCCTGCCGTGGTGGACGCGTGATCGCGTCGGTTCGCGTCCCTCGCATTTTCTGATTCCCGGAGCCCACGATGCCTACCGCCACGCAGGACGGTCGCCCGTTCCGTCTCGAGACACCGCTCGGCAAGGACGTACTCCTGCTCGTGCGCTGGCACGGTGAGGAGCACGTGTCCCGCCTCTACCAGTTCACGGTGGAGGCGTGGAGCATGGAACCCGATATCGATGTGCAGGATCTGCTGCTCAAGCCGGTGTCGCTCGTGCTCGAACTGCCGACGGAAGGCACCGAGCGGACAATCGGTGGCATCGTGACGCGCTTCGTGAATGCCGGCCTCACCAACTACGGCTTCACGGCGTACCATCTCGATATCGTGCCGCCGCACTGGATGCTGAATGTGGGACGCACCTTCGAAATTTTTCAGGAGATGCCGGTCCCGGAAATTCTGGACAAGGTGTTCGACGGCTTCGATGTCGACAAGGAGCTCAGCGACAGTTACAACAAGCGACAGTACTGCTTCCAGTATCGCGAAACGAAGTTCGCGTTCGCCTCGCGCCTGATGGAGCAGGAAGGCATCTGGTATCGCTTCGACCACACCGCCTCGCCACCGAAGCTGGTGATGGCGAGCGGCAACTCGGCAGCTCGCACGGAGTGGGGCCTGTCGGAGCTGCTGGCCAATCGGACCGACGATGTCGAGGAGCGGCTGCTGGACGCGTCGCTGGTGCACGCGCCGTACATCGGCAAAACGCAGACGCGCACCTACAGCGAGTTCCTCACGCAGAAGAACATGCGCGAGGAAGCCACGGCCATTGGTGGCAGCAAGCGCTTCAAGCCTCCTGCCGCGCTGCTGGAGTACGTGTTCGACCAGCAGCTCGCGGCCCATCGGCAGGGCGTCACGCCGGGCGGCAGCGATGATGCCGCGAACCTGCAGCTCATTTTCCCCGAGAACGAGCGCAACGCGCGACTCCGCCAGGAGGCAGAGGAGACGCAGGGGCTTCGTTTGTTCGGCAGCACCACGCATCGTGGCCTCACCGCGGGTGCAAAAGTCGCCGTCGCGCGCCACGACTCGGCGTCCGTGAACAAGGCGTGGCTGGTACTCGCGGTGCATCACCGCGGCGACAACGGCGGATACATCGGCGGCGACCTGTCGAACGCCGATTACGAGAACCGATTCGAGGCGATGCCGCACGACGTGCCGTTTCGGCCACTGCGCACCACGCCGTGGCCGCGCGTGGGCGGCACACATGTCGGGGTGGTGGTGGGTCCGGCCGGCGAGGAGATCTACCCGGACAAGTACGGGCGGGTGCATGTGTGCTTCCGCTTTCACGACGACTACGAACAGAACCTCGAACACTCGTGCTGGATCCGCATGGCGCAGGTGTTTGCCGGCCCCAACTATGGCTCGGTCTTCCTGCCGCGCATCGGACACGAAGTGCTCGTGGACTTTCTCGACGGCAACCCGGACAATCCGGTGATCGTGGGGCAGCTGTACAGTGATCACAACATGCCGCCCTGGCCGCTCCCCGAGAACAAGACACAGTCCGGGTTCCGTACGCGCAGCACGCTCAATGGTGGTTCGGATGAACACAACGAGCTGCGCTTCGAAGACAAGAAGGGC
>JAABRY010000239.1 GCA_011390645.1 Gemmatimonadota bacterium
CTCCGTGCCGTAGACGCTCGCCATCTTGATGATGGTCTGAATGCCGTCGTTGTAGATGGTGAAGGCGAGCATCATCAGGAAGGCCTGCTTGTAGCCGCGCAGTTCACGGAGCGTTTCGCCAAGACGAGAAAACGCGACACGCATCGCGTTCTGTCCCGGTTGTTCGTCGGCCTCGATCGTACGCGGGGGTTCCGGGACCCGCCGAAACAGCGGGATCGAGAAGAGCAGCCACCAGACGCCGACACTCACGAAGGCGAGGCGGGCGGGCAATGAGGCCTCGGCGGGGCTCAGCCCTTCGCCGCTCGGGAGCCCGAAGAGTCCGGGTTGCTGAATCCAGAGCAGGTTGAGCGCCAGCAGCAGGCCACCGCCCACGTAGCCGAGCGCATAGCCGGCGGTGGAAACGCGGTCGATCTCCTTCTCGCTCGCGATGTGTGGCAGCAGGGCTTCGTAGAAGGTCATGCTGCCGGTCGCGCCCGCGAGGGTGAGCACGAACAGCACGCTGGCGAGCAGGATCTGTCCTTGTCCGATGAAGAACATGCTGATCGTTGCGCCAACGCCCAGAATCATGAAGAGCGCAAGAAATCGGCGTTTGGCCGCGCGATAATCCGCCACCGCGCCGAGCAGCGGAGCGAGGATGGCGATCAGGACGGCACCCACCGTATTCGCGATGCCCCACGTTTCACTGGCCTTCGTGCCGTCCAGGCCCGCGCCGGCGTACGACACGAAGAAGATCGGAAAGACCGCGGTCATGATCGTGGTCTGAGCCGCGGAGATGCCGAAGTCGTACATCGCCCAGGCGCGCAGCTCGGGGCGGTGCAACCCGAGGGTCGTCAGCAGGGACCGACGTGCTGGTGCGGGTGCTGGCATGGTGCGGGTGGGGAAGAAGGGAAGTCGCGTGGTGGGCATGGCTCTGACGCGGGGGCCGAGATCCGCGCAGATTAGTGTCCGTGTCTGCTCATCCGAAGTCCAGTCGTGGCGCGGTGCGGGTCGCGTCCGAGCGTGCCCGTTGCGTGGCGGGGGGTCTGGTGCTGGCGCTCAGCGTCGCCGCCGGGGCGTGTCGCGATCAGCCCGCGCCCGTCACGCGCGAGCCGGCGGTTGCTCCGGTGCCCATCGAAGTCGCGCCGCTCGATTCGGTGGTGAGCGTGACGCCATCAACCTACGATCCAGAGCTTGGGGCGGTTCTGCTCCTGCCGCAACTCTCGGATGGTACCGGAACGTCCGTGTCCGTGCTGAGTCCGCTGCTGCCGCTCGAGGCGTCCATCGGCGACACCGTTGGGCTTGGCGCACGCATTGGAGATGGTGTGGTGACGCTATACGGTCGCGAGGGTGTTCTTGGTGAGCGCGTGCTGGCGCAGCTCGCGATGCCACTGGAAGCGTCCTGCCCGGCATGGCCCACGGGTCGATTGTCGCCCCGTCTTCAAGACTCTGCCGCGGCGACGCCAAGAGCCTGGCGGCTTGCGCTGCCGTCCGGGGTGGCCGATGCCGTGCCGCTCGATTCCATCGAAGCGCTGCCCGCACGCGATTCGGCACTCCTGGCGGCGACGCTCACCCGACTCGCCTCCGGACTCGCGGAGGACTCGGCCAGTCCATTCCGCGGCCTGCCATTTCGAGTGACGCGCGCCTTTCGCTCGCCGAGCGTGACCGACGCCTTCGTGATGGGTGAGATGGTCCGTCGCGTGCCGCAGGAGGATCGTCCGCTGGAGGAGCGCGTGTTCGTGATGGTCAGTGCGCCGTCTCCGGACGCGTCGCGCTGGCGGATTGCGTGGCACGAGCGTGTCGCCGGGCGTGAGGAAGAGGTGATCGCGACGGAGCCGCTGGCTGTGGTGCAGGTTGGGGATCCGCGCCATCTCGTGGTGTTTCTGGGACGCGATGACGGCTCCGGGACGGCGTTGGCCCTGCTCGAGCGGGTGAATGGTCGCTGGCGTGTGCGCTGGGAGAGTCCCGTCACCGGTTGCTGATCGCTCGCATGGTCGAACGACCCTTGCGGCGGCAATAATATCTTAGTACTGTGATATATTACCTCTTCGACCAGGAGCGTTCGCATGTCCCCTCCACCACTTGGTGGCTTGCACCATCTCACGGCCGTGACCGCACGCGCCGGCGCCAATCTGGCCATGGCCACCCAGTCGCTCGGCCTGCGGTTGGTGAAGCGTACCGTGAATCAGGACGATGTCTCGGCGTATCATCTCTTCTATGCCGATCCGATCGGACGTCCCGGGACCGAGCTCACGTTTTTCGAGTGGGCGCACGTGCCGGCGCGTCAGCCCGGCGTCGGTGAGGTCGCCGAGACCGGCCTTCGCGTGCCGTCGGTCGAGGCGCTCGATTGGTGGGAGGCACGCCTTCGGGACGACGCGCGCATGGTCGTCCGTGGGCGAACGACGCGGGCCGGGCGGGATGTGCTTCGTGTGAGCGACGCCGAAGGGCAGCCGTTTGGCCTGGTCGCCGATCCGGAGGGCGCGGCGGTGCCGCCAGCGACCGAGCCGGCGTTGGCCGACGCCGAGGAGGCGTGGTGGCCCACGGCCCCGGTCGCACGGGATCGGGCCATTCGCGGGCTGGGACCCGTGCTGCTGCACGTGCGTGCACTCGATCCGACCGCCCGATTTCTGACGGAGATCATGGGGATGCGTGAGTCCGGCAGTTATCCCGACCCGGATCATGCGGATCGAGCCATCCATGTGTTCAGCATGGGTCCGGGCGGGGCGGCGGCCGAAGTGCATGTCCTGTCCCGTCCCGAGCTGCCTCGCGCACAGCAGGGCTACGGTGGGGTGCATCACGTGGCTTTTCGGGTGGCGGACCACGCCGCGCAACAGGCGTGGCTCGAGCATGTCACGTCTCGCGGTGTGCCGAACTCCGGACTTGTGGAACGCTACTATTTCGAGTCTTTGTACTTCCGGGAGCCCGGAGGCACGCTGTTCGAGCTGGCGACCGACGGGCCCGGCTTCCACGCCGATGAAGACCCGCGCACGCTTGGGGAGCGACTGGCCTTGCCACCGTTTCTTGAGCCGCATCGGGCACGCATCGAGGCGGGACTGAAGCCGCTGCCGGTGTAGACGGTGCCACCACGCCGCTGCTCGCGCTGCCCGATGGTTCGGCATATATTCGGGCAGCCGATCGTCGGCTGTTGCCGCATTCACACCTCTCCGGGACCCCAACCATGAGCGCCATCACCACCTTGCTCGGTGAACTCGAGCAGGAAGCTGCCAGTACGCGTCGCATCCTTGCCCTGCTCCCTGCCGATCAGG
>JAABRY010000240.1 GCA_011390645.1 Gemmatimonadota bacterium
ACCTCGAGGGGTGGGCCGGCGACGATGCCCCAGGTGCTGGAGAGGTAGGTGTGGGGGTCGAAGTCGTCGGGGACTTCGTAGCGGTCGTCGAGCACGCGGACGTGGGTCATGCGGTCGAGGGCGAAGGTGCGGATGTCGTGGAAGTAGCTGCGCTCAAGGCCGATGACGTAGGGCGCGAGGTTGGCGGGGCTGATCTCGACGAAGTCAACGTGAGGTCGTTGCGGTGGGGTGCTTGCTGCCGATGGGGGCGTGGTCGTCGAAGCGGTTGCTCGTGAGAGAACGCGGCTTGACACCTGTAAGGACCCGCGGTAGCGTCGGATTCTGCCCAAGATGAGTTGGAGCGGCCCGCGACCGCAGGAGGACGCGGCCACCAAGGCTTCTCCATGGCTGCAGAACGCGCAGATGGCTGAGCCGCCGGACGCGACGGTTGCACGGGTGGCGAAGGTTCGTGAACTCCCATCGATAGCATGCAGGACTGTCCGATGCTGACCATGCAGGGAGAAGAAGTGATGATCAGGAAGACCACGCTCGTCTTCGGATGGGTGCTCGTCATGTGTGTCGTTGCGGTTGCAGGCGCGTGGCAGATCACGCTGGATGGCGCCCCTGTGTCCGTCAGCCACGAGGTCTGGGTCGCCGATGATGGAAGCGTGATGGTGGCGCTCGACGACCTGGTTCCCCAGATGATCGATGCCTACGCGTTCGATTTCGATGGCTGGCAGATCACGATCGTAGCTGGCGAGTATGGGATCACCGCGGTGAACGCAGGCAATGTGATGCGGCGAGATGGGTTCGCTGCCACGTTCGAGGGCTCGCCGGTGGTCAAGGATCAGGTTCTTTGGTTCCCGATCGAAGCATTGGCCACGATGCTGAACTACACGGTCGAGAGGAACTTGAGTGAGGAGAGGCTTTCGATCGCATCACCACAGGTTGCCGCCGATGCGGAGGAGGCAGCAGACGCCTACGGCCGGCGGATGACCTCGGTCACCAACAACGCGGTCTACCCTCGGCCCGACATCGCTCACTTCGAGGATCTGCTCATTCCGGGGCCGCACGGCCTCTTGTCGGCTCGTTTGTACGACGCGTTCCCTCAGGACTCTGCGCCGCGTGCCATCTACATCAACATCCATGGAGGAGGCTGGCGCGTCGGAAGCATCGCGAGCTCGGATCACGTCGTCCGGGACATCGCCAATCGGTCTGGTCAGATTGCGCTTTCGATCGAGTACGGGATGCTGCCGGAGTACCCGTTCCCGATGGGGTGGGAAGATGCCTATGCCGCGGTGAAGTGGGTCGTCGACCACCACCAGCAGCTCGGAATCGATCGCCAGAGGATCTTCGTCGGCGGCGACAGCGCCGGAGGCACCATTGCCAACGGTGTCGCCATGATGGCAAGGGAGCGCGGGGAGTTCACGGTCGCGGGTGTCGTTCTCGCCTATCCGGTGTTGGATATGAGCGCGGAATGGGCCGCCTTCGTCTTCGCTGATCCGTCCGATGCGCAGAGCCCGTACGCCACCGCGAAGAACGGATCACTCCAGGGAATGCCCGAGACGCTGGTTTTGGTTGCGGAGAACGACAACCTCCGACCGCAAGGTGAGGAGTACGCAGCGTTGCTCCAAGACGCTGGCGTCCCGGTCGAATTCGAGATGGTCACAGGGACCAGCCATGGTTTCCTGGCGACGCATGCGGAATCACGCGGCCGAATCGCCGAGTTCATCCGGTCGACGGGGCGGTAGCTGGCCTGTCATGCCGCGGAGCCGCGGTCATTGGGGCTGAGGGTAGGGTCCCAACTTCAGCCCGGAGTTGAGCACGACTCATGTTGAAGCGCGTCCTTGACGCGCTTCTTCATTGCGTGACGCCGGAGACGTAGCGGCCCCCGGGCAGCGCCTCGTCGCCGACGTGGTCGACCGCGCGCCACGGGCTGCGGCCCCAGAGGAGTATGCGCGGGGTCGAGGACCGGACGATCGGGGTCCGTATACCCTGGGCGCCCGAGCGCAGCGTCTTCGCCATATCGGGCTCCCGACTCGAGGCCCGAGCCCACCGGGTTGTCCGGTCCCGATGGCGCCGAGGGGCGCCTCGCGGTCCGCGACCGTCAGGAACGTCAGGTCGAGGTCGACCGACAGCCGGGGCATGCCGCGGTGGAAGAGGTTGATCGCGGTTCCGCCCTTCAGCGCGAAGTCCCGCTCGTCGGCGAGGAGCGGGAGGACGCGAACGAGTAGCGCCACGCGTTCTGCGTACCGCTCAGCCGCCGGCATCGAGGCCCCGCGGGTAGGTGATGCGGTAGGTCGGATCGAGCCGCCCCTTCGGCGCGAGCGTGCGGTTGCCGGTGCCGAGGTCGATGCGGTCGCGGTCCAGGCGCTCGCGCCACGGTTGGGCGTGGCGGTCCGCGAACCAGAGCGCGAGACGCCGGACCTTGACGCTCTTCACGGTCTCCAGGAGCCGCTGCAGGAGGGCGGGGCGCAGGGTTCTCAACCCGTCGCCGATCGCATCGGCCATCTCGAAGGTGGTGCGGTGGGGGACGTCGCCGAGGAGTTCGAGCCACGCTCGCTCGGGCACGGACATGAGCAGGGGGTAGCGCGCGGTCGTGTCGAGGGATGCGACCGTGCCGGCGGTCGAGCTCGAACCCTCGGTGGGGAAGAGCGGGGCGATGGTGCGGGTCTCGAACCTGGGCATGTCGGGCAGTTGGTGGAGCCAGGCCGGGAGCGGCTCGTCGCTGTAGACGATGACCGACGTGGGCGCTCCGGGAGCGAGGTTGGGTCCGTAACCGTGCAGCTCGAGGGCGCTGCGGCCGCCGACGTGGAGCGACCTGTGCATCAGGTGCTGCAGCGACGCGAGGACCGTCTCCCAGGTGAGTTCTCCCGCAGGCGCTTGGTACACGCCGCGCGCCGGACGCTCGAGCCAGCCGGCGGCAACGTATTGGCTACGCAGGCTCGTCGAGTAGCCGGCAGCCGTCAGCCAGGCCGCGTCGACGACCATGTCCGGGGGGATCGAGCGGATGAGCCAGTTTAGCTTCTGCTCGTTTCGCGTAGCCATGCTGCGCATCTTAACACCACGTCACACCTCCGGTTTGATGTTCTGCCCATTTGCGTAGTTGGACTACGCGTAGGCTGACGTCTTCACACCAGTGCCGGTGTCCCTCCGCCCAGCCGACCCCCGCTCCTCCCGCGACGGTGCGGAGAGGGGATCGATGCGCGTGTCCCACCGGTTCTCATACCCCTCCGGACTCCGG
>JAABRY010000241.1 GCA_011390645.1 Gemmatimonadota bacterium
CCTGCCACCGTGTACGCGAGCACCACCGCCGCCCCGAGCAGGATCCCGCTGGTGCGGCCCGTGCCGAAGATCGCGTTGATGACCAGCCCGAGCGCCACGAAGTTGGTTGCGATGTAGCCGACCACGGCGACCAGAATGGCGAGAGCCGCGAGTCCCTGGGCCGTTGGCGACCGGTAGCGCACCCCGATCGCATCGGGAATGGTGATGAGCCCGCGAATCTCTCCCAGCAATCTGAGGCGGCGTGCCAACACCCACGCCGTGAGTGACGAGGTGATCGAGGCGGGGAGCACGATGAAGAGCGCACCCAGCCCGGCAGCGTAGATGAGGCCCGGGCCGCCAATGAATGCGAAGCCGGAGAGCGTGGCGGCCATCGCGGCGATCGCCAATGCCCAGGCGCCGATGCTTCGCCCGGCGAGGAAGAAATCGTTGGCGGTGCGCGTGCGCCGCGCAGCCCAGAGCCCGATCGCCGCGCATACGAGCAGGTACGCGATCCCGCTCCCGACGAGCACCGCGCGTGGTGCGTCCCCCTCGGTCACTCGGCGTCCACCCGGCGGATGCCGTGCTCGCGCTGCAAGGCGGCACACCGATCCGCCAGATCGGCGACCGTGGCCGCATCGAGGTCCGTCCCGGCGTGCGTGCGTGCGTAGGCCCACGGCAGGAAGAGCAACGGGATCAGGCCGACCCCATAGACGATGACCGCGGCGCGGCGCGGCAAGCCGAGCCACAACGGCTCATTGCTGCCGAGGTCCGGCAATCCGAGCGCCAATCCGAATCCTGCGGCCAGCACGACACCGAGCAGCACCGCCACGCTCACGGCGAGCCGACTGGTGCCGCGGCTGCGTCGAGCACCGAGCGCAAGCGTTGCGGGGAGCACAAGGACGAGTGCGAGCGCCATCAGCCACCCGGATGCCGTGGTGGCCGCACCTGCAATCAAGGCATCACCGTACGCTGCCAGCGCCGCGAGAAGCCCAACGACCACCAATCGAAGCGCGGTCACACCTGCTCGCCGACCAGCGAGGTCGCCCACGCCGTGGCATCAAACGGCCGAAGGTCATCCACCCCTTCGCCAACGCCGATGAACCGGATCGGCACGTCGAGTTCACGTCGCAAGGCCACCACCGCACCGCCACGCGCACTGCCATCGAGCTTGGTGACAATCAACCCCGTCGGCTGCACGACCTGCGCGAACTGTTTCCCCTGCTGCACCGCGTTCTGTCCGACCGTGCCGTCGAGCACCAGAAGCACCTCATGAGGCGCCCCCGGCAGCTTGCGCGCCACCACCCGCACCACCTTGCCGAGCTCGGCCATGAGGCCCTCCTGCGTGTGCAGGCGGCCGGCGGTATCGATGAGGACCACATCCGCCTTGCGGGCGATCGCGGCTTCCACCGCGTCGAACGCCACCGCCGCCGGATCGCCCTTGGCCGCACCGCTCACGCACTCGATGCCGAGTCGGTCGGCCCAGGTCTCGAGCTGCGCGACAGCGCCGGCGCGCCAGGTGTCGGCAGCACCAAGCAGCACGCGGTGTCCCTCGCCCTTGAGGCGGTGCGCCAGCTTGGCGACGGAGGTGGTCTTCCCCGCCCCGTTCACGCCGACGACGAGCACCACCGTTGGTCCATCGGCCTGTCGCGCAATCCGGCCAGGCTCTGCCGGGCCGGCGAGCATCTCCGCCATGCGCCTCGTGAATGCGTCGCGCAGGTCGGCGTCGGTCTTGACCTTGCCCTTGCGCACCTCCGCCTCGAGGAAGCCGACGAGATCGAGCGTCGCGGGCACGCCGAAGTCGGCCTCGATGAGGAGCTGTTCCATCTGCTCGAGATCATCAGCCTTGAGGCCACGCACCAGCGCGCCGACATCGGTGAGTGCCAGGCGCTTGATGCGCTGCCAGAGTCCGGGTTTGTGTCCGAGTCCTGCCATCAGGTCATCCTTCCAGGATCAACGTCGCCCGAGGCGACGGCGCAGGAGCCATTCAACACCGACCCCGGCGATGGCGAGCGCAAAGAGCGGGATGAGGTCACGCAGGGACCGTCGCGTGGGGGGGGGAGCGATCGTCGCCGTGCGGGCCGCAAGCGTGATCGGTCCCGGGACGAACTCCGCGCTGAACGGCTCGACGCCGATCGGTCCGGTATCCACGCCATCCACGCGCGTGCGGTAGCGCCCGACGGGCAGCGCCACCTGGGCGACCGCGTCCTCACCAAAACGGAGCGTGTCCTCCCGCACGACACCCTCGGCCTCGAAAGCTACCGGCAGGGCCTCGGGAGCCCCCACGCCGGTCCATCGAAACGTCACCGCGCGGCCACGCGGGGTCACCCGGTCCACGGGCACGGCACGGGCACCGGTCTGCGGCGGCGACGCCAGCAACCAGCCTGCGGCGCCTGCGACGAGCGTCCGCCAGGCCTGCTCGGGTGCGCCACCGCGCATCGCCCAGCGATGCATCCCCTGGCCGCCGAGGGTGACCTGGCGCTGTCGGCCGGCGATGACCCCTGCCGCAATCGGCACCACGGTGCCACGGCGCGCGAGCTGGGCTCCGACGGCGACCCATCCCTCTGGTGCCGTCGGGACCGCCACCACGGCGGTGAGCGGAGGGAGTGCGCCCGCGTCGAGACCATCAAGCGCTGTCCCGACCGGCGCGGGCCCCACGGGCACCACGTACCAATCGCCCGCGGTGCCTCCCGCTGGCCAGAAGAGTCGTGCCCCCCCCATCCCACGCCACGCCGTCGTATCGCCACGCACCACCAGGACGTCCGCGGCACGCGCCGCTGCCATCACCTCCGCGGCACCTACTGCGCGCAGGTCGTCCATGCGCCACCACCGCCCCGGGGCGAGCGCGATGTATCCGCGCACGGGCGCATCGACCACCTCGCGCAACGCGCGGTGGAGGACGCGTGCATCGAAGTCGGGGGTGGTGGCGACCATGACCACGCCGGGCGTCGGCGCGACCGTCAGCGAATGCCAGCGCACGTCGTTGGCGGCCTCGCCGTCAGCAGCGCCGACGCGGACCAGCTCGAGCCAACGGTGGCCGGACCGGTTCGCGGGCCACGCCAGGGCAAGCCGCGCGCGTGCCACCCCCTCCGGGCCCGGGCTGGCCGTCACCCTGGCGAGTTCCGTCGGACCATCGCGCAGGGCGAGCGTCACGTCGTCATCCCCCCCCCCGAATCGTCGGACCTCGACCTCGAGCACCAGCGTGTCGCCGGCCG
>JAABRY010000242.1 GCA_011390645.1 Gemmatimonadota bacterium
CCGGGGCCGTTCGGCGTACACGGCCATCCCACTCGATTGAAATTCCTATCCGGCGGACTGGGAGGATAGGAACGAGGGCAGGGCGGAGCAATCACATGGGGTCTCACGTGCACCGCGTCCTTTGAAACGTAGGCGAGGTACATTTCGCTCATGTTCACCCGTTGTCGCTGGCTGAAGCCGACCGGCAGAAGCGTAATCCTCATGGCGCTGGTTCCCGGTGACGTTCAGTGATGGGGAGCGCAGTTGGACCATCACGTACCTCCTCCGCAACGATCAGGAGCGCAACGACGATCGGTGGCGCATGGATGACATTCAGGACGTGCGGGGCATGCTTCTGACCGACGTACTGCGCAAGTAGCTTCTGAATGACCAGTTCCCTTTCCCACCCCAACGCCGACCCATGGGCCGCTTCTACGCCAACCTCACCCTGCGCACCGCCGATCAGGCCTCGGTCGTGCAGATTGCGCAATCGTCCGGCCGGACCGCTCGGATCTCAGCCGCTCGCAACGGTTCGATCGTCGTCTTCGACGGTGGTGAGGAGTCCGACGATCCGGAGTTCGTGCACGCGCAGGCCGAGCTGTACTCCGGGGCGATGGACTGTGAGGCGCTGGCCGTGATCAACCACGATGACAGCGTGCTCATGTATGCGTTCTACGAGAGCGGTGAGCTTGTGGACGAGTACATCTCCGATCCGAAGCACTTCGATCTGGATGAGGACGATGCTGCCATGGTGGAGCAGGGCGGCGATGCCCGGGCCCTCGCGCGCGCCTTCACCAGACCGGCCGACGCGATGAAGCTGGAGGCGATCCTGCGCGCCAGCGCGGGTGAGGGTGGTGCCTACACGTTCGAGACCGAACGGCACGCAGCGCTCGTCTCGGCGCTGGCGCTCAACCCTGCGGCGATTGGTACGGGATTCGCAGAGCTCGAACAGCAGGAGTTTCCCGCCGGCTTCTCGGCGACGGACTTCGAGACGGTGAGCTGAGGCACGTACTCGACGGGCAATGAACGTGAACCTGACCCGCTTCGGTGGAGCCTCCATCGCTGTGTGAGAGGAGGAGTCCCCGATGCCCCGTCGTCCCGCTGCCTACCCACCGGCCTCTCGTGAGCAGACCAGCTTTCACCCTGAAGAGTCTGCGTGAATCAGAACCAAATCAGACTGGGATTCATCCTCGCCGCTCTCCTGAACATCTGCGGTGTTCTTCTCTTTTCACGAGGATTTACCAACTCCGCGATCAACCAGGCCGACCCGGTCGTCATGTCGAACTTTGGCCTGCTCATGATCACGGTGTGGGGACTGGCATACTTGGGCGCAGCGAAGGTTGACTCGAACATCAAGTGGCTGGCCGCAGCGTTTGCACTCGAGAAGCTCGTCTACGTTGTCGTTTGGATCAACTGGCTTTCGACGAACAGTCTCGCGCAGCTGTACAGGGAGGACCTTTTTGCCGGCGTCTTCTACAGCATTTATGGCGCGAACGATCTGGTGTTCATGCTGTTCTTCGCCTACGTCTCCTTTCGGGCACCTCCACGCTAGCATGTTGCCCCCGCTAATGAAGGCCAGCAGATCGCTCAAGCTGGACGCGGGAAACGGAATGCTCAGGTCACACGCACTGCATGATGTCCGGCTCGCCGGTCCGCTGCGCGGTGAAGTAGGGCTCGCTCGGGTGCTCGGTGCGACGCATCGCTCGAAGTCCGGCAAGCGCTGACCGCACCGAGTCTTCGGCAGCGGCACGATCCGTGACGATGACAACAGTGGGGACTGCGATGGCACGCGTGGAATCCGTTGGGGCGCAGACCTCGGCGCAGAGCCACACACGGTTTGTACCAGGAGCGGGTGCCTGCGCTACGGCGGCTGCAGGCGCCGAGACGATGGCCAGACCGAAGCATGCACGACCTGAAGTGGGCCATAGCTTCGACATTGTGCACCGATTGAGGAGTTCGTCTGACGTCAAGTTCAGCTGCGGCGGGCTGAGCCGTAGCTGAGGAATGCACGGCAATCACGGCCCGCCGTCAGTTGCAACGTCTAGTTCGGCGGCGGCTCCGGCGGCGTAGCAAAGACCAAGAGCGATACATGCGAGGGAGCTCACCGCCATGAAGAGGATTCTGCCCTTCAATTCATCAAAATAGGGATCATCTACCAGTAGAACGACCGGCACGCCGAGGAGACCTCGTGCAAGATAGATGGCGGCGATGAGGGCCAAGATCAGTCGCAACATGGGAAGACGGCGGATCATGCCAGCGCCGGAGAACGCGTAGATGGCCCAGATCGCGAGGATCGCCGCGATGCAGCTGGTGACGAATGTCGGCCACGTGGATCCGCGAGCGGCAAGCAGCGCCATGCCTTCGCCGGCGCCGAAGAGTCGGTACCAGGCGGGGCCCCCGACGATGATCGCGATGTGGAGGAGTGACGCGACCGCGGTACCGTACCCGCCGACGCGAAGCATACGCAACCTTTTTCGCACTCGATCGCTCCTCAAGCCGCCGAACGTGGAGCTCTGCTGCAGCGCATCCAACAGAATGCGGCCGGACGGGCGTCGTGCGCCAGCGCGGCGCCCGCCTGCCGCGCACCGCAGCGCGCTGTCAGCAGCAGCGTTTCGTTAGGCTTCCCGAACCACGGGGCTCGTATGCATCTCCACGCCCAGCGCGCGCAGAAGCTTCAGCACTGTGTCATAGCGTGGTTTGGCACCCGGCGCCAGCGCCTTGTAAAGACTCTCACGGCCGAGTCCTGTATCCTTGGCGAGTTGTGCCATGCCGCGTGCCTTTGCCACGTCGGCAATCGCTTGCAGAAAGAGATCAGGATGCTCACTCGCCAGCGCGACGTTGAGGTATTCCGAGATGACTTCCTCGTTGTCGAGATAATCAGCGGCGTCGAACGGGATCGCTTTCTTCATGGTTCGTTCTCCACGCGAGTTCGCAACTGCTTCGCCCTGCTGATGTCTCGACGTTGGGTCGACTTGTCCCCGCCACACAGCAGCCAGTACGTCACGGTGCCTTGTCGCCAGTAGTAGACGCGATAGCCGGGCCCCGCATGAATGCGGAGTTCAAAGACGCCATCACCCACCGACGCCGAGTCGCCAAAGTGACCCAATTCCGCCGCACGGATGCGAGCAAGAATGCGCGCTTTCCCGATCGGATCTCGGAGCGCTTTCAGCCACTCATCGAACTCCGCGGTGCGAAAGAACACGC
>JAABRY010000026.1 GCA_011390645.1 Gemmatimonadota bacterium
CGTGCGTTGCGAGCGCGATCACGCGATGTCCGGCGAGTTGATTGCCCACGAACTCCCGCTCGTTGGCGGCAGGACCGAGTCGCAGCGTGGCACCGCCCTCGGGGAAGAGTGCCGCGATGCCGCGGATCTCGTCCACCGACTCGGCGAGCTTGGGCAGCTCGCGTAGGGCCAGTCCGTCCATCCCGCCGGCGAGTTCGGTCGAGCGGCCACGTCGCGTGCCGTCAATCTCCTCCGGGGCGAGCATCGGGGCGCCCACGCCGAAGAAGCTTCGTGCACCCTCCGGTGTGCGCGCGCGGTCACGGTAAGGAATGAAGAGCGCCAGATCCGGAAGTGCCACCACCGCATGCTTGTCGAGCAGGAAATTCAACTGCGCAAAGTCCGCCGCGTGCGTCACGGTGGGCGTGGGGGGGGGAGGCCGACGTTCGCCAGCGGATCGCTGCAGGTGGAGAGTGCGGAGGCGGTGGTGGCGGGTGAGTTGCCGGCCATGTTGGCGGAGTGGCTCGCCTCGTGAGTGACGCATGGTTTCGGGAACGGACCGCCGGGGCGCCGGACGTGCTGCGCGAGCGCGCCGGGACCTTCCACGACATGGCCGCGGACACGGGAGCAGCCCGCCTCGCCACCGCGGGGGCCGCTGCGCTGGATGCGGCCATCACGGCAGGCACGACGCGCGCTGCTGCACTTGACCTCCTTGCGGCTGATGGCCTCATCACCCTGGCCCTGCTGGCAGAGTCGGAGCGCGATCCGGCGGGGTTGGAGGAGGCGGCTCGGGCGCTGCGCCGTGCCGCAGCGGAGCGCGCGTGATCGACCTGCACTCTCATCTCCTGCCGGGCGTGGACGACGGCTCTCGGTCCGTCGGCCAGTCGGTGGGGGTGCTCGAGCGGTTCCGCTCGCTTGGGGTCACCACCGTCGCCCTGACGCCGCACCTGTTGGCCTCACAGGTCGCCCAGGGCCTTCCCGCCAGCTATGAGGCGGCGTGGGACAAACTCACGCCGCTGGTTCCCGAAGGGATCACGCTGGTGCGCGGGGCGGAGGTCATGCTCGATCGTCCGCTGCCGCCGGAGGCCACTGACCGACGCGTCACGCTCGGCGGCACGCGGTATATCCTGGTCGAGTTCCCGCGGATGGTACCGGCTGAGATTGTCGGCCGCGCGTTGCGCGAGGTGATGCAGATGGGGCTGGTCCCCGTGCTGGCGCACCCCGAGCGCTACTCCTCGTGCACCGTAGAGGCCGCCACAGTCTGGCGGCAGACGGGGGCCGTGCTGCAGGTGGACGCGACCACGCTCACGCTGCCGCGGAGCCGGGGCGACCGGGCCCGCGCGCTGGTCGGCGCTGGGCTCGCCGACATCCTCGCAGGCGACAACCACGGGGACAGTCGATGCATCGCCACCGCGGTCGAGTGGCTGCAGGAGCACGAGGGCGACGAACAGGCCCTGCTGCTCCTCGAGACCAATCCGCGCGCCATCCTCGAGGACGGCGCCCTCTACGAAGTGGAGCCGCTCCGGCTCCGCGATTCCCTCTGGGGGCGGATGCGCCGCCTGTTTGAGGTCGAATGAGTGACGTGACCCGGATCGCCGAGGGCCTGGCCGACCTGGCGGCCGCAGCGGCCCGCACGATTGCACACGCCGAGGCGCTCGCGCCGATCGTGGCCGCGATGCGGGCGACGCTGGTTGGGGGGGGCACCCTCTTCTTCGCGGGCAATGGCGGATCAGCAGCCGATGCCCAGCATCTGGCCACGGAATACGTGGTGCGTTACCGGGCGGGAACGCAACGCGCGCTGCGCGCGATGGCGTTGACCACCGACAGTTCCTTGCTCACGGCGTGCGCCAACGACTTCGGCTTCGAGCACGTCTTCGCCCGGCAGGTCGAGGCCCTCGCCCGCCCGGGCGACTTGCTGATCGTCCACTCAACCTCGGGCAATTCGGCGAACTGCCTCCTCGCGGTCGAACAGGCACGGGCACTGGGCGTCCGTACGGTGGCCTTCACGGGAGGGGACGGCGGGACGCTGGCGGTGCGCGCGGATCTGGCCTTTGTCGTGCCGTCAACGCAGACCAACCAGATCCAGGAACTGCACCTCGCCATCCAGCACCAGATCGCGGCGCTGCTGACGGCGGAGTTGTCGGCATGATCTCGCTCGCGGGACAACGCATCCTGGTGACCGGGGGATCGCGCGGCATTGGTCGGGCGACGGCCCTGCTGTGCGCCCGTGCGGGCGCCGACGTCGGCATCACCTTTCATGCGGCACGCGCCGAGGCGGAGCAGGTGGCCCGGGAGATCCGGGCCCTCGGACGCCGTGCGTACGTGGGGGGGGGAGATCTCGGCGACCCGAAGCGCGTGGCGCAGCTCATGAGTGAAGTGGGTGCAGCGTTCGGCGGGCTCGACGGCCTGGTGGTAAATCACGGCATCTGGCCGCCTGCGGAGACGCCGCTGGCCGCGATGGCGCCGGAGCGCTGGCATCAGACGATGCGCACCAACCTCGATGCGGTGTTCCACGTGACGCGGGCAGGGATCGGCCTGCTGGCGGGAACCGGGCGGATCGTCATGATCGGCAGTACGGCCGGCCAGCGGGGCGAGGCGAATCACGCCGACTACGCGGCGAGCAAGGGTGCCATGATCTCGCTCGTCAAGTCGCTTGCGGTGGAGTGCGGGCCCGGGATCACGGTGAATTGCGTCGCGCCCGGCTGGGTCGACACCGCGATGAGCAGCGCGGCGCTCGACAACCCGACCGAGCGGGCACGCATCGAGGCCGCCATCCCGTTGCATCGGGTGGCGAGCGCGGAGGACATTGCCGGGCCCGTCCTCTTCCTCCTTTCTGATCTTGCGAGGCACGTCACCGGCGAGATCCTCAACGTCAACGGCGGCAGTGTCCTCTGCGGGTGACCCCGGAGGTGCCGGTACCGGAGCCGGTGCTCCGCATTCTCGCAACGCTCGAGGACGCGGGGCATGAAACGTGGTGCGTCGGCGGTGCGATCCGCGACGCGCTGGTTGGGGATCCCCAGCAGGACGTGGACCTCGCCACGAGTGCCCCCCCCGAGGTCGTGCAGCGCCTGTTCCGCCGGACGATCCCGGTGGGCATCGAGCATGGGACGGTGGGTGTGCTCGATGAGCACGGCGGCCTGCATGAGGTGACCACCTTCCGTGCCGATGTCCAGACGGATGGGCGGCATGCGGAGGTGGTGTTCGGCGTGTCACTGGACGAGGACCTCGCCCGACGGGACTTCACGGTCAACGCGATGGCGTGGCATCCGATTCGTCGTGAGTGGCGCGACCCGTTCGGTGGACGCGACGACCTCACGCGCGGCGTGGTGCGCGCCGTGGGTGACGCGGCCCAACGGTTCCGCGAGGATCGGCTGCGCATCCTGCGCGCGCTGCGCTTTGCGGCACGATTCGGCTGGCAGATCGACCCCGACACATGGGCGGCTGTCGTGGCGCAGGGTCGCGAGACCGGGCATCTCAGCGCGGAGCGCGTGCGCGAGGAGTGGTGGAAGGGGATGACGGCGGCGCGTGATCCGCGCGCGCTGATGTCGCTCTGGGAATCGAGTGGCGTCGCGGAGGTCTGGTTGCCCGCCGGTCCGGCCGATCAGCCCGCATCAACCGGCATCGTTCCCGATAGCCACGATCCCCTGTTGCTCCTGTCCTACTGGCGCGCTCCGGTGGAGCCACACCTACGACGGCTCAAGTGCAGCGGTGTGGAGATCGCGCGGGGACGCGGCATCGATCGCTGCCCGGTCCGCCCGAGCGATGCCTCGCCGAAGTCGGTCCGGCACTGGCTGGCGGTCGCGGGCCCGGCCGCGGATGACCTCGTCACGCTGGCGCGGTGGCGCGAATTGCACACCGATGGTTGGACGACCGAAGTCGCGGCCGTGCGCGCCCGTGGCGAGGCGACGACGCGCGGAGAACTCGCGGTCACGGGCGACGACCTGATCGCCGAGGGGATCGCGGAACGCGGTCGCCACCTCGGCGTGCTGCTCGAGCGATTGCTGGATGCGGTGCTCAACGACCCCTCGTGCAACACGCGGGAGCGCCTGCTGCGTCTGGCGCGCGAGCCATGAGCCCTCGGCGCCAGCGGGCAGGCGATGCCTGACTCCCTCTTCACCCCGCCGGAGCCCCTGGCGGCACGGATGCGCCCCCGCTCGCTCGACGAATATGCGGGTCAGGAACAACTGCTTGCGCCGGGGAAGCCGCTCGGCGACGCCATTCGTCGCGGCGATGTTGGCAGCATCGTCCTCTGGGGCCCTCCGGGCACGGGAAAGACCACCCTTGCGCGACTCGTCGCGCGTCACACCTCACGCCACTTCGTGCCGTTCTCCGCAGTGAGCGAGGGTATTCCGCGCGTGCGGGAAATCATCGCCGAGGCGGAGAGCCGCCGCCGCATGGGTCAAGGCACGATCCTGTTTGTGGACGAGATCCACCGACTCAATCGGGGACAGCAAGACGCCTTCCTGCCCGCGGTCGAGCAGGGCATCGTCACCCTCATCGGGGCCACGACGGAGAATCCCTCCTTCGAACTCAACGCGGCGCTCCTGAGTCGGGCTCGCGTGTGGGTGCTGGAGATGCTGTCGGAGGATGCTCTTGCCCTGGTCATTGCGCGGGCCGTGGGGGATGAGCGCGGGCTCGCCGGTCGTGTGCAACTGACCGACGAGGGACGGGCCCTGTTGGCACGTGTGGCCGACGGCGATGCGCGCCGCGCGCTCACGATCCTCGAGGCAGCCGCGCAGCACGTCGGCGAGGGGGGGGAGATCACCGACGCGGTGGTCGAGGCGGCAATGGCCCGTCGTGTGGCATCACACGACAAGAGCGGGGAGCAGCACTACGACCTGATCAGCGCACTCCACAAGGCGGTGCGTGGCAGCGATCCGCAAGGCGCGCTCTACTGGCTCGCGCGCATCATGCAGGGTGGGGAAGATCCGATGTTCCTCGCGCGACGGCTGGTGCGCATGGCCTCGGAGGATATCGGCCTCGCGGATCCGGACGCGCTGCGGCTCGCCATTGCCGGGCGCGATGCCTACCACTTCCTCGGCTCACCAGAGGGAGAGCTCGCCCTCGCGGAAGTCGCGGTCTATCTGGCGACCGCGCCCAAGAGCAATCGTGTCTACGTGGCGTGGAAGTCGGCACAGGCGGCGGCGGCAGACACCCCGGCGGCTCCGGTCCCGCTCCCGATCCGGAATGCACCGACCAAGCTGATGCAGGAGTTGGGGTATGGGAAGGGCTACAAGTACGCGTTTGATGACCCGGCGGCATACACGCCGCAGCAGTACCTCCCGGATGAGGTACGCGACGCGACCTTCTACGAACCTGGGGCCTTCGGCTATGAACGAAAGATTCAGGAGCGCCTCATGTGGTGGCGCAGTCGCTCGCTCGAGGGTGAGGCGCCGGCGAAAGATCCATCGCAAGGATGACGGTTGGCCGCACCCGGGGTACCAATGCTTCGCGACGATGGAGCGGCCCTGCCTGCCCGATTAACTTTCGGTCCGCGCATCCGCTCTCGGGTGCATCGTCTCCGCTTGCCCAGAGGTGCGCATTCGCAACCTGATTGACGTGATCCCCCCGAAGGAACGAGCGATCCTCGTGGCCGCCCCGCGCAAGGGGTCGCCCGACGCTGCCAAGATCGACGAGCACCTCGAGGAACTCGCCCGGCTGGTGGATACCGCCGGGGCTGAAGTGGTGGGCACCTTGCGACAGCAGGTGGCGACCTCCAGTGCCGCCACGCTGATCGGGGAGGGCAAGGTCGAGGAGCTTGCCAAGTTGGTCTTCGAGACGAAGGCCACCTTGGTGGTGTTTGACGAGGAACTCTCGCCCGCCCAGGGCCAGGGCCTCGAGCAGGGCATCAACACCCGCGTGATGGATCGCGCCGAGATCATCCTCGACATCTTTGCCACGCGTGCGCGGACGCACGAGGCGAAGCTGCAGGTCGAGCTCGCCCAGCTGCGCTACATGCTGCCGCGGCTCACGCGCATGTGGACGCACTTGTCGCGCGTGCGCGGTGGCATCGGCATGCGGGGTCCGGGCGAGACCCAGCTCGAAACCGACCGTCGGATGATCCGCACCAAGATCGCCATGCTCGCCGACAAGCTGGCGGATGTTGAACGGCATCGTCGCACGATCCGCGCGGGACGTTCACCGATGCTCACCGCGGCACTCGTGGGGTATACCAATGCGGGCAAGTCGAGCATCCTGCGCGCCCTGGCCGGTGACCACGATGTCTTCGTCGAGGACCGCCTCTTCGCCACCCTCGACACGCTGATTCGTGAGGTGGATCTCGGGGAGAACCTCAAGGTGCGGGTGAGTGACACCGTCGGCTTCATTCGCAAGCTCCCTCACCATCTGGTTGCCTCGTTTCGCGCGACGCTGGAGGAGGCTGGCGAGTCCGATCTCCTGCTGCACGTGACCGATGCCTCGCACCCCGAGTGGGAGGACCAGATGGCGACGGTCGATGAGGTGCTCGACGACCTCGGGCTCTCTGACCACCCGACCCTGATTGTCTTCAACAAGCTGGATGCCCTGGAAGATCCCACCGGCTTTGCCGAATCGGCGCACGCGCGCTGGCCCGATGCGATCTTCACGTCAGCCATGCGGATTGACGGTCTCGCCCCGCTCAAGGCCGCGTTGCGCGGCAAGGCCGAGGCGATTCGGCCGGTGGTGCGCGTCTTGCTCAATCCGGCCGATGGGAAGCGCCTGGGCGCGCTCCACCGCTCTGGCGATGTCCTCGGGCAGGCGCTCGAGGACGGCATGCTCGCCGTGACCGTTCGACTGGAACCGTGGCGCGCCGAGCAGTTGCGGCGCGAGGGAGTGACCGTCCTGTGAAGCATCTCGTGACCGGCGCGGCCGGATTCATCGGGTACCATGTCAGCGAGAAGCTCCTCGCCCGCGGCGACGAGGTGATCGGCCTCGACAACCTCAATCCGTATTACGATCCGACGCTCAAGGAAGCCCGGCTCGAGCGGTTGCAGCGCCATCCGAACTTCCGCTTCGTGCGGATGAACCTCGAAGACCGGGCGGGGATGGAGTCGCTCTTCGCGGCGGAGCGTTTCCCCCGGGTGATTCACCTCGCGGCGCAGGCGGGGGTGCGCTATTCCGTGACCCATCCGCACGCCTATGTGGAGAGCAATGTCACCGGGTTCCTCCACGTGCTCGAAGGCGCACGCCATCACGGGGCGGAGCACCTGACGTTCGCCAGTACGTCATCAGTGTACGGCCTCAACACGCAGATGCCCTTCTCACCGCACCAGGGCGTGGACCACCCGGTGTCCCTGTACGCGGCCACGAAGAAGGCCAACGAGTTGATGGCGCACTCGTATGCGCACCTCTACCGACTGCCGTGCACGGGGCTGCGCTTCTTCACGGTGTACGGTCCGTGGGGGCGCCCGGACATGGCGTTGTTCATGTTCACGAAGGCGATCCTCGAGGGCCGACCGATCGAGGTGTTCAATCACGGCAAGATGCGTCGCGACTTCACCTATGTGGCGGACATCGCCGAAGGGGTGGTGCGCACCTCGGATCGCGTGGCAGCGCCGTCGCCCGAGTGGCAGAGCGACACCCCGGACCCTGCGTCAAGCAGCGCGCCGTATCGCCTCTACAACATCGGCAACAACGAACCCGCCGAGTTGATGGAACTGATCAGCTGCCTCGAGACGGAACTGGGTCGGACCGCCGAGAAGATCATGGCGCCGATGCAACCGGGCGACGTGCCGGCCACGTATGCCGATGTGGATGACCTCGTCCGCGACACCGGCTTCCATCCGGGGACTCCGGTGGCCGAGGGCGTCCGGCAATTCGTGGCGTGGTACAAGGAGTTCTACGGGGTCTGATGCGGTGGGGGGGGGAGGATCACCGGGCGGAACCGGGTGAAGTCGATCGCACCGAAGTTGCCCGGGCTGTTGAAGGCCGTGCCGCGCGCGAAGCCTGAGCCGGGCCAGAGGGTCAGCTCCCCCACGCAGACCCGTTCCCCCACGCAGTAGAGATCCACCCGCATGAGCTGGAAACCCGCCGCGAGACGCTCGGCGACCGAGACCATCTCCTCCCAGACCGCTGGCTTCACGAAGGTGTCGGACCCACCATAGCTCTGGCCGACCTCTCCCCCGACGATCGGCGTGCCGTCGCGCGCGATGTGCTGCACTTTGGGCTCGGCGTGGCGGTCTGTGAAGTAGGCGCAGAACTGCACCCTTCCCCCATCGCAGTGGAACTTGTAGTCGGCCGGTGGTGCCGCATCATCGGGCGCGAGATGCTCTTCGACGAGCACTTTCGGTGCGATGAACGCATACGCCCATTCGCCCTTGTCCCAGCCATAGACGTCCCGAAGCTTGCGCTCGATCGTACGCCCCACGCGAGCGCGGTCGAGCGTCGCGGGGTCACGCACCAGGAAGACCGGTCCGGAGTTGTGGTTCGTCTTGATGACGTACGCGTTCGGCAAGGCGTCGAAGTCGATCTGATCGAAGCGGTCATGTGTCTGGTAGAGCGCAACGAGATAGCGCTCTCCCACGCGTTCCCGGACGATCTCGCGCATGGCGATCTTGTCACAGCAGGCGACGCTCTCGGGTCGATAGTCGAAGAGCTTCAGCCATTGGATCATGTCGTTGCGATTTTGTGGTGCGACGAGATTCGGGAAGCGGAAGAGCGCGCGCCAGAAGGCCCGATGGATATTGGCGTAGAGCTCGAATTGTCTCGGGTCCAGCGGGAGGTGGTCCCGATCCCGACGCCACTTGAGGTGGATCGGTACCCAGAGGACGATCCAGGTGATCGCCGCCTTCAGCATCTCATCCGCCGCGCGGCATCCGGCCCCACACGCCCACCATCTGCTCCGCCACGGGTCGATCACCGAAGCGCTCGATGACGTGCTGGCGGGCAGCGACCCCGAGGGTGCGCACCCGGTCGGGTTCCTGCACCAGCTTCTGGAGTACCCGTGCGAGCGCAGGCCGATCATCCTCCTCCACGATCAGCCCCCCGGTCCCGACCACATCAGGCAAGGCACCACATTGCGAGACGATCGGCGGGATCCCGTGCGCCATCGCCTCGAGCACGACCGCGCCCGTGGGCTCGACCCACGTCGGGGTCGAGCGGGATGGGGAGACGAGTACGTCGATCCCGCCCCAGAATTCGGTGAGCGCGTGTCGAGGCAACCCACCGAGCCACTCCACCCGTGCGGCCAGCCCCAGGCGTTGCGCCTGGGCCTCCAACCCTTCCTGTGCGGGCCCCGTGCCCACGATCCGGAGACGCCACTCGCCATACACCTCCGCGAGCGCATCCAGCAGGAGATCGAGCCCGCGCTCCGGCACGATGCGGCCGACCACACCGAAGACCGGGATCGTGGGGGCGTGACGCTCGGGAGGAGGTGGGGGGATGATGAGTCCGGTAATCGGTACGACGCCGCGCGGGATACTGTCCGCTGCGTCACGCGCGAGGTGTTCCATCGCCGAGCGCACGGTGCCAGCAAGCACTGCCGCCCCATCGCGCACTCGACGGGCTTGCCACCGCGAAGTGATGCTGGTGGGGCCACCGACGCTCGATGTACCGACGAGGACGTATGGGATCTTCAGATCACGGGCGGCGGATGCCCCCGCCTCCGCGGTCGGAGTCCACGGGTCCCCGACGATGTGCAGCAGATCGGGCCGGGTGTCGCGGACCAACGTGCGCAGCGACTTGCGCGACCACCGCAGGTTCACCGGGTCAGACGCATTACCACGCGACTGTACCCGCTCGAAGCGCACGAGACCGTCGGTTTCGGAATCGCCCCCCGGTCGCGCCACGATCGGCGCGATCCCGAGGGCAACGAGGGAGTGGAGAATGCCGCGCGATGGCGGCTCGGGGGCAAGGATCAGGACGCGCACGGCACAAAGATGTCACAGCCCTGCGCGTCGGGCCACGGCCGCCTCGAGCAAGGCGACCAATCGTGGCACCACCACGTCCTCTGCGTAGTGTTCGGCGACTGCTGGACGGGCTCGAACGGCGAGTGCCTCTCGGAACTCGGGGTCGCTCGCCATCCGCTCAAGCAGCGGTGCGAGGTCAGTCGGGTCGTCGAAGAGCACACCGGCAGAGGTCGCTGCCACGATTTCGGAGGCCGGGCCGACATTCCGTGCGAGGAAGGGGGTCCCTGCGGCAAGGGCCTCCAGCAGCACGAGCGGAAACGATTCATACCCCTTGGACGGCATCACCAATGCGATCGCATGGTGATAGAGGGCATCGAGTGCTCCGGGAGAGACTCGGCCGAGGAACCGGACACGCGGATATCCTTGCGCCAGGGAACGAAGCACTGAGGCATGAGTCCCGTCGCCGGCGATGACCAGCGCCGGACCCTCCGCACCAGCGAAGAGGGGCAACACGTCATCCAAGCCCTTCGGCTCTTCCAATCGTCCTGCAAAGAGGAAGTACGGCCCCGGGTGGGGCGAGTCGACCGGCAGGGTGCGCTCCTCCATGGCTGGGGACGGCACGAAGTTCGGGAGCACCTCGATCGGCCGGGTGATGCCCAGCTCGTGGTGCTTCTTTCGACTGAAATGGCTAAGCGCGATCACCAGGTCGAGCTGGTCGACCGCCCGGGGAAGCAGCTCGGTATATCGCCAGAACTGGGGGGGGCGCTTGTGCTGCAGGGTGCACCGCACGCAAATGCGCTCGGTGCAGGGTGCGCCATCGCGATAGAGCAGGTGCGTCGGACAGACCAGCCAGTGCTCGTGCGCCATGTAGGCCATCACCGCCCCGGTCTTCCATCCGAGAATCTCCGGCGCCCCCATCAACGACGGATTGTGGAAAACCACCGCGTCGAACTTTCCGGGTGCGAGGATCTCCTGCAGCCGACGGCGGTGCACCATCGGACGACCCAACTGGTGGGTCAGGAGCGTCCCCACAGCCCCCCAGCGGCTCTCCAGCGCGATGATGGTGAGGCCTGGGCCCTGCGCTGCCACTCCGATGGGGCGTTCCCCCCCCTTGAGCGTGCGGTAGGCCTCCGCGTCATACACCACGGTCACCTCATGGCCACGTCGCGCCAACGCGTGCGACCAGCGTTGCACGGCAATACCATCTCCGCCGAAGGTGTGGGGCGGGTAGAAGGTGGTGACCATGCAGATCTTCATCGAGACCGCCAGGATGCGTGAGGGGTAGCCACCCGGGACAGAATACACACGACGCCCCCCGCACCGCACGGGGGGGCGTTAGTTTTCCCGGATGCGGATCCTCCAACTCGCGAAGTACT
The DNA here is from genome assembly GCA_011390645.1 of Gemmatimonadota bacterium. Lineage (GTDB taxonomy): Bacteria > Gemmatimonadota > Gemmatimonadetes > Gemmatimonadales > GWC2-71-9 > Palsa-1233. The sequence goes on from JAABRY010000026.1 coordinate 11,177, forward strand.
ACTGGCCGCGCTCCGGCGGGATGGAGCGCGTGGTGCAGGGCCTTGCCGAGGGCCTCGTCGAACGTGGTCACGAGGTGGAGGTGGTCGCCGTCACGGCGTTCGGCGACCCGCGACCAGGACAGAAGCGTCGCGCAGCGGTGACGCGCGCGTGGTCGTTCGCCCCGGTGGGCACCCAGGAACTCGCCCCCACCTACATTGCTGCTGCGTGGCGACGGGCCGATGTGATCCACCTCCATCACCCGCACTCACTGGCTGACGTGGCCTACGCGCTGCGCCCCTCATTGGCGCCGCTGGTCGTGACGCAGCATGCCGACTATCCCTCGGCCAAGTACAAGATTCCCGGCTGGTATGCGCTCAAGCGGGCCGAGGCGATCGTGGTGCCATCCTCGGCGCACATCGCACTCTCCCGCGAGTTGAAGGGATTCGAGAACAAGGTCGAGGTCATTCCCTTCGGCATTGATCAGGGCCGCTGGGAACTCGTCCCCCCCCCGCCTCCCGGGAATCCACCCCGCGCGATCTTCATCGGGCGCCTCGAGCGGTGGAAAGGGGTGGACTTCCTCCTGCGCGCCCTCGCGGAAGTCCCGGACCTTCGCCTCGACGTGGTGGGCACCGGTCCCGAGCGGCACCGCCTGGAGACGCTGGCGCGCGCCCTCGCCGTGATGGATCGGGTGAAGTTCTGGGGCGAGTACCCCGACGAGGACCTGCCACGCCGGATGGCTGACGCGGACTTTCTGGTGCTACCATCGGTGACCGTCGACGAGATGTTCGGGATGGTGCTCCTCGAGGCCATGGCAGCCGGCCGTCCCGTGATCACGACCGATGTCCCGTCCGGGGTGCGCGAGGTGAACGTGCCGGGGGTCACCGGGTTGGAAGTCGGCATCCGCAACGTGCACGGACTCGCCGTCGCGATGCGCACGCTCGCCGAGGATCCGTTCCTGCGTACTCGGATGGGATTGGCGGGGAAGGCGAGAGTGCAGGAGCGGTTCACCGTCGATCGAATGACAGAGGCCTATCTCGACCTCTACCGACGGGTACGTGCCCCGAAGTAGGACCGTGGGGATGTGGATTCGCCGTTCGGCCTCTCGTCGGATCGTTTCGGGGGGGGGATTTGTAGGGGGAGGGGGGTATACGATTTGATGTCGTGTTGAAAAGTGATACTTGAACGCTGTGCCGTAAGTTGTTGTTTTTGTGTGTTATCGGCCTCGTAGCTCAGGCGGTTAGAGCAGCGGACTCATAATCTGACGGTCGGGGGTTCGAATCCCCCCGAGGCCACTGGGTTGTCAGGATTGCCGGGAGGTTGTATCATCTGTCGGCCACATCAGGGCGATTAGCTCAGCTGGTTAGAGCGCGCGCCTCACATGCGCGAGGTCGGGGGTTCGAGCCCCTCATCGCCCATCGCCCCGAACCACCCCGCTGGGTGGCGTAGGGACGCCGAGTCAGTCAGTGAGTGGAGCCTCCCGGGCTGGCTCGGAACGGGAAACCAAAGCGGTCGTGACCTCAGGGTCACGACCGCTTTGGTTTTCTGCATCAAGTTGCGTCTTTTCAAGGAATTGTGGGTTGTGGAAAAGTCGTCGTGTGGATAACGTCTCCCGGCACGTTCACGACGCGGTCAATCGCCCAGCTCGTCCTCCCAGAGGGCGATGACTTCATGCGGGGAGACAGTGGCAGTACCGCGCTTGCCGACTTCCACACCTGCCGCCAGGTTTGCGAGCCAGGCCGCCTCCGCGACGTCCGCGCCGGCCGCCATGGCGCTTCCGAGCCAGGCCGTGACGGTATCGCCCGCCCCTGAGACGTCGAAGACCTCTCGCGCGATGCTGGCGGTTCTCCGGAGCGGTTGCCCATCGCTCACCAGCACCATCCCTTCGCCGCCCATTGTCAGCAAGAGGTGCTCTGCCTGCAATTTGACTCTGGCTGCCATGAGGTCGTGATCTTCCGCCGTGAAGCCATGGCCGAAGCCGAGTTCGAGCTCGCGACGGTTCGGCTTGAAGACCGTGACCCCCGCGTATCCGAAGAAGTGCCGCTCCTTGGGGTCCACGATGACGGGGATTCCTCGTCGGGCCGCGGCTGCAATCAGCTCGTGGATCAGGTCCGTGTTGAAAACTCCCTTGTCATAGTCTTCCAGCAGCAGCACATCGGCGTCAGCAAGGACGGCCAATGCGGCGCTCTCAAGTGCTCCACCGATCGCGGGGGGAATCGGCGTGGTGACTTCGTGGTCCAGCCGGGCAACCTGCTGCCCCCGGGCGATGATGCGCGTCTTGGCGGTGGTCGGCCGCCCGGCAACGGTCAGCACCCCGCTGGTTGCTACGCCCAGAGCCTCCAGCGTGGCGAGCAACACCTCGCCGGCGGCATCGTCTCCGCGTACCCCAACCAATGACGCCCTGCCTCCGAGCGCAGCCACGTTCGCTGCGACGTTCGCCGCGCCGCCGGGCGTGTCGCGCTCCTCCGCTACGGAAATGACCGGGACCGGTGCCTCGGGAGAAATTCTTTCCACATCGCCGAGGAGGTAGCGATCCAGCATGAGATCGCCGACGACGACCACGTGGACATTGCGCATCGCCTGGAGCAACTCGGCGAGGCGCTGACGGGTGAGGGGACGGAGGGTTTCGGTCATGGCCGAAAGCTACTCGATGTCGCTCCGGTCAAGGCGAATAGGTATCTTCGGCCCCCTATGACGCGTTTCGATATTGTAGCCACCCGAGGGAAGATCGTCGAATCGGTCCACCGCATTTCTGCGGTGGTCACGGATGCCGACGGTCAGCTCGTCGCGGCCTCCGGGTCCGCCGAGCTCGTGACCTACATTCGCTCGGCAGCGAAGCCGTTTCAGCTCTGGCCGCTGGTGCGGGACGGGGGCGTGGAGCGATTCGGACTTGATCCGGAGATGCTGGCGCTCGCATGTGGTTCCCACAACGCCGAGCCCGCCCATCGTCTGGTGGGCGCGCGTTGGTTGGAGAAGGTCGGACTATCGGAGGCAGACCTCTCGTGTGGAGGGCATGCCTCCCTCTCGGCCGCCGTGGCGCGGGAGATGATCCGGACGGAGGTTGTCCCGACGCCGCTGTGGAGCAATTGCTCAGGGAAGCATGCGGCGCTGCTGGCACTGGCCCGGCTCCACGGCTGGCCGCTCGAGGGATATACGAAGCTCGGGCATCCGGTGCAGGACGCGGTCGCAGACTCGGTGGCACACTGGAGCGGGGTGCCTGCTTCGGCGCTGCAATGGGGCGAGGACGGCTGCACGGCTGCAGCCGTGGCACTACCGCTGACGGGTATAGCCACCGCGTGGGCGCGTCTGGGACAGAGCGATGATCCGGCGATGGCGACGATTCGTTCGGCCATGCTGGCGCACCCAGCGATGATCGCAGGCAGTGATCGCCTCGACACGGTACTGATGGAAGCGTGGCCCGGAAGGGTGCTCGCCAAGGTCGGGGCAGATGGTGTCTACGGCGCGGCGCTCCCCACGCTCGGTCTTGGCATCGGGCTCAAGGTGGAGGACGGTCACTTCCCGTCGGCTGGGCACGCCCTGATGGCCATTCTCGACGCGGTCACCGCGCGGGTCGATCCGAGCGGCGATTGGCCGATGGATCGTCTCGTGTCGTGGCGTACACCACCCATCGTCAACACCCGAGGCATCCCCGTCGGCGGAGTGGCCGTGCGGGGCGGTGTGACGTTCGCATGACCGACAAGGATCCGACCATGTCCGAATCAGCCCAGCACGATGCACTTGATGCTCCCACCCGCGCCCTGGTGGGTCTCGCCGCGGCGATCGCCCAGGGTGATGAACCCGCGATCCGCGAGGAGGTGGCCGAAGCGGTCAGCGCCGCGGTGCCTGCAGTGTGGGTGGATGAACTGCTGCTGCAGTCGGTCCTGATGGTGGGATGGCCCCGGACGCTGGTCGCGGCGGCGGCCTGGCGCAAGGCCGTGCCGCAGGTCACGGAGAGTGCGATGACCGATCTCGATTACGCTGCCCATGCCGAGTGGACGGCGCGAGGCGAGGTCACCTGCGGGATGATCTACGGCGACAACTACGCGCGCCTGCGCCGCAACGTCAGCGCCCTGCATCCGGCCCTCGATGCGTGGATGGTCACCGAGGGGTATGGTCGCACGCTGTCGCGACCGGGCCTCGACCTGCTGCGCCGTGAACTGTGCACCGTGGCGCAGACTGCGGTGCTCGACACCCCGCGTCAGCTGCATTCTCATTTGCGTGGGGCCCTCCACGCCGGCGCGGACCCGGCGATGGTGGAGGCCGCGCTTGGCGTGGTCAATCCGTTTCTCGATTACGACCACTGGAAAGCCGTCAAGGACCTCTGGGATGGGGTTCGTGATGCCTGGGAGAGTCTGGCATGAGTTTCGTCGATCGCGTGACCGTCGAAGTCTGGGCAGGGCGGGGGGGGGACGGCGCCTCGTCCATGGCCCGCTTCAAGTTCGAGCCGAAGGGTGGCCCTGATGGTGGGGATGGTGGCCATGGGGGCCACGTCCTCGTGCGTGCCAACAACAACCTCTCGACCCTGCTCGACTTCCGGTACCACAGCGCGTGGCGGGCCGAGCGCGGCGTGCATGGCAAGGGCAAGAAGATGACCGGGGCCACGGCCCCCGACCTCGTGTTGCCGGTGCCACCGGGGACCGTGATCGAGGATGCCGACACCGGGGAGTGGATTGGCGAAGTCCTCGCCGACGGCGACGAACTGCGCGTGGCCAAAGGTGGTCGTGGCGGTCGCGGCAACGCGCGCTTTGCCACTGCGACGCACCGGGCGCCCCGCGAGTGGGAGGAGGGCGGGGAAGGGCAGCACCGTCGTCTGACGCTCACGCTCAAGCTGATCGCCGACGTCGGCCTCGTGGGTGAACCGAACGCAGGAAAAAGCACCCTCTTGTCAGTCATCAGTGCCGCGCGTCCGAAGATCGCGGACTATCCCTTCACCACGCTCCAGCCGAACCTGGGCGTGGTCGGACTCTCGGGCAGCCGCACGTTCGTGGTGGCCGACATTCCGGGGATCATCGAGGGGGCGCACGAAGGGAAGGGGCTGGGGCTGACGTTCCTTCGGCATGTGGAGCGGACGCGGGTGCTGGCGTACCTCGTGCCGCTCGACGCCGAGGAGCCGCAGGCCGTGTTCGACGCCATCCGCCGTGAAGTCGCGCTCTACAGTGCGGTGCTGGCGGAGAAGCCGTTCATCGTGGTGATGAGCAAGCGCGACTTGCTCCCGGGTGATGCGCCGCTTCCAGCGCTTGAGGTGGCGGACGCCGCCGGAGTGGTCGCCATTTCGTCCGCGGCTGGTGACGGCCTCGAAGAGTTGACCGAATTGCTGTGGCGCACCGTGGCTGAAGCCCGGATGCACGATTTCCACGAGACCGAGCCCCCGCAGGGGGCGGGGGACGATGCCGACGACGAATGGGACCTCGATTGGAGTGAAACTCCCCCCCCCGACGACTCCGCCTGACCTCAGCGCGGAGCGCCTCGCGTGGATCGCGCTGGCCTCCCTTCCCAACCTCGGGCCGCGACGGATCGCGGCCCTCCTCTCCATCTTCGAGTCACCTTCCGGCATCCTGTCGGCCTCGCGTCAAGCGCTGGGGGCAGTGGAGGGGATCTCGATCAGACTCGCCGAGGAGATCCGCGGCGCATCCGCGGCAGACGCGCACGCCCTGATCGCACGGGCGGATGCCGCGGGTCAGGTTGTCCTTGTGCCGAGCGACCCCGCGTTTCCGCCACTGCTGCGCTCGATCCCCGATCCCCCGCCGCTCCTCTACGCACGCGGCGACCTTGCGTGGTTGGATCGCCCGGCGGTGGCGATCATCGGCAGTCGCGGCCACTCGCGCTATGGCGAGGAAGTGGCCGCGGCCCTCGCCCGCGAGGCGGTCGGGGCCGGCGCGGTCGTGGTCAGCGGCATGGCGCGCGGGCTGGACGCGATCGCGCATCGGGCCGCGCTTGATGCGGGGGGGGGGACCATCGGCGTCCTCGGCGCCGGGGCGGATATCGTCTATCCCGCACAGAATCGCGGCCTGTACGACCGGGTGCTGGCGCATGGGCTGCTCCTCACGGAAAGTCCACCGGGCGAGCGCCCGATCCGTGGATCGTTCCCGCGCCGGAACCGGATCATCAGTGGACTGGCGCAATGGCTCGTCGTGGTCGAAGCGGCCGAGGCGTCCGGCACCCTCATCACCGTCGGCACCGCGCTGGAGCAAGGACGGGACGTGCTTGCGGTCCCGGGCCCGATCACGTCGCTCACCTCGCGCGGCACCAACCGCCTGCTCCGTGATGGCGCGACCCCGATCCTGGCGCCCGAAGACCTGGCCGAAATGCTCGGCGCAACCCACGCAGGCCATGGCGCGGCACCCGGCCCCGTCCCGGCGCCGTGCACGCTCTCGGCCGATGAAGCGTGCGTCCTCGGGGCACTCTCCCTCGAGCCGATGCAGGTCGATGCCGTGACGCTTGCCGCGGGCCTGCCAACGGGGGTGACCCTCGGTGTCCTCCTCGGTCTTGAACTCGGCGGGCTGGTGGAGCAGTTGCCGGGAGCGCAGTACCGGCGTCGGCTGCAGTGGGGCTGAGCGCGTCCCCTTGCCCCGGACCCGGCGCGGGCTAGGATAAAGGGATGCACCTCTACCTGCACGTCCCGTTCTGCGCGCGTCGCTGCTCCTATTGCGACTTCGCCATCGCCGTGCGCGCCGTGACCCCCGAGGTCGAGTACGTGCAAGCCGTCCTGACCGAATGGCGTGCGCGACGACAGCATCCGGCCGTGCGTCGTGACCCTGACCTGACCACGGTCTACTTTGGGGGGGGGACACCGTCCCGGCTCGGCAGCGACGCGATTCGGGCGCTCCTCGACGGATTCGCCGACGGCGCACGCCTCGCGCCCGATGCCGAGATCACGCTTGAGGCAAATCCCGATGACGTGACGCCGGAACGCGCCGAGGGGTGGGCACGTGCCGGCATCAATCGCGTCTCCCTCGGCGTGCAGAGTCACGATCCCGGCGTACTCGAGTGGATGCATCGCACGCATCGCCCCGAACAGGTGGCGCCGGCAGTGCGTGCGCTCCGAGACGCTGGGATCATCGACATCTCGCTCGACCTCATCTTCGCGTTGCCGACGACGCTGCGCCGAGACTGGTACCGCGACCTCGACCTCACGCTCGATCTGGAGCCGACACATGTCTCGCTCTATGGCCTGACCGTCGAGCCGAAAACCCCGTTGGCGCGCTGGACGGCCCGTGGGGAGGTCAAGCCGGTGCCCGACGATCACTATGCGGCCGAGTACTTGATGGCGCATGACACACTGGTCAACGCCGGGTTCGACCACTATGAGGTGAGCAACGCCGCGCGTCCTGGGCACCGCGCTCGCCACAATTCGGCCTACTGGCGCGGCGCGGAGTACGTCGGCCTTGGCCCGAGCGCACATTCCTTCCTGGGGGGCGTGCGGTCGTGGAACGTGCGGGAATGGGCGGATTACGCCGCACGCACCCTGAGCGGTGAATCGGTGCGCGGGGGCGAGGAACGTCTCGATGCTGACCAGTGGCGCCTCGAGGAGCTGTATCTCGGGCTCCGCACCGATGTGGGGCTCGCGCCATGGCGGGTCCCGGAGGCCGCGCGTGCCAGCTGGCTGCGCGAAGGCTGGGCCGTGGCCGCCCCGGAGCAGCTGCGGCTCACCGCCGAGGGCTGGCTTCGCCTGGACGCGCTGGTTTCAGCGGTCGCAGACTCATAAGTTTCCGGCATGGCTGAACTTGAATCGTTGACCGACCGCGAGCGGCAGGTCCTCGCGGCGGTCATCGAGACCTATATCGCCACCGCCGAACCGGCTGGCAGTCAAACCGTGGCCCGGCGTTCCGCCCTGGGCATCTCCCCCGCCTCCATTCGCTCGACCATGAGTGATCTGGAGGCGAAGGGTTATCTCTACCATCCCCACACCTCGGCGGGTCGCATTCCCACCGACCGCGCGTATCGCGTGTACGTCGATGCCATCGTCCGGCAGCGTCCCCCGGATCCGCAGAGCATGGAGACACTCGAGGTGGAGCTTGCAGGGGCGGGAATTGGGGCGGCAAGCGAAGAACTGCTGCGCCGCGCCGCGCAGGTCCTCGGGATCCTCACGCAGGAGCTCGGGGTGGCGGTCGCGCCAGCCCTCGAGGAGATCGTGCTGGAACGGATTGACCTGGTGGGGGTCTCCGCCGAGCGCGTGCTGCTCGTCTTCAACCTGCAAAGCGGGACGGTTCGCACGATCTTTGTCCGCGTGCCCTGTGCGGTCGATCCGGCGCAGCTCGATGAGGTCGGGCGGATCCTGAATGAGCGCCTGGGCGGCCTCACGTTGCGGGCAATCCGCACCTCCGTGGGGGATCGCTTGCGGGATGCCGCCACGACCAGTGAAGCGGCGGAACTGCTTGACATCATCCTGGCCGAGGGGGAAGGGCTGTTCGATTTGCAGGAGCCCGCCGAGGCCATGGTGCTCGGTAGCGCTTCCGCGCTGGCTGACCAGCCGGAGTTCGCGAGTCAGGAACGCATGCGTTCCTTGCTGACGCTCACCGAGCGCCGCGAGGCGTTGCGGGATGCCCTGGCGGCGCGGCGGCGCGAGGGTCTCGTCGTCACGATCGGTGGCGAGCACGGCGACCCGGGCCTGGCGGGCTTCACGTTGGTCACTTCGACTTATCGCCGCGCCGGTGCCACCGGCGTGATCGGCGTCCTCGGCCCGACGCGGATGCCCTATGACAAGATCATCGGCCTGGTGGAACACACCGGGCGGCTCGTGGAAGGATTGCTGCAGTGAGTGATTACTACCAGACCCTCGGCGTCTTTCGGGATGCGTCCGAGGCGGACATCAAGAAGGCCTATCGCAAGCTCGCGATGGAATACCACCCGGATCGCAACTCGTCCCCGGAGGCCGAGGCGAAGTTCAAGGAAATCAGCGAGGCCTACACCGTGCTCGCGGATGCCGACAAACGGGCGCACTACGACCGCTTCGGCAACGCGCCGCAAGGGGGGGGGATGGGCGGGGGCTTCGGCGGGTTCCAGCACGTGGACCTGACCGAGGCGCTCAACATCTTCATGCGCGACTTCGGCGGGATGGGTGGCGGCTTCGAGGGGATCTTCGGTGGCGGTGGGGGGGGGAAGGGACCACGACGCGGGCAGGACGTGCGCGTCACCGTCACGCTCACGCTGGAGGACGTGGCGAAGGGCGCCAAGAAGAACATCAAGGTCAAGACCCTCACGACGTGCGCTGCCTGCACCGGGACCGGCGCCGCGAAGGGGACCGAACCTCGCCCGTGTCACACCTGCCACGGCAGCGGGGAGGTCCGGCGCGCCGCCCGCTCGATGTTCGGACAATTCGTGCAGGTCGGTCCGTGTCCCACCTGCCAGGGCGAGGGGACGCTGATCGCCACCCCGTGCGAGGTCTGTCGCGGTGAGGGGCGCACCAAGGGCGAGCGCACGGTCAGCGTGGACATTCCCGCGGGCGTATCGGATCAGAACTACCTCACGCTGCGCGGGCAGGGCGCCACAGGCCCCCGGGGGGGGGAGCCCGGTGACCTGCAGGTGATGCTCGAGATCAAGGAAGACGAGCGCTTCACCCGCGACGGCGATGACCTCTGGGTCGAGTTGCCGGTCGCCTTCTCGCAGGCCGCGCTGGGATTCGACGTGCAGGTGCCGACCCCGTGGGGGGACGAGCCCCTCGAGGTGCCAGCGGGCACGCAGAGCGGGACGGTGCTTCGTCTGCGTGGCAAGGGCCTCCCGCATCTCAATGCCAAGGGCATCGGTGACCTCAACGTGCGCGTTCAGGTATGGACCCCACGCGGTCTCAACGCCGATCAGCGGCGCCTCTTCGCGGAACTCGCCGCGCACGAGGCGGATGGCCCCGGCAAGGACGGCGGGCTGTGGACGAAGATCAAGGAAGTCCTCGGCGCATGACGACCACATGGTGGCAGGTTCGCATCAGCTGCCGACCGGAGGATGCGGACGTCGTCGCGGCCTCACTCGTCGCGGCACTCGGACAGGCCGTCGAGGAGCCGGAAACCGGCGAACTCCGCTCTGCCGTCACCGACGAGGCGGAGGCCCATCGGGTCGTCGCCGCACTGGCTGCGCACCATGCCGGTTGCCGGGGTGAGGTCGTTGCGCTCGACGCGGTGGACTGGTCGGTGCGCTGGCGTGACGGCATCGTGCCGCACCGCTTCGGCCGACTGCTGCTCACGCCCTCGTGGATTGCCCCCCCCAACGATCCCGAGGCGATCGTGGTGACGCTCGACCCCGAGTCGGCCTTCGGCAGCGGGGAGCACGGCTCGACACGCGCCGCGCTGGCCCTGCTGGAGCGACACCTCGCCCCCGGTGACCGCGTCCTCGACTTCGGAAGTGGCTCGGGCATTCTGGCGATCGCCGCCGCTCGCCTCGGTGCCGCAACGGCGATCGGCATCGAGGTGGACGACGAGTCCAATCCGATCGCGGAGGCGAACGCGGCACGCAACGCAGTGACGGATCGCGTCACCTTTCTGCTCGGCGATGCCGACGAACTCGGCGTGCTCGCCGGTCCGGCCGAGGTGATCTGCAGCAACATCCTGCGCACCGTGAACACGCTCCTGCTCCCGACGATCGGGCGTGCGCTGGCACCCGGCGGCATCGTGATTTTTGCGGGGATGGAAGAGCCGGAGGAAGTGCTCTTCCGCCCGGTCCTCGAGCGCGCTGGGTGGACCATCGTGGACGAGGTCCGTGATGCCGGCTGGTGGGGTGTGGCGGCCCGACGCGCGGCATGATCCGCGTCATGGTGGCGCCGGGGAGTCTGGTGGTCGGTGCCCCCGTGTCGCTGGACGACGACGAGTCCCACCACCTGCGTGTCCGACGGGCTGCTCCCGGCGAATCGATTGCGGCATTTGACGGCGCTGGCGGGATCGGGCACGGAGTGCTGGAAGGGCAAGGGAAGGGCTTCGCGGTGCAACTGGCTGCGGTGACGATGACTCCGCCGCCCACCCCGCTGATCCTGGCGATTGCTGCCGCTGATCGAGATCGCTTCCTGCGCCTCGCCGAGCAATGTGCCGAGCTCGGTGTGACGGAAGTGATCCCGTTGCTCACTGAACGGGTGGTGTCGGTCGAGAGTCGCATCCGGGAGCCCGCGCTGGACAAAGCTCGGCTTCGATCTCGGACGGCCTGCAAACAAAGCGGAAATCCCTGGGCGCCCGTGGTCCGATCGTTCACGCGCCTTGAGGAGCTTGCCGGCGATGGCACACGGTGCCGGTGGCTCCTGGCTGATCCGACCGGTCAGCCGCTCGACACCACGCCTGTGGCGTCAGCCTGTGGCTGGTTGATCGGTCCCGAGGGGGGGTTCACCCCCGCCGAACTGAGCTTTGCTGTGGCGGGACTCCAGGCCCGACGAACCTGGCTCGCGCCTCATATCCTTCGGTTCGAGACCGCCGCGGTCTCGGCTGTGACCCTCATTGTGGATCGGCGGGGACCGCCGGACCGGGAGGCCTGATGTCGCACGATCCTGCCTGCGTCTTCTGCGGCATCGCGACGGGAGCAATCCCTGCCACCGTGGTGGCCCGGAGCGATCGCGCGATCGCCTTCCGGGACCTCAACCCGCAAGCGCCCACGCACGTTCTGGTGATCCCGCTCGATCATCTCACCTCTGCAGCGCACGCGGGTACTGGACGGGAAGCGGCAGCGACGCTGGGCGAGGTGATGCGGCTGGGGGTTGAGGTGGCTGCTCAGCTCGGCTTGGCCGAGGCCGGATATCGCTTCGTGATCAACACCGGTCGGGAGGGGGGGCAGACCGTGGAACATCTGCATTTGCACGTGCTCGGTGGTCGGCAGATGACCTGGCCTCCCGGGTGAGGGGTGAGGGGGAAAATTGAGCCGTCGTGGCAAGGCAATCTCGCTGACTGGCCCAAGGTTCCCCCTCACCCCTCACCCTCTACCCTCGTTGGCTTGCCGTAACTCCCTATCGGAGCTATCCTTGGGGTCTGTGCATTGACCGCCCCTTCACGGGGGCTCGAGAGGGGTGATTCAGGACATGTCAGAAGTCATCATCCACGAGGATGAGAGCTTCGAGCGGGCACTCAAGCGCTTCAAGAAGAAGTGCGAGAAGGCTGGTATTCTTTCGGATTTGCGGAAGCACCGCCATTACGAGAAGCCGAGCGAGAAGAAGAAGCGCAAGATGAACGCCGCCCAGCGGAAGACCCGCCGCGGTCGCTCGCATGCCTGATCTCTCCGCCACGCTGCGTGCCGACCAGGTCGGCGCGCGCAAGGCCGCGGACAAGGACCGGACCCTGTTGCTGGGGACGGTCCTTGCTGCGTTGAAGAACAAGGAACTCGACGCGGGCCAGCCGCTGTCTGATGTCGAGGTCGTCGACGTGTTGCGGAAGCAGATCAAGCAGCGACAGGATTCCGTCGAGCAATACACCAAGGCCGATCGTCCCGAACTCGCCGCGCGCGAGGCCTCGGAAATCGCGATCCTCCAGACGTACCTCCCGCCTGAAATCGACATCGACGTGTTGCGCGCCGCCGCGCGCGAGGCCGTCGCCGGTGGCGCGACGGATCTCGGTCGCCTGATGGGCGCCCTCATGGGTCGCTTCAAGGGGCAGGCGGATGGCAAGGTGATCAACCAGGTCGCCCGCGAGGCGCTGCAGCAGGGATGAGTCTCGCGCCGATGGACGACGGGCTCGACGCGATCGAGTTCCCGGCCGTCCTCGACGTCGTGGCCGGTCATGCCGCCGGGGAACTTGCTGCGGCCGATCTCCGGGGCCGTCGCCCCTCCACCGAACAGGGATGGATCGAACGCGAGCTCGCCTATGTCGGCGAGTTGCTCGCCGTGCTGCGTCGCGGTGATGCGATCGATCTCCCCGCGGTCCCGGATATCCGCTCCGCCCTCGGGCGTCTCCGTCTCGACGGCGCGGTCCTCGAGTTGGCAGAACTCGCCGCACTGCGCGTCACGCTGACCGCCGGGCGCACGGTCGCCACCGAACTCGAGCGGCTCGCCGAGTCGTGCCCCCGCGTCAGTGGGCTGCGTGCCCCCCCCGTCGACCGCGGGGTGGAACGACAACTCGAGCGCGCGGTGAGCGACGACGGCGAACTCCTCGATACGGCCTCCCCCGCACTCGCCGCGGCACGACGCGAGGTCCACGTGGCGCGTGAGCGCCTCGTGCGACGGCTGGAGACGCTGTTGCGCGACCTCGAGGGCTCCGGTGGCGTGACGATGCGCGCAGGGCGATACGTGATCCCCGTGCGTCGCGACGCACGCGGGCGACCCGAGGGGATCATCCACGATGAGTCGGCGAGCGCGGGGACGCTCTTCATCGAACCCACGGTGGCGATCCCGCTCGGCAATGCCCTCCGCGAAGCGCTGGTTGCCGAGGAACGCGCCGTCCTGCAGGTGCTGCGCGACCTCACCGAGGCGCTTCGCCCCGCCCGGGAGTCGATCCATGCACTGCATGCCGTCGCGGTGGAGGTGGATACGATTCTCGCCCGGGCCCGCTGGGCGCGCGACTGTGCCGCCGAGGTGCCGGCGATCACGGGTCTGGGGGGGGGACTGCGCCTGACCGAGGCACGCCACCCGCTGCTGCTCGCGCGCGGCATTGCGGTGGTGCCGTTCGACCTGGTGCTCGAGGGACCCGAGCGGACGCTGTTGATCTCGGGACCGAACACGGGCGGCAAGACGGTCCTCCTGAAAGCGACCGGACTGATGGTGGCCCTGGCGCAGTGCGGCATCGTCCCGCCGCTCGGCGCAGGCAGCGCGCTGCCGATCCTGACCCGTACCTACGTGGACATCGGTGACCACCAGTCACTGCAGGCAGACCTCTCCACCTTCTCCGCGCACGTCGCGGAGTTGCGCCGCATTCTGGAGGGCGCCGACCACACGACGCTGGTGATCCTCGATGAGGTCGGTTCGGGCACGGACCCCGCGGAGGGGGGGGCACTCGCGATGGCCGTGCTCGAGACCCTCACGCGCCGCGGGGTGCTGACCCTGGCGACCACGCACCTCGGCGCGCTGAAGGGACTCGCCACGCGCGTCCCGGGCGTCGTCAACGGGTCGCTGCACTTCGATGCCGCAACCCTGTCGCCCACCTACCGCTTCACCAAGGGGATTCCCGGCCGCTCGTATGGCCTCGCGATCGCACGTCGCCTCGGCGTGGATCCCGACGTCCTGGCGGCCGCCGAACAGCTCGTCCCCGATGCAGAGCGCGAGCTCGACCGACTGCTCGCCACGGTCGAGGCGCGAGAACAGGAACTTGCTCGCCGGGAGGCGATCGCTGCTGAGCAACGCGTCGAGATCGAACGACGAGAAGCGGTCGCCGCGGTCACGGCGGATGCGCAGGCCGCCCGAGAGGCAACGCTGCGCCAGGAGGAGAAGGAGGCAGCTCGGGAACGCGCCAGGCAAGCGAAGGCCTATCTCCTCGAGGCGCGCAAGCGGGTGGAGGCAGCGCTCTCGCTGGCGCAGGGCGCAGGGCACGAGGCGTCGGCGCGCGAGGCGCGCCGCCTGGTCGAGGAGGGGATCCGCGCGGAAGCGGAACAGCTGGAGGAACCCGAGGCACAGCGGCCCGCGGATCCTTCGGCACGACTGGTCGTCGGAGCGCGCGTACGATTGACCACCGGCGCCACGGGCGAAGTCGGGGAGTTGCGTGGCGATGGCCGGGCCGTGGTGGTGGTCGGCGCGATGCGGTTGGTGGTCAAGGCTGCCACGCTCGTCGTCTTGCGCGATCAGGCTCGCGAGCGCGCCGCCCCGGTACCGCGCGGCGATGACCCGGTGCGCACCGCCGCCACTGAGATCGACCTGCGTGGCATGCGCGTGGACGAGGCGACGCCCGTCGTGCTGGCAGCGCTCGATGCGGCAGTGCTCGCCGAGGAGCCCGAACTGCGCGTGATCCATGGGATGGGCACCGGGGCGTTGCGCGATGCGATCCGGGCGATGCTCCAGCGCGACAATCGCGTCGCCTCGATCGACTTCGCGATGCGGCAGCAGGGCGGCACCGGCGTGACCGTCGCGGTGCTCCGCTGATGGCGCGCATTCCGGATGACATCGTCGAGCGGATCCGTGATACGGCGGACCTCCTCGAGGTCGTGCAGGAGAGCGTACAGCTCAAGCGCCAAGGTCGCGACTGGCGAGGACCGTGCCCCTTCCACGGCGGCACCAACCGCAACTTCGCGGTGATCCCCCAGAAGAACCTCTACTACTGCTTCGTCTGCCACGCGGCCGGGGATGTCTTCACCTGGTATCGCGAGCGATTCGGCCTCGACTATCCCAGCGCCGTCCGTGAGGTCGCGCGTCGCTACGGCATCCCGATCCCGGAGGCAACCGAGCGCGCAGGCCCCGATCCGCGTGAGCCGCTCTATCAAGCATGTGACGCGGCCCAGGCGTGGTTTGCGGCCCGGTTGCGCGACGATGCCGATGCGGAGCCCGCACGGCGGTACCTGCTCGATCGTGACTTCTCCCTGGATGCCGCGGCGGAGATCGGGCTGGGGTGGGCCCCGCGGGGGGGGGACTTCCTCGCCGCGATGCGCGCGCTCGGGATCGCCGAGGCGGTGCTTGACGAAGCCGGCCTCGCGCAGCGACGTGAGGATGGCACGTGGTATCCGCGGTTCCGCGGTCGGCTGCTCTTCCCGTTGCACGACCTGCGCGGGCGCGCGGTCGGCTTCGGCGGCCGGCTCATCGGTCCGGGCGAGCCGAAGTACCTCAATTCCCCCGAGACACCGATCTTCCACAAGGGCGAGCAGCTCTACCACATGCACCTTGCCCGCAACGCCATTCGGCGGGCGGAGCATGCGATCGTGGTCGAGGGCTACTTCGACGTACAACGGCTCGCGTTGGTCGGGGTGGAACAGGTCGTCGCACCGCTCGGCACCGCGCTCACGGACCAGCAAGCCACGCTGCTCAAGCGCTACACCAATGAAGTCGTGCTCCTCTTCGATTCGGACGCGCCGGGCTTGAAGGCCACCTTTCGCAGTGCCGACACCCTGCTCGCGCACGGCGTCCGCGTCCGTGTGGCGACGATGCCACCCGGCGAGGACCCCGACACCCTCGCGCGACAGGGTGGCGCGGCGGCCATCGAAGCGGTGATCCGGGACGCGGTGGATGTGCTCGAACGGAAGCTGCAACTGCTCGAGGTGAAGGGATGGTTCGCCGATGTGCGCCGCGCGCGCGAGGCCCTCGACCGCCTGCTGCCGACACTGCGCGCCGCCGCCGATCCGGTGACCCGCGAGCTGTACGTGTCGCGAGTTGCCGAACGCCTCGGCATCCCGCGCGAGGTCGTCACGGCCGAGGCCGCCCGCAAGGCACCGACCGCCCCGCTGGCGCCGGTCGCCACCCCGCGCCGCGACGATCCCCCCCCCGATCGTCGGGGGGGGGACGACCGCACGCCCCGCAGCCCGGGCGCGGAGATCGAACGCAAGCTGTTGCGTCTCCTCCTGCGCGATCCGGCCTGGCTGCGGCGCGCAAGCGGGGAAGTCGCCCCCGATCGGTTCTCGGTTCCGACGTTTCGGCGGATCTACGACGCCCTCCTCCAGCTCGCGGAGGACGCTCCCGTCGGCGACGCCTTGGCAGACCTCGACGAGCAGGCGCGCGACGCCTGGCAGCGCCTGCTGGAGGGTGGGCCGCCCAGCGAGGGATTCGACGCCGATCGGGAGTATGTGGGGGCCCTCGAGACGCTCGAGGAAATCCACGAGTTCCCCGACATCGCGGCCGAGCGGGACCCGATCACGATGCGTCGACGCTGGCAGGCGCTCAGCAAAGAGGGCCAGCATCGCTTTCAGTTGTATCTTGCCACCATGCGGCGGTCGGTCACCCGGCACGCTGAACCACCCTTCGAGGAGTGAGCCCTGATGCACCCCGACTTGCCCAACTTGATCGACCTGCAGGCCAAGGATCGCACCCTGGCTGAGGCGGCCCTGGCCCTCGCCGACCTGGAGGCCGAGGCCGCCGGGCTCGACGCGGCAGTGGCATCGGCGCGGACCCAAGTCACCCAGGCGACGCGCCTCGCGGCTGATGCCCTCGCCCGTCGCACGGAGCGCGAGGCGAAGGTCGAGGCCCAGCGTGCCAATCAGGAGAAGCGGCGGGCACGCCTGGAGCAGGAGCGGAGCCCGCGGGTCGCGGCGCAGTTGATGGCCGACGTCGAGTTGGGTCGCAGCATTCTCGCGCAGGAAGAGGGTGATTGGCTTCGGCTTGCCGAGGAGACCACGACCCGCGAGGCCGCCGTGGCCGCGGCCGAGCAGGGACTCGCGGCGATCGAGGCCGAACAGGTCGAAGCCCGAGCCGACCTCGCCGCGCGCACTGCCGGCGCCCAGGCAGCGCACGACGCGGCCCTGGACGCGCGTGATGCGGCCGCCGAGCTCTTGCCACGCGCCATTCGTCAGCGCTACGAACGCCTCCGGGGTCCCAAGGGCAAGACGGTCCTCTACCCTGCGTCAGGCACCACGTGCACCGCGTGCCATACCGCGATCCCGACCTCGCGTGTGGGCGTGCTCCGGGGTGAGGGCATGCTGCTGGACGGCTGCGAAATGTGTGGCGCGATTCTGTACCTCGTGGAGACGCCGGCCTGAGCGGAACCCCGCGCTGGCGCCTCGGGCCCGTGCCCGATCCCGCGGCCGTCCGCACGCTGGCCGCGGCGCTGGGCGCACCCGAGCCGCTCGCCGCGCTGCTCGTGCAGCGTGGCCTCATCTCCCCCCCCCATGTCCGCGCCTTCCTCCGCCCGGAGCTGGACTCGCTCGCAGATCCGTTGACGCTCGCGGGGATGGCCGATGCCGTCGACGTGATCGTCGCCACGATCCGCCGGGGCGAACCGATTCTGGTGCATGGCGACTACGACGTGGATGGGCAGTGCGCGACGGCGCTGCTCACCCGGTTTCTCCGCCTCGCCGGCGCCACCGTGCATCCGTTCGTGCCGCACCGGGTCGAGGACGGCTACGACTTCGGGGATGCCGGCCTCCGCGCCGCCGAGCGCGTCGGGGCCGCCCTGATTCTCACCTGCGACTGCGGCATCACGGCGGTGGAGGCGGTGCGGCAGGCGCGTGCCGACGGGCGGCGCGTCGTGATCACGGACCACCACCTGCCCGGAGCGGAGGGACTGCCCGAGGCCGATGCGGTGGTGGATCCGCAGCGCGCCGATGACACCTCCGGGCTCGAGGCCCTCTGCGGTACCGGTGTCGCCTTCAAGCTCGCACAGGCGCTCGCGGGCCCGCTGGGGCTGCCCGCCACCGCGCCGCTCCACTTGCTGGACTACGTCGCGGTGGCGACGGTGGCCGATGTGGTGCCGCTGGTCGGTGAGAATCGGGTGCTGGTCAAGCAGGGACTGCGGCTCCTCGCGACGTCGCGATGGCCGTGCTGGCCGGCCCTCATTCGCGCGGCGGGGCTGGAGGGGAAGGAGATCCGGGCCGGGCAGGTGGGCTTCACACTCGCACCGCGGCTGAATGCAGTCGGCCGCATTGCCGATGCGAAGGTGGGCGTCCAGTTGTTGCTCACCGATGATCCCGCTGAAGCGGCGACGATTGCCACTGCCCTCGAAGAGCACAACCGCGTGCGCCAGGGAATGGATCAGGCGATTCTCGCGGATGCGCTGCGACGCATCGAGGTCGAATACGCCGACCCGACGGCCCACCGCGCCATTGTGCTCGCGGGTGACGGCTGGCATCCGGGTGTCGTTGGTATCGTCGCCTCACGCGTCGTGGAGCGCTACGGGCGCCCCGCGTTCCTGATCGGGCTCGACGGCGAATGGGGGAAGGGCAGCGGCCGCAGTATCTCCGCGTTCGATCTCCATGCCGCGTTGACGCAGTGCGGGGATCTGCTTGAGCGTTTTGGTGGACACCGCATGGCCGCGGGCCTGACCATCCACCGCGACCGCGTCGAGGCATTTCGCGAACGCTTCACGGACGTGGCCTCGAGGGCTCTCAGCGTCGACGAGATCGGTCCAGAGCAACGGGTGGACCTCGAGCTGCCACTCGGGGCGGTGGACGATGCGCTCGAGCGGCTGGTGCGCCACCTGGAGCCGTGTGGCATGGGAAATCCGGCGCCCGTCTTCGGTGTGCGAGGTGTCCGGCTCGCGACGCCCCGCACGGTCGGCAACGGGCATCTGAAGGCGACCCTCGCGGATGCCGGAAGGATGCTCGATGCGATCGCCTTCAACTGGGCCGATCGCGCTGCCACCTTCCTGGCCGACCCGGTGGACGTGGCCTTCAAGTTGGAGCGCAACGAGTACCAGGGGCGCACCTCCCTGCAGGCCAGGGTGGTGACATTGGGGCCCGCCGCCACGTGACGCGGATTGTCGCCGGTCGATGGGGGGGGCGCCGCCTGGCCGTGCCGTCGGGCCGCGATGTGCGCCCCACGGCGGAGCGGGTGCGCGAGGCGTGGATGGCGATCCTCGCGCCGGCCCTGCCTGGGGCACGCGTGCTTGATCTGTGCGCAGGCACGGGCGCGCTCGGGCTCGAGGCGCTCTCGCGGGGGGCTGCGCACGCCACCTTCGTCGAGCGCCATCCTGCTTCCCTCACGGTGATTCGCCACAACATTGCCCAACTCGGTGCCACCGCCGAAACTTCAGTCGTGCGTGCCGAGGCGCTTCGATACATCGGGGGCCTCGACGCCGGAGCCTTCGACGTGGCGGTCGCTGACCCGCCCTTCGCGTCGACCCTGGCCGCTGAGCTTGCCACGGCATGGCGGGCGACCCCGTTTGCGGACACCTTTGCTGTGGAACACGATCCCCGGGTCATGCTCGACGGGGGGGCAACGCGTCGCTGGGGCGATATTGCCGTGACCTTCTACCACCGGGAGCACCCGTGACCCGCATCGCGATCTACCCCGGTTCGTTCGATCCGCCGACCCGTGGGCATGAGGACCTCGCTCGCCGCGCCGTCGGGATGGTGGATCGGCTCATCGTGGCCATCGCGATCAATCCCAACAAGCAACCGCTCTTCAGCGTTGAGGAACGGCTAGCGTTTCTGTCGACGGCACTCGGGGATGATCCACGGATCGAGTTCGCCTCCTTCAGCGGACTGCTTGCCGATTTCGCGCGCGAACGTGAAGCGCATATCGTTGTCCGCGGCCTGCGCGCCGTCAGTGACTTCGAGTACGAGTTCCAGATGGCGCTGATGAATCGCCGCTTGAATCGCGACCTTGAGACCGTCTTTCTCGTGCCCGCCGTGGACCTCACCTACCTCTCCTCTTCCCTGGTCCGCGAAGCCGCACGGTTCGGCGGCAACCTCGAGGGGCTGGTCCACCCGATGGTGCAGGAGGCGCTGTCGGCCAGGTTCCGCACGTGACGATGCGGGAGACCCTGCGTGCCCGTGCCGCGGGTCGTCGCGCGCGCCTGGTACTCCCCGAGGGGGGGGAGCCGCGTATTGTCGAGGCCGCCGCCGAGCTTGAGCGGCTCGGGATCGCGGAGGTGATGCTCATTGGAGGCACGCACGGCATCCAGCCAGTGGATGATCATCGCCTCGCGGCGGTCGCCGATCATCTGCGTGAACGTCGACCGCAGGATGTGCGTGACGGGATTCACGCCCTGGATCTGGCCACCGACCCGCTGCGCTTCGCCGCTTCGCTCGTGGCACTGGGTGAGGCGGACGGCTGTGTGGCGGGGGCGACGCTCCCGAGCGCCGACGTCGTCCGCGCCGCGCTGTGGGCGATCGGGCGGCGCGAGGGCATCGCTGCTATCACGGCCGCGATGTACCACGGACTGTCGGACGGTCGCGTGCTGACCTTCACCGACATCGCGGTGGTGCCCCAGCCCACGCCCACACAACTTGCCGCAGCGGCCCTCGCAGCGGCTCGCGATCGGCCGCAACTTGTCGGTGATGTCCCCATCGTGGCGTTCCTCTCCTACAGCACGCACGGCAGTGCGAGTGGCCCCGCCGTCGACGTCGTTCGCGAGGCCGTCGCGCTCTTCCGCGAACGTGCGCCCGATGTCGTGGCCGACGGCGAGTTGCAGCTCGACGCGGCGCTGGTGCCCGAGGTGGCGGCGCGCAAGTGTCCGGCCTCCCTCGTGGCCGGCCGGGCGAACATTCTGGTCTTCCCGTCGCTCGACGCCGGCAACATTGCCTACAAGCTGGTCGAGCGTCTGGCCGGCGCGAGTGCCGCGGGGCCGCTGCTGCAGGGATTGGCTCGTCCGATGGCGGACCTGTCGCGTGGAGCCGCTCCTGACGATATTGTTGATGTTGCCGCGCTGGTCTCCCTCCAGGCGGATCGCACACTGCGCCAGTCTCCCACCGGAGCAACGAACTGATGCCATTCCAGTCGGCGAAGGACCCCAGCGGCGCGACCATCGTGACGGTCGAAGGGCAGTTGATCGTCGCCAACCGCCAGGATCTCAAGACGCTGATCCAGGACGCACTCGAGGCGGGCGACCGCCGGTTCGTCGTCGACTTCGGTCCGACCGCGTACATCGATTCCTCCGGGCTCGGCGCGCTGGTCTCGATCAACAAGAAGGTGCGCGAGGCGGGCGGCGAGCTGCGCCTCGCAGGGTTGAACGAAGACCTGCGGGCGCTCTTCGAGCTCACCAAGCTCGACACCCTTTTCGCGATCTCGGAGACGACGGCCGAGGCGCTGGTCGGCCTCTAAGGCCGCCCGCCCCATGCACCCGATGTCGTCGCCTGCTGAGGACCCCGTCGAGGTCGAGTACTTCGAACTGATCCTGCCCAGCGAGATCCGTCGTGTGGGGGAAGTCGTCGAGGCGGTGTTGCAGGGCTGTGCTGCCAGGAACACCCTCGGCTCCACGACGCGATTCCGGCTCTGCACCGTGGTGGCCGAAGCGGTCGCCAATGCGATCGCGTACGGCAACCTCCATGATCCCCTGCGGCGGGTACTGGTGCAGGTCGAATCCGGCCCTGAGTGCATCCGCATCGGCGTGAGCGACGAGGGCGATGGCTTCGATCCATCCGCGGTGCCGGAGCCCACCCACGATGACTGCCACGAAGCCACTCGCGGGCGCGGACTCTTCATGATCCGCCATCTCTCGGCGGACGTCACCTTCAACGCGCGGGGGAACACGATCTGGATGACGCTGCCGCGCCACTGAGCCACCTCGGCGGCGTGCTGTCGCCCCTGGGTCGGCTCGCCGGCGCCTCGCTCCGGATCTGGCGCCTCTCCGATGATGGCTGGCGACTCCTCGCTGGTGAGGGCGGGAGCAGTGCGCCGCGTGCCCCGCGGACCCCCGGCAAGGACGCGGCGTCCTTCGTTGCCATTCCCGACGCTGCCAGCCTCTTCCTCGAATTGGTGCCTGAACCCGATTGTCCGGCACCGGACGGCCTCGCCGCGCGCGTGCTGCCGATCGTGCAGGCCCTGCTGGTTGCGGAGCAGGGCATTTCCGGCCTCACGCAGGAGATCGCCGATCGCTACGAGGAGATCGATCTCCTCTACACCATCGGCGAACTGCTGGGTGATGCGCGCGCCGTGGACGAGGTGGCGGACCTCATCCTGATCGAGGTGACTGCGGTCGTGGGCGCGCGGCGCGCGGGCCTGCGCATTCTCGACGAGGCCGCTGGCGTGTTGCGCAGCGTGGCGATCTTCGGGACGGATCCCGGTTCGGTGCCACTCGAGGTCCCGGTGGACGCCCCCGACGATGTGGTCGTGGCCCGGGCCTTCCGTTCGCGTCGCATCGAGACGGGGACCCAGCCGACATGGGTGCCGGGCGAGGTCCTCGCCGTGCCGATCACCTACGCTGCGAGCGGGCAGGCCCCGCGGGTGATCGGCACCCTGGCGCTCGCCGATCGTGCGGGGGGGGGATCGTTCACGCGTGAGGAGACAAAGCTGGTCGCCGCGGTGGCGACGCAGATCGGCGCCGCGCTGGAGAATGCCCAGCTGGTCGAACGGGTGCGCGACCAGCAACGCCTCACGCGGGAACTCGAACTGGCACACGACCTCCAGGTGCGCCTGATGCCGACCGCGGCGGTGCTCCATGGCGAGGCCGAGGTCGCTGTCCGCAGCATTCCGGCCGAATCCCTCGGCGGCGACTTCTACACCTTCTCGCGCCTCGGCCGGGAGCGCGTCGGGGTCATGTTGGGCGACGTGTCCTCGCATGGATTTGCGGCCGCGTTGATCGCGGCACAGGTGATGGCCGCGGCGGGCATCTACGCCAACGCGGACACGCCACCCGATGCGACCCTGGCGCTCATGCGCGATTCGCTCGCCGACGAACTCGCCAACACCGAGATGTACCTCACGCTCTGCTACGCGGTCTTCGATCCGCGCGCTGGTCACCTGGTCTATTCGAACGCGGGCCATCCCTACGCCTACCGTATTCCACGCTTCGGGCCCGCAGAGCGCCTCGCGCCGACCGCCCCGCCGCTCGGACTCGCGCCGGATGGAGCCTTCGAGCGCGTCGTGGTGCCGTGGCGGTTCAGTCAGGACCTGCTGGTGCTCTTCACCGATGGTCTGACGGATCAGGTCGGCCGGGGGGGGGAACGCTACGGCGAGGCACGCCTCGTCGCATGCCTCGAGGCGGGTCGCGAACTCGATCCGGAGGCACTCCTGGCGTTCGTCCTCGCGGATATCGCCGCCTTCGGCGCGGTGCCGCACGACGACACCACGCTCCTGATCTTCCGGATGTAGGCGGTGAAGGCCCACAAGGGACTCGGCCAGCACTTCCTCAGCGACCCACGGTTGCTGGCGCGCATCGCCGCGGCCACGACCGCAACCCCGGGCGAGGTCGTGCTCGAGATCGGTCCCGGACCGGGGGCGCTCACCGAGGCGCTGCTAGATCTCGGGTGCACCGTGGTCGCGATCGAGCGTGACCCGCGCATGGCCGGTGCGCTGCGTCGCCGCTTCAGGGACCGACCGTTCGTGCTG
>JAABRY010000243.1 GCA_011390645.1 Gemmatimonadota bacterium
TCGACGAGCCTGGGCCCATCAACGTGGGCACCGGCGAGGACGTCACCATCAGGGAGCTGGCGGAGCTGGTGTGCCGGACGGTGGGGTACGAGGGCGAGCTCGAGTTCGACGCGAGCAAGCCGGACGGGACGCCGAGGAAGCTGATGGACGTGACCAAGCTGAGGGGGCTGGGGTGGAGAGCGACCACGTCGCTCGAGGATGGGGTGGCCAGGACGGTCGACTGGTACCTGGAGCAGCAGCGCGACGGGTGATGGTCGCAGATCGACCCGCGTAAGGCGTCGTGTTCACGAAAGCCACCATGTTCACGAATCCTGAACACACGAAGTGCGCTGAACATGCGACCTGTCAAGCCAAGCCCGCCAACTTTGCCCGAAACGCCGCCAAGATCGCCGAGTTCACGTAAACAGGGTTCGCCAAGTGGATCCGCTCGGCCGCTTCGGAAGCATCGTTGGCGAGCAGATCACCGTGCCGAACGAGCTCCAGCATGAGCTCGAGCCCCCAGATCACGCCGATGCCGTCCGCCTCGCACGCCCTCCGCAGCGCTCGGTCGTTGCTCACGCACGTCCAGCCGCGGTCGCGGCACACCACCAGGCAGGTGCGGTCCTGAAACGAGAGCCGGCCGGTTTGGGACGCGGCCTCCACTACCTGCACGAACGTGGGCTCGACGACGCGAAACCCGAGTCGCTCGCAATCGGATTCGTCGAGGCCCTCGACCTCCTCGAGCATCGTGGTGAGGATGTGGACGGTACCGACGTGGCGATTGACCAGCTCGAGGATCGCTAGATCGGCCGCTTGGTAGTCGACCAGCACGTTCGCATCGATGACCAGGAAGCCGCGCTGAGCCACGGATCACCGGACCCAAGACGCCGACCGCGCGCGCATGTCCATGAGCGAGAGTCCGAGGATCTCGGCGCCTCGCCCGAGGCTGATCGCTTCGGCCTCGATCGCTCGGCGGACCAGGCCGGACAATCGGTCCTCACGGAAATCTCCCGCAGACAGGTGGTCCGGCTCGTGACCCCGGAGGGCTTCTGGCGCACCGGAATCGAACGCCGCGGCCGCCAGCGCCGAAGGTTCATCGCTCCGCGTGAGCGACCGGCCCGTGGCGCGTTTGTACTCGGCGTAGAAGCGCGCCCAGATGTTCCCCCAACCCTCGTACGTAGGCGCCAAGCGATGGAGGACCGTGCGGTAACTGACGCGGAAGATGCGCTTGACCTTGATGACGCGGTCCACCAGAGACAAGCCATAGGTCTCCTCCCACTCGCGCTGGAAGACGCCGTCCGGCATGAGGAACTCGGCCGCGAATGCGTCCGCCTCGCGCTCGTGCACCGCGTTTTCCTCGTCGCGCTCGTGCTCGTAGTCGTCGAGATGAAGGAGCAAGTGCCCGAGCTCGTGGGCGGCGCTGAAGATCCACCGCTCCACGGAGATGCGCTCCCAGGTGTTGACGACCACCGCCGGTCCGCCGTCCACAGGGCCGACCGAGAGCCCGAAGAACCCGTCCGAGGCCACCGGCTTCGGGAACACCTTCACGCCCGCCGAATCGAGGAGTCCGCAGATGTCGCGGATCGGCTCGTCCGCGCTCAGACCCATGGCTGCACGCGCCATCCGGGCGGCGACCGCTCCACGGTCCTGCCCAGCGGCGGCCTCAGTGGAGACACCCTGGAGGCGGAACGGGCGTCGCGCACCGATGAGCTCTTCGAGCGCGCTGTAGTCGTCGAGCCACCGCCCGACGTCGGACAGGATCTGCTGACGCGTCCGCAGCTTCTTGCTCGAGCGGAAGCGGACGTGGCGCAGCTCGCGCGCAGGCTGGAGCAACTCGCGGACGGGGACCCCGAGACCGCGAGCGATGGCCTCGAGGCTCCGCACCCGCGGCTCGACCTTGCCGCCCTCGATGTTCCGGTACGCGCTGCGTGACAGTCCGGCCAACCCGGCCAGTCGGTCCTGCGAGACACCTTTGGCTCCGCGAACCCGCTTCAGGTTCGCGGCGAGGTCGTCGCTGGTCATGGCGCACCTCCTTATCGCGAGAGTAGCCATCTTTACGCTGATGGTCAAGTACACTCGTTACGGTGTCGAGCACTCCCACCGTCGGCCGTTGCGTCTCACCAACCGACGACTCGTGAGACGCAAACCGCTTTGTGTCTCAGACTCGAGACGCAACCGGAGCCGAAGGCTCGCCGGCAACACGTGGAGGTAGCCATCGGTGTCGACCAACGGGCACCCCCGCGCGACGCACCGCCAACATCGCGAATAAGACGGAATAGGACGGAATAGGATAAGAGGCCTACCAGACGCGAGATCCGTGCCATCAAGCCGAAATGAACCGGGAAATAGACGAGATTGGGACTTCTATTCGAACGACAACTAGCGCCCATCTTGCGGCACGAGGAACCACCGGGAACCACGGCCGTGCCCTTCGTGCGCCACGAGACCGAACGTACGAAGTTCCACGAGGGCCTCCCGGACCTGACGCAACCCGATCCGGTCATCGCCGACGACGCTTTCCGCTGCCAACTGTGCGTGAACCCTCCCTGGCGCCAACGAGCCTCCAGCGGCAAGGACCGCGAGGATCGACCGCTGGACCGCACCCAAATCCTGCCGCACCCGAGTCGGAGCGACGTACACCACCGGACGGAACCGAACCGTGACGGCACCACCCGCCGATTCGATCTCCGGCCGAGCGAGTCCTGCGGCCGCCATGAGTTCCACCATCCGCTCGTCCCCATTGCTCCACGACGCCCCGCAGGTAGAACACCCGCGCGATCAGTGGGTTCCAAGGCAACGACTCGTGCGGACGGAAGAGGTCGTCGACGGTCAAAGCGAAGTGGAGTCCACCGCTGGAGGTCACCTCGACCCGGTCGTCGTACATGGCGACCGCAACCGAGCCACCGCCGATCGAGTAATCGCGGTGGCAGAACGCGTTGGCAAGCGCCTCTCGGAGCGCTTCGGGGGGCAGCGACGGCTCGTCGCGTCGTTCGAACGAACCCGGCACCACGCGACCAGCGACCGGAAGGTGATCGAGCAAGAAACTCTGGGCGCGATCGAGGAGATCGAAAGCGTTCCCATGGAACTCGCGGCCGTCGACGAACTCGGAGCGGTCGACGCCCCTGAAGCGCGCCAACCGCAACCGGCATTGCGGGAACTCCGGCAGCAGTCGGTCGCTGCGCCCGAACAGAACC
>JAABRY010000244.1 GCA_011390645.1 Gemmatimonadota bacterium
CGAAGGCGTGTGCGCCGGTCTGGTCACGCGGAATCAGCGCCGCGGTTGCCGGCACAGTCGCCAGCGGCTGGTTGGCGACCATGCCGGGCTCCTGGACCAGGTACGACGTGTATTCCGTCAGAATGCCATATCGCAGGCCGAGTTCGCGAATTGCTGCGATCTGTTCAGGGGTGCTGCCTTCCAGTCGAAGCTGCCGGGTGAGATCGCCGATCCTGCGCGCTGCCCAGAGCTGGGGCAGGTAGGCGTCCTCGGGTTGGTGACGGGTGAAGGTCCCGCGGACCTCGAACCGCTCCCGGCGACCGTCGCGGGTGCCCTCGATCACGACCGGTCCGGTGCCGGTCCCTCGAAAGCGCGTCAGCACGACGAGTTCCTCTCCGAAGAAGAGGTCGGGCAGCACGGCGGGGGTTGCATCCAGGAAGCGGACCGGGCTGCTGACAATCCGCAGATCCACGAGTGCCGGGCGCGACAGCGTGGTGAGCACACCACCGACGGCATCCCCCACGTCGGCACCCGGGGCCACGTAGGTCGCGCTCCCCCGCCCTTCGACGGCGAGACGATCCAGCAGGTAGGTGTTGACGTCGTGGCCGAGGCCGAACGTGAAGATTCTGCTCCGGCCGATCTGCCCCGCCGCGTCGGCGGCGATCTTGTCGGGCGCCTGTTCCCCCACGGATGGAAGGCCATCGGTGAGCAGGATGATCAGCGAGAGCCTGCTGGTGGGGGTTTCCGCAGCCAGTGCGGTGGTCACCGCTCCGGCCAGGTTGGTGCCGCCATTGGCCTCCAGCGCATCGATATAGCGCGCGTCTTCCGCGCGGGTCGCCGGCGTGACGGCGCTCCAACCATCGCTGAACTGACGGATGCCGCTGCTGAAGGCAATCAGGCGGAAGCGGTCGGCCGGCCGCAGTCCGTCGAGTGCCTGACGGAGCGCGGTGCGCGCCTGCGTCATCTTCTGTCCGCTCATCGAACCGGAGACGTCCACGACGAAGGTCATGTCGCGACCCACGGCCACGCGTGCATCGCCCGGTGGAGGTGCGAGGAAGAGCAGGGCGAAGCCGTCCTCGCCCGGTTGGGCGTGGGTCAGCACCGTCCCCCCGACCAGGCCACGCTGGAAAGGGAGCACCAACTCGACATCACCACGAATGGGTGCTGCCACGTCGATCCGGAGACGGCCGCCCTCGCGACGTTCGGATATGGGATGGGTCGGTGAGTAGACGGTGGCGAACTGCTCGTGGTCGGGCACCTCGACGCGCAGGGTGACCGGGGCGTCGCCTCGGGCACCCGCGACGTAGCGCAGGCGGAGCGCATCCTCGCGTCGCGGCAGGAGTTGGGTGTAGCGGAGGATCACGGTGCGGGTTTCGCCGGGCTGGATCGGGAAGACCTCCGCTCGCACCAAGCCGTGCCCGACCAGCGTGAGCAGTGCCGGATCCTTGAGCTGTCGGACGATGCCCTCGTAGATCGCGCGTGCCTGCTCGGCAGACATCATCTCGCCGCGCAGTTCCTGCTCGCCCTGAAAGAGGGAGAATCCGCTGAAGACGGCTTCGCCCGGCAAGGGGTAGTGATACGTCCCCTCGGCGATGCCACGACCGGTGTTGCGAAATCGTTCGGTCACTTCGACCCGCGCGACGCGACCATCCACCGTCACACGAACGTCGGAGTCGACGCGCATCACTGCGGGCGACGCGCGCACCGGTCCAAGTGGACGGTCGATGTCGATCCAGCCTTGCGCGCTCGCGGGAAGTGGGCAGGCGCACAGCACAACAGCAGAGAACAGGGCACGCATTGGAGCCTCACGGTCTGGGGTTCGGCCGGGAGATGCGCGTATCTCCGAAAGTTGCACGGCGGTGCGTGCGGTTGTCCCCTTGCCTCTCGCCCAAGGGGTGCATATCCTCCAATCACTTCCCAGAAATTCTCAGGTACACTCCGCGTTCGCGCGGCGCACGAGGGGTTGTGCGATGCGAGCCTTGCGGGTCGGCAATGGCAGCAGTGGGGCACGTGGTGGCGGCGCCGATGAGGGGTCGCTCGACGTGTATCTGCAGGAGATCAGCAAGTATCCGCTGATCACCCAGGCCGACGAGGTCCAGCTCGCCGAGCGCATTCACGCCGGTGACGAGGACGCGCTCGATACCCTGATCCGCAGCAATCTCCGCTTCGTCGTCTCCGTCGCCAAGAAGTACCAGAATCAGGGTGTCTCCCTCGCTGACCTGATCAACGAGGGCAACCTCGGCCTGATCCGCGCGGCCCACAAGTTCGATGGCGGGAAGGGGATCAAGTTCATCTCCTACGCGGTCTGGTGGATTCGCCAGTCCATCCTGCAGGCCCTCGCTGACCAGTCCCGCATCGTGCGCGTCCCGCTCAACCGCGCGGGTGAGCTGCACCGGATCGGCCGCCGGACCTCCGCGCTGCAGCAGGAGTTGGGACGCGCCCCGACTGCGCACGAGATTGCGGAGGGGATGGACCTGGATGTCCGCGATGTGGAGCGGACGCTGGCGATCTCCCAGGGCCACGTGTCGCTCGATGCGCCGGTGCTTGCCGGCGAGCACCATCGCCTCCTCGACTATCTCTCCGACACGAACGGGCGCGGCGCCGACGCCGACACGATGGATCACGCCCTCAGCGAGAGTCTCGCGACCTGCTTCAAGGAACTGCGCGATCGTGAGGCCCGAATCCTTCGGCTCTACTTCGGGATGGAAAGCCCCGAGCCGATGACGCTCGAGGAAATCGGCGCGATGCTCGGGATCACCCGCGAGCGGGTCCGGCAGATCAAGGAGAAGGCCCTCCAACGCCTGCGCCACGTGGGAGAGCAGCAGGCATTGGAGTCATTCCTTCGGTAAACGGCGAACGGTAAACCGTGAACGGTGAACGGTGAACGGTGAACGGGGCGGTGAGGCGCTCTCCGCGAGCCCCTATCCTCTCAGCACATTGCTCAGTTGATCCCACTCCATCAAGAAGGCATCATGTCCGTGCACCGACTCGATCTGTCGGTAGCGCGCGTTGACGCCTCCGGCGCGGTAGCCACGCACCCAGGCGCGCACGGTGCTCGGCGGGTAGAGTACGTCAGACGAGATCCCGATCCCGGTGACGCGGCCAACTCGCTGCGAGGTGCGTGCTGCGGCCTGCGCCAGCTCGCCGACGTCGTGGGTATCCAGCGCGCCGAGGAGCGCACGATAGGTGGC
>JAABRY010000245.1 GCA_011390645.1 Gemmatimonadota bacterium
GGCGTCGAGGTGGGCGAAGGCCGTCGCCGGCGCCGGGTCGGTGAGGTCGTCGGCCGGCACGTAGATGGCCTGCACCGAGGTGATCGAGCCGTTCCGCGTCGAGGTGATGCGCTCCTGCAGGTCGCCCATCTCGGTGGCAAGCGTCGGCTGGTAGCCGGCCGCGCTCGGCATCCGGCCGAGCAGCGCCGACACCTCTGCGCCGGCCTGCGTGAACCGGAAGATGTTGTCGACGAACAGCAGCACGTCCTGGCCTTCGACATCGCGGAAGTACTCGGCGATCGTGAGGCCGGAGAGGCCGACGCGCAGACGCGCACCCGGCGGCTCGTTCATCTGACCGTACATCAGCGCCACGGAACCGAGAATGCCGGCTTCCTTGAACTCGAGGTAGAGGTCGTTCCCCTCACGCGTGCGCTCACCGACGCCGCAGAAGACCGACTTGCCGCCGTGTCCCTTCTGCACGTTGTTGATGAGCTCCTGAATGACGACCGTCTTGCCGACGCCGGCGCCACCGAAGAGGCCGATCTTGCCGCCCTTCACGAACGGCGCGATCAGGTCGATGACCTTGATGCCCGTCTCGAGCACTTCGGTCTGCGGCTCGAGCGCCGTGAAGGCCGGGCTGGCACGGTGAATCGGCCACCGCTCGGTGCTCGCCGGAATGTCGGCGCCACCGTCGATCGGCTCGCCGAGGACGTTGAGAATCCGCCCGAGCGCCGCGTCACCGACCGGCACCGAGACCGCGGCACCAGTGTCCGTCGCGGTCATCCCGCGCGACACGCCGTCGGTCGAGCTCATCGCGACCGTGCGCACCTGGTTGCGGCCGATGTGCTGCTGCACCTCCGCCGTGAGCTTCACCGGCACCGGGCCGCTGTTGTCTTCGACGAGCAGCGCGTTGTAGATCTCCGGCAGCTGGTCGGGCGGGAACTCGATGTCGAGGACCGGGCCGATGACCTGGACGACGGTGCCGGTGACGAGTTTGGTGGCGGATGGTGCTGTCATTGTTGAAATCCAGTCGTAGGTCGTAGGTCGTAGGTCGTAGGTCGAAAAGTCGGTGTCGAAGGTCCTGTGTCGTTGGGTGTTCAAGGTCTGCTCTTGCGACCTACGACCTACGACCTGCGACCTAAGACCCCTTACAAAGCCGCTGCCCCGCCAACCAGCTCCGCAATCTCCTGCGTGATCTGGGCCTGGCGTTGCCGATTGTACGTCCGCTTCAACTTGTCGATCAGGTCACCGGCATTGTCGGTGGCGTTCTTCATGGCCGTGCGTCGTGCCGCCTGCTCGGCCGCGACCGTCTCGACCAGCGCGCGATACATCGCGTTGCGGACGTAGAGCGGCAGCACCTGCTTGAGCAGCGTCTCGGGATCGGGCGACAGGATGTAATCGGGGCGAAGGCCCTCGGCACGTGCCGCAGGCGGCTCGACCGGGAGAATGCGCACCGCGGTCGGCGGCGTGTCGAGCACGCTGCGGAACTGCGACTGCACCACCTCGACCACGCCCACCGTGCCGTCGGCGAAGTCGGCCATCAAGGGCTCCATCACCTCGGCCGCGTGATCGGCGGTCGGACGATCCCCGATATCGATGCGCTGCAAGCGGAAGCTGCGCCCGAGGTAGCGGAAGAACCCGATCCCCTTCTTGCCGATCGCGATCAGCTCGACGGTGTAGCCCTCGCCCTCGAGCACTTCGATCCGCTTGAGCGTTTCCTTGATCAGGTTGGCGTTGAAGCCACCGGCCAGCCCGCGATTGGAAGTGATCAGGATCACGACCGCGCGCGACGCCCCGCCCTTGCCCGGCGGCAGCGGCCGCCGCAACAGCGGGAAGCGCTCCGCCAGTTCCGGCGTGACGAGGTCGGCGATCACCGCCCGCAACGCCTCGGCGTAGGGACGGGCCGCGACGACCCGATCCTGCGCCTTCTTCAGCTTGGACGTGGCCACGAGCTCCATCGTCCGCGTGATCTTGCGGGTGTTGGTGACGGAGCGGATCCGCCCCTTCAGGGCGCGATTGCTGGCCATCTCAGGCGGCGCTGAACATCGGAGCGAATGCCTCGAGCGCCGACTTCAACTCGGCGACCACGTCGTCCGACAGTTCCTTCTTCGTGCGGATCCCCTCGAGCACCTGCGGACGCGAGGCCCGCACCCACGCGAGGAAGTCCTGCTCCCACTTCCGCACCGAGACCACGTCGATCTTGTCGAGATAGCCGTTGGTCACGGCGTAGATGACCGCCACCTGCTCCTCGACCGGCACCGGCTGGTACTGCGGCTGCTTGAGGATCTCGACCGTGCGGGCGCCGCGCGCGAGCTGCCGCTGCGTGGCGGCGTCGAGGTCGGAACCGAACTGCGCGAACGCCTCGAGCTCACGATACTGCGCGAGCGAGAGACGCATCGGGCCGGCGACCTTCTTCATCGCCTTGATCTGCGCGGCGCCACCGACGCGCGAGACCGAGATACCGACGTCCACGGCCGGACGGACGTTGGCGTAGAAGAGGTCGGTCTGCAGGAAGATCTGACCGTCCGTGATCGAGATCACGTTGGTCGGGATGTACGCCGAGACGTCGCCGGCCTGGGTCTCGATGATCGGCAACGCGGTGAGCGATCCGCCCGGCACCTTGATGCGGGGGTCGTTCTTCGCGAGCTCGGGATCGGGGCTCAGCTTGGCGGCACGCTCCAGCAAGCGGGAGTGGAGGTAGAAGATGTCGCCCGGATACGCCTCGCGGCCCGGGGGACGACGGAGAATCAGCGACATCTGGCGGTACGCGGCGGCCTGCTTGGAGAGGTCGTCGTACACGCAGAGGGTCGCCTTCCCCTCCTCGTACATGAAGTACTCGGCGATCGCGCACCCGGAGTACGGGGCGATGAACTGCAGCGGCGCGGGATCCGACGCGGAGGCCACCACGACCACCGTGTAATCCATGGCGCCCGCGGCCTTGAGCTGCTCCACGACCGTCGCGACCGTCGAGCGCTTCTGCCCGATGGCGACGTAGACGCAGACGACGCCAGTGCCCTTCTGGTTGATGATCGTGTCGATCGCGATCGCCGTCTTGCCGGTGCCGCGGTCGCCGATGATCAACTCACGCTGACCGCGGCCGATCGGAATCATCGCGTCGATCGCCTTGATGCCGGTCTGCATCGGCTCGTGCACCGGGGTCCGCACGATGATGCCCGGCG
>JAABRY010000246.1 GCA_011390645.1 Gemmatimonadota bacterium
TGCCCGAGTACTTCCTCTTCCCGCTCGGCATCACCTACACGGCCTACGGTGTCCTCCGGGCACTGATCCAGAGTCTCGGGGAGCGTCCGAACGGTCCCCCCCCCAACGCAACATACGCATCCACTACCGCTTCCGAGGAGCAGGCTGCATGACCTTCCGGGTTCACGTCCGTGTCATTCCCCGTCCAGGCCTGCTTGATCCCCAGGGTCAGGCCGTCGAGCACGCCCTTGGTGCGCTCGGCTTCGCCGGTGTGGGTGATGTGCGCATTGGCAAGGCGATCGAACTGCAGCTCGAGGCGGCGTCGGCAGACGAAGCCGAGCGCACCGCCCGCACGATGTGCGAGCGGCTCCTCGCCAATCCGGTCACCGAGGACTTCGTGATCGCGGTGGAGGCCTGATGGCTGACGTGGCGGTCATCCGCTTCCCGGGCTCGAACTGCGAGGACGAAACCCTTGCGGCCGTCACGCGGGCCGGTGGCAACGCAGCACTTCTCGATTACCGCGCCACCAGTCTGGCGGGAGCCGACGCCGTCATTCTGCCTGGCGGCTTCTCCTACGGGGACTACCTCCGCTCCGGGGCGATTGCCCGATTTTCGCCGATCATGGAGGCGATCAGGCACCACGCGGACCAGGGGGGCGTGGTGATCGGCATCTGCAACGGTTTCCAGATCCTCTGCGAGGCGCACTTGCTGCCGGGGGCGCTGCTCCCGAACGCGCACCGACGTTTCGTGGCCCGTCCAGTGGATGTGCGCATCGAGAACGTGACCACGGCGTGCACCACCCAATTTGCCGCAGGCGAAATCGTCCGGATTCCGGTGGCGCATGGCGACGGTCGTTTCGTCGCCGATGAGGCCACGCTCGACGCGCTCGAGGCCGGGGGCCAGGTCGTGATGCGCTACGTCGCGGTGGCGGGGAGCGACCTGCCCCACAATCCGAATGGGTCCAGCCGGGACATCGCCGGGATCTGCAATGCCGCCGGCAACATCGTGGGCTACATGCCGCACCCGGAGCGACTCGCCGACGACATGGTCGGCGGCAATGCCGGCCATCGTTTCTTCACCTCGTTGATCGAGCGCCTCGGCGCCGGAGTCGCTGCGTGAGCGCTGTTGTCATTCCCGAGTCGTTTCCCGGCGAACGCCCCGTGACCGAGGCGGTCGTCCGCGAACACAAGCTCAATGCCACCGAGTACGCTGCGATCCTCAAGCTCCTTGGCGGCCGCACCCCGACGCTGACCGAGCTCGGCATCTTCTCGGCGCTCTGGTCGGAGCACTGCTCCTACAAGCACACCAAGCCAGTGCTCCGCCGCTTCCCCACTGAGGGACCGCAGGTGCTGCAGGGACCGGGCGAGAATGCCGGCGTGTTGCGCCTGCCCGACGGCTGGGCCGTGGCCTTCAAGATCGAGTCGCACAACCACCCAAGCGCTGTGGAGCCGTACCAAGGCGCGGCAACGGGTGTGGGCGGCATCCTGCGCGACGTCTTCACGATGGGTGCGCGCCCCGTGGCGCTTCTCAATTCCTTGCGCCTCGGCCCGCTTGAGGACGCTCGCAATCGCTGGCTCTTCGGTGGCATCGTCAAGGGTGTCGGCGACTACGGCAACTGCATGGGCGTGCCCACCCTCGGTGGTGAGGTGGTCTTCTCGCCCGGGTACAGCGGTAACCCACTCGTCAACGCGATGGCCGTCGGCATCCTGCGCGCGGACGACCTGATCACCGCAGCCGCGCACGGCGTCGGCAACATCCTCCTCAACGTCGGCGCGCGCACCGGCCGTGACGGCATCCATGGGGCCTCGTTCGCCTCTGAAGATCTCTCCGCCGAAAGCGAGAAGCGCCGCCCACAGGTGCAGGTGGGTGACCCATTCACCGAGAAGCTGCTGCTCGAGGCGTCACTGGAGCTGATTACCGGCAAGTACATTGTCGCCATCCAGGACATGGGAGCGGCTGGCCTCACGTCGTCCAGTGCCGAGATGGCGGCGCGAGGCGGTGTCGGGGTGGAACTCGACACCAGCGCGGTGCCAACCCGCGAGCCCGGGATGACACCGTACGAGATCATGTTGTCAGAGTCGCAGGAGCGCATGCTCGTCGTCGCCGAGCCACACCGCGTTGCCGAGATCCAGGCCGTCTGTCGCAAATGGGATCTCGACGCGGTGCCGGTTGGCAAGGTCACCGACGATGGTCTCTTCCGCATCGTGCATGACGGCCGCACCGTCGCGTCGATCCCGGGGCAGGAGCTGGTCGAGGGCTGTCCGATCTACACCCCGGACGCGCTCGAGTCGCCAGAGGCGGTGGCGCGTCGTGCATTGGTGCCGAGCGTGCAGGCGCCGGACCTGACCACAGGGCTCATGCGCATGCTCGACGCGCCGACGATTGCGAGCAAGCGCTGGGTGTTCGAACAATTTGATGGCACGGTGCGCGCCGGCTCACGCATCACCCCCGGAGGCGATGCCGGCGTGTTGCGTGTGGCCGGGACGGGCTTCGCACTTGCGATGACCGTGGACTGCAACGCACGGCATGTCCTGCTCGATCCATTCGAGGGTGGCAAGGGCGCCGTCGCAGAGGCTGCGCGCAACATTGCATGCACCGGCGCGCGCCCACTCGGCATCACCGACTGTCTGAACTTCGGCAATCCGGAACGTCCAGAAGTCTTCTTCCAGTTCACGGAAGCATGCCGCGGGATCAGCGAGGCGTGTCTGGCGTTCAACACCCCGGTGACCGGCGGCAACGTCTCGCTCTACAACCAGTCACCGACCGGGGCGATCGAACCGACGCCGACGGTAGGGATGGTCGGCCTCCTTGATGATGTGACCAAGGCGGTCCCGAGTCACTTCGCCCAGACCGGTGATGCCATCCTGCTGCTCGGGCGCACGGCTGGGCACCTCGGGGGCAGCGCCTGGTGGGCTGAGGTCCTCGACTGCATTGGTGGTGCTCCCCCGACGATCGACCTGACAGCGGAACGGGCATTGCAGGAAGTGCTGATTGCGGCGGCAGCGGCAGGTCACCTCACATCGGCCCACGATTGTTCCGACGGTGGGCTGGCGGTGGCCGTGGCAGAGTGCTGTATCGGTGGGCCCTGGGCTCCCATCACGATGGGCGCCGAGATCAACCTCTCGCAGCACGAGCAGCAGATCTCGGACGAAGGCTGGTTCTTCGGGGAAGATGG
>JAABRY010000247.1 GCA_011390645.1 Gemmatimonadota bacterium
ATCGCCAGGAGGTGATCGCGGGGATCACGCCCGGCTGGCTCGATGGCGCCGCGCGGTTGGACATCGCCCTCAATCGTCATCGGCAGGACTCCTGGTACGGCACCTCACGGTTCGTCGCCGCCCAGGACGTCGCCTTCGCGCAGGCCACCTGGCTGCCACGAGGGAACGGCGTGATCCGCCCGCTCGCCGGTCTCTCGGCGAAGTACCTGCGGTACGACGACGACACCCCGGCGACCACGACCGCTGACCGGCGGGTCGTCCCCGGGGTGTTCGCCGAGCTCGAGGCGGCGCCGCATCCACGCCTCACGGTGCTGGGGGGGGGACGTCTCGAACATCACGCCTCGCATGGTCTGGTGCCGTCTCCACGGGTGGCGCTCAAGTGGGATGCCAGCGACCGCACGACCGCGCGGCTCAACGTCGCGACCGGCTTCCGGGTCGTGAACCTCTTCACCGAAGATCACGCGGCACTGAGCGGGTCGCGGCAGGTGGTCGTCGCGGAGGCGCTCGAGCCGGAACGGAGTGTGACGGCGACCGCCTCCGTCCGCCACGCCTCGGGTGTCGGTGCGGTACCGTTCGTGGCGGAGCTCGATGTGTTCGCCACCCGTTTCAGCAACCGTATCCAACCGGACTACGACACCGATCCGGCGCAGATCATCTATCGCAACCTCGATGGCACGGCGTGGACGCGCGGTGTCACCGCGGCGCTGTCGGTGGACCCCGCGACCTCCCCCGTGGCGGGCCGGGCGAGTGCAACGTGGCAGCGTGTCACACGCACCGATGGGGGCCAGACCACCGATATCCCGTTTGCTGCGGTCTTCAAGGGCGACTTCACGCTGACGTGGGCCATCGATGGAGACGACATGATCGCTGACTGGACCGGTCGGGTGGTCGGACCAATGGCACTGCCGCGGCACCCAGGCCGGGCGGCGCGCTCACCATGGTTCACCGAGCAGAACGTCCAGGTGACACGGCGAATGGTCGGTGAGGCCTTCCTGATCCTCGGGGTGAAGAACCTCTTCGACACCCGCCAGCGTGATCCGCTGGTGGCGCCGGAAGACCCCTTCGGACCGGACTTCGATACCAACTTCGTCTGGGGCCCCACCCAGGGCCGGCGGGTGATCGTGGGCTTCCAGTGGAACGCCGCTCGGTGATCTGAACCCGACCGCGACAT
The DNA here is from genome assembly GCA_011390645.1 of Gemmatimonadota bacterium. Lineage (GTDB taxonomy): Bacteria > Gemmatimonadota > Gemmatimonadetes > Gemmatimonadales > GWC2-71-9 > Palsa-1233. The sequence continues at coordinate 1,172 of JAABRY010000247.1, forward strand.
CCGGGTACCTTCCGCCCGTGATGCGTTGCCTGCTCCCGCTCCTTCTCGCCATGCTCGCGGCGCCCATCGCCGCGCAGGCCCCGCTCGACATCGCGATCGAGCGTCGTCTGGCGTTGCTGCTCGACCTGGAAGTCGGCGACACGGTCGCGCTCGGCACTGAGACCGATGGGGCGTCCCGCACGGCGCGCGTCGGGGCGATCTATGAACCCCTGGCGGACCCCGCCACGATCATGCGACAGGACTATCGGGTCCGACTGCACCTCCCTGAACTGGCCGAGCTGCTCGGGACGCCCGACCGGGTGGACAGGATCGGGCTCGCGGTGGTCCCCGGCGTCGATCCGGCTGTCGCGGCCGAGCAGCTACAACGCACCGCGTTCGGGTATGACCTCCTGCCAACCGCGGAGGTGGCGGCGGAGTCTTCCACCACCTTTCTCGTGGTCTCACGCTTTCATCGTGCGATCGCTGTCATCTCGATTCTCGCCTCGGCGATTTTCCTGCTCTGCCTGATGCTGCTCAAGATCGAGGCACGCCGACTCGATGTCGCGATGCTGCGCTTCACCGGGATATCTCGGAGGACGGTGGCGGCCGCACTCATTCTCGAGGCGACGGTCATCGCGGGCGTGGGGTCGGTCGTCGGCGCCGTGCTGGCAGCGGGTGCGAGCGCCGCGGTCAATTGGCACTACCGTCGCCTCTTCGACACCACGCTGCTCTTCTCCTTGCTTACCGCTGACACGGTGCTCTGGGCCGTCGGGCTATCAGTCGTCCTCGGCGTGGCGACCGGCGCGATTGCAGCGTGGCGCCTCGTGCGGCAATCCCCCCTGACACTCTGGGGGCGCGCCGGATGACGTGGAGCTGGGCATGGCGTGATCTGCTGCGGCACAGGGGTCGCACCTTCCTCGCGCTGCTTGGCGTAGGCGTCTCGGCAGCCCTGCTGCTCGACATGATGATGCTGAGCGGGGGAATCGAGCGCTCGTTTGAGCGCCTCCTGTTGAGCCGCGGCTACCAACTGCGCGTCAGTCCGACGGGCACCCTCCCTTTCGACACCGACGCCACGCTGGGTGATGTCTCCCTGCTGGTGGAGGGGCTGCGCGCCGATCCCGAGGTGGTTGAGGCGGGCGCGATGCTCGGAGTGGCGGTGCAGGGTACGGCCCGCACAGGGAGTGCGGTGTCGCTGATCGGCTACGGCGTGCAGCCGGAGGCACAGGGGATCTATGTCCTTGAGTCAGGTGCCGACCTCACGCCCGATGACACCACCGGCGTGGTGCTCGGATTGCCGGCGGCCACACAACTCGGTGCGAGCGTGGGCGACACGCTCCGGCTGTTCGGCCGACTCGATCCGCAGACGGCCACGCCAGGGGCGGAGGCCAGCCTGGTCGTGCGCGGGATCGTCCGCTTCCTCTACGATGCGCGCGATCAACCCTCCGTGGCCCTGGAACTCCGCACCGCGCGCCGGCTCGCGGGCCCCGGCTTCGACGATCGCGCGTCGGTGCTGATGGTGCGCGTCGCCGACGGACTCGCACCTGTCACCGTCGCCGCCCGCTTGCAGCGCGAGTGGCCGGCCGTCGGGATCAACAGCGTGGATGACCTGGTGGCGCAGTTCCGGCTACGGCTCACCTACTTCCGCCAACTCTCGCTGATTCTCGGGGCGATCTCGCTGGTGGTGACGGTCCTCCTGGTCGGGACACTGCTCACAATCACCGTCCACGAACGCCTCGCCGAGATCGCCACGCTGCGCGCGCTGGGTGTTGCTCGCACCACGATCCTGGGGCAGGTGCTCGCGCAGGGTGCACTGCTCACACTTGGGGGGGGGATGCTCGGACTGGTGCTCGGACTGATTGCCGCACGATGGCTCGATGCGATCCTCACGGCCTTCCCGGGCTTGCCGGCCTCGATCTCGTTCTTCGTGGCCGCGCCGCGGCCGCTCGCCCTCGCCGGCCTCACGCTCGCATTGACCG
>JAABRY010000248.1 GCA_011390645.1 Gemmatimonadota bacterium
CGTCACCGCTGGCCGAGAGGAACGACCCCGCCGCCGTCTGCTGCCCGGCGTAGGTAACCTCCGAGGCGGCGAACCAGGTGTTGCGGCCGAGGTGAGTGGCGGTGCCCTCGGCGGTGATGTTCAGGATGAAGCTGTCCGGCCCGAACGGCCCGAACTCCAGCGACGTGCTGTACTCGCCACGGAAGGGGACCATGGGGCCGGCGGCCTTGTCGGCGCCGATGTCGTCCGCTGGGACGGTGGGGTTCTCCATCGAGCAGCCGGCCGTGCCCAGGACGAGCAGGACGAGCAGGGCGAGCGGGCCGGGGGAGCGGAGCTTGAAGAGCGAGGGACGGGTACGCATGGATCGACCTCCGGTCGGGGGTGGCGAATGGGTCCATCATGGACGTCATGAACCTGCGCGCCATCGGCCGGAGAAATCCGCCACTGAATCGGTGAGTTGTGCCGCTAAGATTGTGTCTGCCCGATTTCGTTGCCGAATATCATGTGCCAGCATCAATTATTTGTGTGTGCTATCAAAAAAACGACGCCAGATCGGGTGCTTCGAGGCCCAGACACAATCTTAGCGGCACAACAATCTATGGACGGGGTGCGGCATCTGTATCGACGTGTGCCCTGCAGTATTCGAGATGCCCGACGACCTGGCGATCACCAAGGTTGAGGTGGTGCCCGAAGACGCAGAGGAAGATTGTCGGGAAGCCGCCGAGCAGTGCCCCGTCGACGCCATCGAGGTGCAGGAGTAGCGCCGGGCTGAGCAGGGCCCTTGCTTCATCATGTCGCGCCAGGGCCGGCGAAGATTGCTCCTGGAGACGCGCGTTGCCTCACGGCCCGGAGCGGTAGCAACAGCGGACGCTCACCGCGAGCCAAGATCTAGGTCAGGATTCCATCGTCGCACAGGCCGAGCTCGCCAGCGTACTCCCTCGGGCCCTCATGCGGCACGCGGGGAAGGCTCATGACGAAGCGGGCGCCGCCTTCCACGCGGTCTTCCACCGCCAGTGACCCACCATGCTCCTCCATGATCGTCCTGCAAATGGAGAGTCCGAGGCCGGTGCCCTCCCCGTCCGGCTTGGTGGTGAAGAATGGCTCGAAGATCTTGCCCTTCGCCTCGTCGTCGATCCCGGGCCCGGTGTCGGTGACCACCACCACGACCTCCGTGTCCAGCGCCTCGGTCGTGATGCTCAGCACCCCCTGGCCGCCCATGGCCTGCGCCGCGTTGGTGAACAGGTTCACCAGGACCTGCAGGATCATCTGCGCCCGCAGCGGCAGGCACATGCGGTCCGTGCCGTAGTCCTTCTCCACGGTGATGCCGTACTTCAAGAGGTTGTGGCAGAGCAGCAGGCTGCTGTCGATCAGGTCCTCGAGGCAGCTATCCACTGGCTCCCTGGCGCTCTTGCGGGCGAAGCTCTTGAGGCCGTCGGAGATTTCCACGATGCGGTCCACACCGCCCTGGATGTCTTGCAACATCACCGGAACATCCTGCTTGAGGTACTCGATCTCCCCTGCGTCGCCGATCCCCTCCTGCAGGCAGATATTCAGCAGCTCGACCACATCGTGCCAGGCGGTGTCCAGGGTGCGGGTGTTGCTGGCGATGTAGCACAGGGGGTTCTTGAACTCGTGGGCCACGCCGGCGCTCATGGTGCCGATGGTGGCCAGGCGGTCCTGGTGCAGCAGTTGCTGGGCGCGGGCCTCGGCCAGCCGTTCCATCTCCATGGCATAGCGGTCCAGGGCGATGCGCGCGCGCTTCTTCTCCACCGCGTAGATGAGGGTCCGGGCCAGGAGGGAGCCCTGGCGGACCTCGGACTTGACCAGGAAGTCGTCGGCGCCGAGGTGCATGGCGGCCATGGCCAGGTTCTCGTCCTCGCAGCCGGTGAAGACCACGATGGGGATCTCCTTGTCCAGGGCGCGCACGCGGCTGACCGTCTCCACGCCGGTGCTTTCGGGGAGCGTCAGGTCCAGGATGACCACATCGGTGCCGCGTTCCTGAAGGGTGTGGAGGGCGTCGGTGAGGTTGACGCACTCCTGGATCGCGAAGTCCACACCGCCGCGGGGCTCCAGCATGCACCGGACCATCCGCCGAACGGTGATGCTGTCTTCGACGACCAGGACTCGCAAGTTGGTGTTCATGCGCGGACTTTCGGGCAAGAAGATGGAGCCTCCGGATCCTTCATCACGATATATCGGCCGCGCGGGGAGATTTCTGAGGCCTTGTTGAGGGAGCGAGGTCAATCCTGGCAAGCATCCAGGCCGGCGAGACGCGGCCGCCCTGGCAACGCGATCCCGGAGACGACCGGACAAGGGGCGGTCGCGATCAAGCGCCACGCCAAGTAAAAGCATGATCGCTCATGTCCAATGCCGGACGTCCGGCAGTTCGTGATATTTTCCGAAGTCGCCCCCCTACGGCAGCAGCGTCAGCTTCGCCGACCGCACCACGCCACCGACCCGCGCCCGCGCCACGTAGACGCCCGCCGCGGCGCGGTGCCCGGCGGCGTCGCGGCCGTCCCAGGTCGTGGTCAGCGGGCCCGCGGGCCGCATGCCGTCGACGAGGGTGCGCACCAGGCGGCCGCGGAGGTCATGGATGGTCAGGCGCACCGGGCCGCCGGCGTCGAGGCGCAGGGCGAGGGTGGTCTGCGGGTTGAACGGGTTGGGCCAGGCGAGCAGGCCCGCATCCGCCACGGCCGGCGGCGCCGTGTCCACCGAGGTGACGACGCCGCAGGGCGCGTTCATGAGGTAGAGGACCTCGCTGCCCACGACCACCAGGTCGCCCGCCGGCTGGATGCCGCCGATTCCGGTGCGTAAAGGTGTATCCAGCAGCGGCTCCTGGGGCAGGCCGCCGACCAGCGGGTAGACCTGCAGCCGATCGCGCGTGCCCACCCACAGGCGGCCGTCGCGCGCGAGCAGGGCGCTGGGCTGGCCGGACGTGGGGAAGCGCGCCACCACCTGCGGAAGGGCGGGGTCGGCGATCGACACCACCACCACCTCCGAGGCGAACCTCGAGCCGAGGTAGGCATGGTCGCCGTCGATGGTCATGAACTCGGCCGCCTCGGCGAGCTGGGCCACCACCTGCGGGGACGTGGGCTCGGAGACGTCGAGGACATACAGGCCGGAGA
>JAABRY010000249.1 GCA_011390645.1 Gemmatimonadota bacterium
CCGGCGGTGTCGGGGAGGAGGGTTTCCTTGTCGCCGATCACTTCGAGCTTCACGAAGTCGTTGAAGCCGGCCTCGCGTGCGAGGCGCGCGTAGCGAATCGCCTCGTCGGCGGTGTAGCAGCCAGCGGTGTTGCTGAGCAGGAAATAGCGCGACGGCGGGAGGTGATGGAGGATCCCGCCGGCATCCTCGCGGTCAAGCGAGACACGGCGAACCGCAACGGTCACCACGTCGGCGCCCGACGCGTCGATCGCCGCGACCATCTCCTCGTTGCTGCGGTACTTGCCCGTGCCCACCATGAGGCGCGAACGGAATTCCTGTCCGGCAATCGTCAGCATTCACCCACCTCCGACAAAGTGCACGATCTCCAACACGTCGCCCTCGCTGAGGCCGGTGTCGGCCAACTGCGGGCGGCGGATGATCTCGCGATTCAGTTCGACGACCACCCCGCGCGGGTCGAGGCCCAACTCCAGGAGGAGTCCCTCCACAGAAGTGGCCTCGATGCCGTCGCGCGGGTCGCCGTTGATGATCAGATGCATTCGAAGTAAACCCTCGTTCCGGTCGTCTGACTCGTGAAACGTGAAAGGTGAAACGGGGCTGCAGGGTGCCCCGTCATCCCGAGCGCAGCGCCTGTCCTGAGCGACAGCGAAGGAAGGGATCTCCATGCTGTCCGAATGCGATACCCTCGCCTGTTGCGTGGGCACCCGTGGAGATCCCTCGACTGCGGCGCTGCGCGCCTCCGCTCGGGATGACAGCACTGGGGACCCCCGTTTCACCTTTCACGTTTCACCTTTCGCCCCAACCGCCGCCAGCATCTCCACGACGGCAAGATACGGCTTCGGCACCTCCCACAGCGCCCCAATGGCTGCCACGCCCCAGGCGCCGGCCGCGACCGCCTCCTGGGCTCGCGCAGGGGTGACGCCGCCGATCGCGATCACGGGCACACCAAACGCCGTGGCGGCGGTCAGAAGTTCCACGCCGGAACCCGGCCGACCGGGGTGCGAGGCCGAGGGCCAGATCGTCCCCAGCACCACCGCGTCGGCGCCTTCCTGGGCCGCCGCCTCGACCTCGGCCAGCGTGTGCACCGACCGCAGCACCAACAGCGGTTCTCCGCCGGGCCGAGTGATTCGGCGTGCGGTGGCCACGCTGACGTCCCCCCCCCTGAGAATCACTCCCTGTGCGCCGGTGGCCGCGGCGATGTCGGCGCGGCCCGTCACCAGCACCTGTGCCTCGGGTGCCCGCGCGAGGCGCACGAACCGATCCGCCAGCGCGGCGAGGGCGTCAGCATTCCCGCCCGGCACACGCGCCACCAGCGCCACCGCTGCCCCACCCGCTGCCAGCGCCGCGGCACCCACGCCGAGATCTTCGCGTGCTGCGATCGCGTCGTTTGTGAACGCCATCACCCGTGGTACCTGCCTCATGCGAACGCCGCACCCTCGGCGAGTTGCGCGCCACGGTACCACGCCAGCGCCGATTGCCGCTTCCCGCCGGCGGGTGTGACGTCGGAGAGGGGGATGAACCCATCCGCGCAGGCGACCATGACGATGCCGGACTGCATCACGATTGTGCCGGGTGCGGTGCCATGGTGAAAGGTGAAAGGGGAAAGGGGGGTGTCCGCCACATCCCCTTTCACGTTTAACGTTTCACCTTTCACCTCTGAGATTTCACCTTTCACGCCGAACAGCTTGATCGGCCTCCCCGCCTCCGTTGTCCACGCCCCGGGCGCCGGGTCCATCGCGCGGATCTGCGCATCCACCACCGCGGCCGGCTGGTGCCAGTCCACGCGGGCATCGTCGCGGCTCACCTTGGGCGCATGCGTCACGCCGGCCGGGTCCTGCGCCACCGGCTCCTCGCCCGCCGCAATGCGGGGCAGCGCCTCGATCAGCGCCTCGGCGCCCAGGTGGGCGAGGCGGTCGAAGAGCGTTCCGGTGGTGTCGGTCGGCTCGATCGGCGTGCGTCGGATATGCCAGACGCCACCGCTGTCGAGACCCGCCTCGACGCGCATGATGCTGACACCGGTTTCGGCATCGCCCGCCTTGATTGCCCAGTGGATCGGCGCGGCGCCGCGCCACCGTGGGAGGATCGAGGCATGGACATTCACCAGCCCGAGTCGTGGAATCGCGAGCAGGGCAGGGCGCAGCAGGTGGCCGTAGGCGACCACCACACCGAGGTCGGGAGCGAGGGCGGTGAGCGCCGCCATGAACTCGGGGTCGCGCGGATTGTCGGGCGTGAAGACCGGGAGGCCGGCCTCGAGCGCCGCCGCCTTCACGGGGCAGGGGAGCAGCGTGGAATGCGATCGGCCCCGCGGCCGATCCGGCTGGGTCACCACCGCGATGACCTCGATGCCGGCCCGCCGCAGGGCCTCGAGACTCGGAACCGCGAACTCGGGGGTTCCGAAGAAGACGACGCGCATCACCCCTTCGCTTCCGACTCCTCGGCGGTCGGCATCCGGGTCAGTCCCAGACCCTTGTTGTCCTTCTTCCACCGCTTCACGAGGAGCTGCTTCTTGAGCATCGAGAGATGATCGATGAACAGCACGCCGTCGAGGTGGTCGATCTCGTGCTGGACCGCACGCGCGGCGAGGCCATCGAGCTCGAGCGTGAACGGCGCGCCGTGCTCGTCGAAGGCGCTGAGCGTGATCCGCTCGGGGCGGGTCACTTCGGCGAACGCCTCCGGGATGGAGAGGCAGCCCTCATCGGCGCTGGCGCTCCCGGTGGCGTTGCTCACCGTGGGGTTGATCATCGCGAAGCGGTGGTCGTCGGCGTCGATCACCGCGACCCGCGTTGCGCGCCCGACCTGGTTGGCGGCGAGCCCCACCCCCATCGCGAGATCCATCGTCTCGAACATGTCAGCGACGAACGCGCGCAGCGCGTCGTCGAAGTCGGTGACCTCCGCGGCATGCTCCCGCAGCACCGGCGAGCCGAGCAGATGGATCGGGAGAATCGCCATCAGACCATGCCCGGCGTGGCCTGATCGCCGACGCGGATGATGCGCTGCCGCTCGACCACGAGCTGGGCGCTGCCGCACTCGAAGGTGACGAGATGATCCTTGATGTCCTTGACCTTGCCGACGAGGCCGCCGGAGGTGGTGATCTCGTCGCCC
>JAABRY010000250.1 GCA_011390645.1 Gemmatimonadota bacterium
CCTGATCCAGAGTGGCAAGCCGGTCGGCGTGCTGCGCACCCACGACCTCGCCCCGCGCGTCCTCCTCGCCAACTCGAATCTGGTGCCCAACTGGGCGACGTGGGACGAGTTCGATCGTCTCGACAAGCTTGGCCTGATGATGTACGGCCAGATGACGGCGGGCTCCTGGATCTACATCGGCACGCAGGGGATCCTGCAGGGCACCTACGAGACCTTCGCGGGCGCGGCCACCAAGCATTTCGGCGGCACGCTGGCCGGGACGATCACCGTCACCGCCGGCCTCGGCGGGATGGGGGGGGCACAGCCGCTCGCCGTGACGCTCGCAGGTGGCGTGGCGATCTGCATCGAGATCGACCCGACCCGCATCGAGCGCCGCCTCGAGACGCGCTACCTCGACGTGGTTGCCACGTCATTGGATGATGCGATTGCACAGGCGCGAACGGCGAGCAGCGAACGGCGCGCGGTGTCGATTGGCGTGCTCGGCAATGCTGCCGAACTATTGCCGCAGATGGTGGCGATGGGCTTCACACCCGAGCTCGTGACCGATCAAACCTCGGCGCATGACCCGATGTGGGGTTACATCCCCGTCATGCGTGCCGATGAAGATGTCGCCACGCTCCGTAGCACGCGGCCGGAAGAGTACCTGCAGCGCGCTCGCGCGGGGATGGTGGCGCACGTGCAGGCGATCATCACGATGCAGGAGCGCGGCGCGATTGCCTTCGACTACGGCAACAACCTGCGCGCCCAAGCGGCGATCGGTGGCCTCGAGGGTGCGACCACCGCATACCCCGGTTTCGTGCCGGCATTCATTCGCGATTCGTTCTGCGAAGGTCGCGGGCCGTTCCGCTGGGTGGCGCTCTCGGGTGACCCGGCCGATATCGCCGCCACCGACCGCGCGCTCCTCGAGCTCTTCCCCGACGATCATCGCCTGCAGGAGTGGCTCGGCTGGGCCGGCGAGAAGATCGCCTTCCAGGGCCTTCCCGCTCGCATCTGCTGGCTCGGCTACAAGGAGCGTGACCGCGCCGGCCTGCTCTTCAACGAGATGGTGCGCGACGGACGCCTCAGTGCGCCGATCGTGATCGGGCGTGACCATCTCGACGCGGGCTCGGTCGCCTCACCCTATCGCGAGACCGAGGCGATGCTCGATGGCTCAGACGCGGTGAGCGATTGGCCGCTGCTCAACTTCGGCGTCGGCATCGCGAGCGGAGCCGGATGGATGTCGTTCCACCATGGTGGTGGTGTTGGCATGGGCTATTCGCAGCACAGCGGGCTGGTCGCCGTGGCCGATGGCTCGGCCGAAGCCGAGCAGCGCCTGGGGATGTGCCTCGTGAATGACCCGGCGATGGGGGTGATTCGCCATGCGGACGCGGGGTATGAGATCGCGCGGGATGTGGCGAGGGAACGGGGATTGGATCGCGCGGAAGGATGAGGGGCGAGAGGGACGCGGCCTGCGGCCGCGCTCGGTAAAAGGTGAAAGGGAATTGCGATCCCTTTCACCTTTCACGTTTCACCTTTCACGCCTTTCCCCTCACCGCTCCAACCCGAACACCTGCAGCGTCGCAACATCATCGTCATCGAACTGCAGACCGAGCAGATAGTCGTCACCCACCTCGATGAGACGGAAGCGTGGGGGGAGCCGCAGCGTCCCCAGCCAACGCCCCTCGGCATCAAACACGTCGAACAGTGATGGCGCCGGACTCTCCCATAACGAAAAATGTCGGCTCAGGATTTCTCCTCGCGGCGTGACGTGCACCGTGCTGTGGCCTGGGAGAGAATCCGGTGTGATCACCGCGGCGAGCACTCGATCGCGCAGCACGGGGTCGCGTTCACTCACGTATCCGTCTGGGCGGCGCAGTGCGGAGTCGGCCGCTGCGCGCTCGGCCGCTGTCGGTGCACGCCTGCCCCCGTCGCGCCGGATGATCTGCAGCAACTCGCCGGTGGCCGATCGCACCTCGATTTCCCAGTGGGGGTTCGTGGCGCTCACGATGCGCATCGGGGTGCCGCCTGCGGCGAGCGCGCTACGCGCATGAAACGGGTGAATGACCGATGTATGCATTTCACCACCGAGATCGATCATCTGCTGCTCGATCCCGATGTCGATGCCGAGAGGGTAGGTCGTGTCCATGCTGATCGGAATGCGGTGCTGCCGGCGCAACTGCCGCAGCAGTCCCGGACCAGGAGATGACATTCCCTGACTGACGAGTCGGCTGGGACGATTGGTCTCGGTGAACGGAACGGTGGAATCCTGTTGGCATGAGATCATTGACAGGTCGGGCAGCAGGTGGGTCTCACACTCTCCCCAGCGCCCAAGCCCGCGAAATTTCTCGACGTCGGTGAGCGCTTCCCGCTCCAGTGAGCCGCTTGAGGCGAACCACGCCTGCTTTCTCCAGGTTCCGACCACGATCGTGTCACCGGGCAGGATGACGAGATGCTCTATCCACTGAAACTCCCCCGGACCCTCGCCCTTGCTCGCAAACATCCCCAGAAA
>JAABRY010000251.1 GCA_011390645.1 Gemmatimonadota bacterium
TCGTGGAATCTTCCTGGCAGGAAATCATCGAAAGATCAGGTAGCACGAAGGTACGGCATTCACCCCAAAGCCCCAACGCACGAAAGCGGTCCAGATCACTGACCTCCTCCCGCTGCAATGAGCCGTCAGGGGCAAACCACGCCCGCTTGCGAAGTGCCGCAACCACGACGGTATCGCCGGGTCTCACCACGAGGTTCTCGGCATACCGAAACTCGCCAGGCCCATCGCCCTGCCGCGCAAACATCCCCAGAAACGCACCGTCCGGACCGAACCGCCGGCCACCAGCGTCGGTGAGCACAACGACACTGCCATTCGAAAGCCGAGCAGCGGTCGCCACATACCGCCCCTCGCCCGTGAGCGTGGTATCGCCGATCTCCAGTACCGGCTCCGGTGACACGCGCCATCCCTCCCCATCGCTCCAGACGGGAGAGTGGTTCTGCACGATGGTGATGCCCGACGAGTCCGTCACGGTGGCCTGCCCCGTAGGTGGGGAACCGGCGTCGGCACATGCGAGAACGGCAGTCAGCCAGGGAAGCACGACCAGTGGGCGCATGGGATGGCCTCTGAGAAGGATCCGGC
>JAABRY010000252.1 GCA_011390645.1 Gemmatimonadota bacterium
TCAACGTCTACTCCCATCGGCACTACGACATCGACAAGGAACTCTTCGCCCGCTTCACCGAGGAGACCGGGATCGTCGTCAATGTCGTGACCGCTGGAGCAGACGAGCTGATCACCCGTCTTGAGGCGGAGGGGACCGCCTCACCGGCCGACCTCCTGATCACGGTCGACGCCGGTCGCCTCCATCGCGCGGTGAGCATGGGCTTGCTGCAGGGGATCCGGAACGACTCGATCGAGGCGGCCGTCCCGGCGGAGTGGCGCGATCCCGAGGGGCGCTGGTTCGGCATCACGCGTCGGGCGCGCGTGATCGCCTACGCGAAGGATCGCGTGGACCCCGCCACGATCCCCACCTATGAGTCGCTCGCCAGCGAGACCTGGCGTGGCAAGGTGCTGGTGCGCTCGTCCGACAACGTGTACAACCAGTCGCTGATGGCCGCACTCGTGGCGGAGGTCGGCGATTCCGCTGCGACCGCATGGGCGACCGGTGTCGTCGCCAACATGGCGCGCACGCCGAGCGGCGGCGACAGTGATCAGCTCAAGGCAATTGCCGCGGGTGAAGGCGACGTCGCGCTGGTGAACACCTACTATCTCGCACGCATGCAGAATTCGGAGAACGCCGACGACCGTCGCGTGGGCGAGACGATCGGTGTCGTCTTTCCGAATCAGGACGATGGGGATCGTGGCACGCACGTCAACGTGAGCGGCATCGGCGTCACCGCCAACGCACCACACCCCGGCAACGCCCAGCGACTGATCGAGTTCCTGGTGAGCGACGCGGTGCAGCGTGAGTTCGCGGTCGGCAGCTTCGAGTACCCGGTGAAGCCGTCGGTGCCGATGGCCGAGGCGCTCGCAGCGTGGGGCCCCTTCCGCGCTGACACCCTCCCGCTCGCCACGCTCGGCGAGCGGAACGCTGCCGCGGTGGCAGCGTTCGACCGCGCCGGCTGGCGGTAGTGCGTCACTGGGGACGATGGACGGCGGCGGCCCTCGTGGTCGCCGTCGTCGTCTCCACCCCATTGCTCGCGGTCGCGGCGCGCCTCCTCGCGCCCGCAGGCGAGACGTGGGCGCACCTCGTGGCGACCGTCCTCCCCGATTACCTGCGCGGCACCGTCGTGCTCGTGCTCGGCACGACACTCCTCGCGATCCTGATCGGCACGTTCACCGCCTGGCTCGTCTCCACCGCTGAATTCCCTGGTCGAGCGTTCCTCGACCGCGCCCTTGTCCTGCCGCTCGCGGTGCCCGCGTTCCTCGCGGCGCATGGCTGGAGCGGCATGCTCGACGCCACCGGGCCGATGCAACGCCTGGTGCGCGCGCTCGGCCCGGGCGACGATGCGCGCTTCGTGCAGGTCACCGTCGCGGGACCAGCAGCCGCAGTGGGCATCCTCGCGCTCGCGCTCTATCCGTATGTCTTCCTCACCGCCCGCACGGCGTTCCGCGATGAGAACCGCACCTTCCTCGAGGCGGCGCGCACGCTCGGGCAAGCGCCGCTCGCCGCGCTCCGACGGATCGCCCTGCCCCTCGCGCGTCCCGCGGTGGCGGCCGGCGCCGCACTCGTCGCCATGGAGGCACTCGCCGACTACGGCGCGTCGCGCTACCTGGGCGTCAGCACGCTCACCACGGGCGTTTTTCGTGCGTGGTTCGGCTTCGGTGACATTGACGCCGCCGCGCGCCTCTCCGCCCTCCTGATGGGCGCCGTCCTCGTGCTGCTCCTGCTGGAACGCGCGTTGCGCGGACGGCGGCGCTGGAGCGGGGGGGAGGCGGTGGCACGGCCGATCGCCCGGCGCCAGATCGAGGGGGGGGGACGCTGGCTGGCGACGCTCGCCTGTGCCCTCCCGGTGCTGCTCGGGTTTGGTGTGCCGGTCGCCCAGTTCCTCTGGTGGTCCGCCAGCACGGCAGCAGGTGAACTCGATGGCGCGTTCCTGCGCCTCGCGCTCACCGCCATCGGGCTCGCCGCGGCGGCGGCACTCATCGCGGTCGGCGCCGGGCTGGTGATCGCGTGGGCGGTCCGTCTCGCCCGCTCCGCCGTCACCCTCGGCGCCGCACGGGTGGCCGGGCTCGGGTATGCGATGCCAGGCGCGGTCGTCGCGGTCGGGGTGCTCGCGCCCGTGTCGCTTCTCGACCGTGGATTGGGGAACATCGTCGGGGCGATCACGGGGACGCCGCCGGGCCTCCTGCTTGGCGGGACGGTCGCTGCGCTCCTCTTTGCCTATCTTGTGCGCTTCCTCGCGGTGGCCCATCTCCCACTCGAGGCGGGACTCGCCGCGCTGCCCGCCTCGATGGATGATGCCGCACGCACGCTCGGCGCGACGCCACGGCGACTGTTGCGGCGCGTGATTCTGCCGCTCCTCGCCGGTCCGCTCGGTGCGGCGTTGCTCTTTGTCTTTGTCGACGTGATGAAGGAGTTGCCGATCACCCTCGCCTTGCGACCGTTCAACGTGGACACCCTCGCCACGCAGGCCTTCCAGCTCGCCATCGATGAGCGGCCGGCCCAGGCCGCGCCGTATGCATTGGCGATCGTGCTGGTCGGGCTGGCACCGGTGCTGTTGCTCGATCGCCTGGCGCGGCGGGCACGCGGATGATCCCGCTTCGCTTGGCCGGCGTCGGCAAGGCATGGCGCGGGGCCGCGCGTCCGGCACTCGCCGATGTCACGCTCGCGGTCGCCCCAGGCGAGTTGCTGACCGTGGTGGGGGCGAGTGGTTCAGGAAAGACCACCCTGCTGCGTCTCATCGCGGGACTGGAGGAGCCGACGGCAGGCACGATCACCATCGCCGATCGTGTCGTGGCTGGGGGGGGGACAACGATCCCACCGGAATCGCGCGACGTCGGAATGGTCTTCCAGGACCTCGCGCTCTTCCCGCATCTCCGCGTCGCGGAGAATGTGGCGTTCGGTTTGCCGCGTGGCGCCGATCCGCGGCGCATCGCCGAGCTGCTCGCACTCGTGGGATGTGCGGACTTCGCCGGGCGCTTTCCGCATGAGCTCTCCGGGGGGCAACGCCAGCGGATTGCCCTGGCTCGCGCCCTCGCGCCCGCCCCTGC
>JAABRY010000253.1 GCA_011390645.1 Gemmatimonadota bacterium
TGTCGTTCATCGAGGCGGCCCCGGACAGTCAGCCGTTTCTCGTCTTCATGGCGCAGAAGGCGGTGCATCCGGAGACGCATCCCAACTACGTGCGGACCTTTCCGCCGGCTCCGGGTGACGAACAGTTGTATGCGCTCGACACCGTGCCACATAGGCCCAGCTGGCGTGCACCCGTCACCGGCAAGCCCGCGTTGCAGCGGCCGCACAACGCCACCGATCCACGCAGCCCTGTGGGGGGACTGCCCGACAGTGTGGTGAAGAATCGGCTCCGCATGCTGCGTGCCATCGATCGCAGTCTCGGTGTGCTGATTGACGCATTGAAGGCGCGTGGCGTGTACGACCAGACCGTGTTCGTGGTGACGAGCGATCAGGGCTTCTTCTACGGCGAGTTCGGTCTCGCGCAGGAACGCCGGCTGGCCTACGAGCCGAGCATTCACATTCCGCTCATTGTGCGTCATCCCGCGCTGGTGAAGGCCGGCGCGCGACCGCGCGCGCTCGCAAGCAACGTGGATATCGCCCCCACCATGCTGGCGATCGGCGGCGCCGCGATCCCGAACACCATGGATGGCCGTTCGCTGCTGCCGGCGTTCGCGGCGGACACGGCCAGCATTCGACAGGATTTCCTCATCGAGTACTACTCGGACACGGAGTTTCCGCGCCTGCAGGGCATGGGGTACGAGGCCGTGCGGACCGATCGCTACAAGTTCATCCGGTACAAGGAACTGCAGGGGATGGACGAGCTGTATGACCTGCAGAACGATCCGCACGAACTGGACAATCTGCTGCCGGATCGCGCACCAGTCGATGTACTCGGCGACATGACGGCGCGGCTGCAGGTCCTGACGTCAGGGCAGCGCGGAGCGCCGCGGTAACGGCGAACCGCGTAGTCCGCGTGATGTGCGCCCGGGCTTCGGGTCTTCCTCGGTCGCATTTCCTCGCCGACGACGCGTGCTCGCTTCATACTTCGAGTACCGCGTCACACGGACCAGCCGTGCAGACGAGACCGTCTGCACATCACACCGCACTGGAGCGTCCCCGCCATGGCTACGCGCTCGAAACTGCTCAAGGTCCCGTACTTCACGCAGCCTACGGACAACACCTGTCAGTCGACGGTCCTGAAGATGTTCGCGACGTATCTCGAACGGGAGATTCTCAAGGTGGAGGGCGGGGCCAGCCAGCTCAAGCCGGTCGACATCTACGACACGATCAACAAGAGCCCGAAGCGTCCGAATCTCAAGTACGTGAACGCGCACGACAACATGAAGTGGTGGCTGGCGGAGCGGTTTCCGACGCTGACGATGCAGTATTCATCGACGCCGGTGGAGTTCGAGGCGATCAACCGCATCGTCCGGTTCATCGATTCCGGGTTTCCCGTCCTGGTGTCGGTGAGCCATGCGCGTGTCAAAGGGCACATCGTGCTGGTGATCGGTTACGAGGGGCATATGGACAACGCCTCTTCGAACCAGTTCAAGCTGGTGGTGCACGATCCGTACGGCGCGTTCGATCCATCGCTGTTGTCGGAATCCTACGGGAAGCAGCGCTTTGAGCGTGGCATGTGTTTACAGGCCGGTGGTGAGATCGGCATGGGAACCGCGGTGCGGCTGGATCCGACAGCCGCGAGCCGACAGCGCAAGGGCGACAGCAACGCGGGGACGTATTACATGCTGTCGGCGAGCCGCTGAATGGTCTGCGTGAGGACGTCGTGTCCGCGTGCGGTTTCCCGGGCGGCGGCGCTCGCCTGCGCGCTTGCCTTCGCCGGCTGCGACGTCAATCCCTACGACGCGTCGCAGCGTCCCGTTGTCACCGTCACGATTGGCGGCGGCGACGCACCCGTACGCATCGCGTGGCAGCCTGCCGGTGCACAGCTGGTTCGTGTGTATACCGGCACGGAGGACACCGGCGCGCTCGTCTGGTCGGTGTCGGCCACGGGCGCCAATTCGCTCGTGTCGGGGCTCGACTACGGCGACGTCTCGCCGACGGGCGGATCCACCGATGTGCCTGCGCAGCCACTCACCGCGGGTGGCACGTACACCGTCGAGGTCACCCGGCGCGATCCGAAGGGGTCGGGTGATGGCTTCACGAATACGAGCAATCGTTATGTGGGTACCGTCAGGTTCACGGCCCCGTAGGCATGTGCTAACGGCGCCTTTCATGGAGTGATGACTGCCGAAACTGGTGTACCCGATCTTGCAGTGCAGCGCCCGCGCACACCCCGACCCTTTGCCCCGACCGACTCATGGTGACCATCGTGGTAGACGGCGACACGCTCGACATTCAGGTACAGGGTTCGCACAAGCTCTGGGCACTCACGTCCAGTCTGCGCATACCACTCGCCGACATCCGCGATGTGCGCCACGACCCTGAGCGTGCGCATCGGGTGTTCCCGGGGCTGAAGTTGCCCGGCACGCACGTGCCGTGGGCCTACACGGCCGGCACGTACTACCAGTCGGATTTCCGTCCCGACTTCTGGACCGTCCGCAACGCCGACAACGCGCTGGTCATTCAGTGCACACAGGATGCGGCGTACGATGAGATCATCGTCGAGGTGCAGGATCCTCACGAGACGCTCACGCGCATCCGCGCCGCGCTTTCGCGCCGCGTCTGATCGTCACGCGCGCTGCGAACAGCACCTGACGCTCATGGATCTGCCTGCGCCCACCCGCCGCTACTGCGACCGCCCGGGATACCACACCAGCTGAATGAAGTTGAACTCGAGCTGATCGAAGGTGTGTGTGCCGGACTCGACCGGCAACCGGAGTCGCGGAAACCAGCGCAGGTTCGTGCGCAGCAGCCAGTCCCCCGCGCGTGTGGGGCGAATGTCCCAACCGAAGATCACACCGGGCGCCAACACGTTGCGCGACGCATCGGTGACGCGCGTCGCCCCGTCGTGCTCGCGCAAACGCAGCCGATCCACGCCAAGGACAGGCCCCACGAACGGCACGAAGCCGTGATAGTCGCCGAGAAAGGCGAAACCTTCGAGTGCGAGGGATTGCCGCTGCATCTGCTGACGGTATCC
>JAABRY010000254.1 GCA_011390645.1 Gemmatimonadota bacterium
AAGTCGCGCCGCGCCGGTCTACCTTTCTGCCATGACCCAGACCCGCCAACCCGTCCCGTCCGAGCCCTTCACCCGGGCCTCCCTCTACCTCGGCCCGCTCTTCGAGGCGCATGGCTTTCGCTGCGTCGCCCGCGAATATGCGGAAGGCGAGGAGGCCAGCGCGTCGGCGGAATACCGCCACCACAGCTTGGCGTTGCGACTGATCTGGGAGGGGGAGGAGCGCGCGTTGTGGATCGAGGCCGCGCGCGCCGCCGACGGTGCGATCATCTCGCGGTGGACCGATATCGAGTGGGCGGTGGCCGGCGAGCGCCTGCCGTTGGATACCGCCCTGGATGATGCGCGGTTGGAGCGGCTCGCGGCGGCGGTGGTGGGGTTCCTGGGGGGAGGGGCGAAGGG
>JAABRY010000255.1 GCA_011390645.1 Gemmatimonadota bacterium
CGCACCCCTCACCCCTGACCCTCAGTGATGCCCCCCCACCCCCCGCGCCATCATCAAATGATGCGGCTGATGATGCGCCCCTTCTGCCAGCAACCCCGCGAATCCCAGCGCCTTGATGCGTGCGGCGGTCGTCGTGTCGCCTGACGCCGCGGCGGTGACGGTGAGGCGGATGCCGTTGGCAATCGGAGCGGTGGTCGCGAGGTAACGATCCATTCCGTCGAGTTCCTTGGCGTGAGCGGGGAGCATGCGACCGATCGCCGCCGCCACGCGTCCTGTGCCTGTCACGTCGAAGGTCATCCCGCCCGGGACGGCTCGCGTCCCGACTTCGCTGCGCATGACGACATCGTCCATGTCGATCAGGTGCTGGCGCAGCCCCTCGATGTTCACCTTCGGCCAGTCGGTGTTGGGGTCGGCATCGAGGATCGCCACGATCTCGGCGATCGCGGCGAAGGCTGATTGCCCACCTTCCTTGGGCACGGCCGTCTCCGCGTGCGTCATGCCGGGGGTGTGCACCATGCCAGGGGTGTGAACCTGGGCGGCGAGGGGGGCGGCGGCGAGCGAGAGCAGGGCAAGTGCAGGCAGGCGGATCATGAAGCGTCTCCTTGAGATGGCACACAGCACAGTTCCGGCAGAAAGATACTGCGCGACGCGGGGTCCAGGCCTATTTTCCCCCACGCCAGTTCGCGCTCGACCCCAACCGATGGATGTGACGTGACACGTTGTCGAACGTTGCTCAGCACTCTCCTGTTGGTCCTGCCCGCATCAGCCATTGCTCAGGGGCCACCCGAGGACCGTGGCACCCTGACGCAATTGCGGGTCGTGGTCGACTCGACGACGTGGCACGAGGTCGCAGGGTCAGAGTTCATCGCGGAGTCGTTCCAGAGCGTTGCCCGACCGACGCCGTCTGAACTTGCACTGTGCGGTCGATTCGCCTGTCTGGTGCTGGTGGCCCCGGGCGAGACGATCGGCACGACGCCGGGGAGCGTCACGCTTGGGGCGATGCCCGCTGCCGGCGGGACGCTGGTACCCCCGGCGGCGGATTCGCTCCCGCCGGGGGTGCAGGTGGCGCGCATCGAGTCGCCGCCGGCGCCCGACTGGACGATCGATCCCGATTCGCTGGGCGTGATCTACGACCTCACCGAAGCAACGGTGGCACTCGACCCTGCTGCCGTGATCCAGATCGCGCGCTCGTTGCATCGCGCGGGAATTCAGGTCGAGGTCGATGGGATGATGGCGACGGTCATCTTCGGTGCGTCGACGGTATATCTGGTGCCCGCTGGCGATGTGGCCGGGCTGGTGCGTGCCTCGTTCCTCTTGCGTCGTCCGGCGGCGGGCAATCCGACCTACCGTTTCGGCGGGCGCTCGCTGCTGCGCTTCGGCCCGGGGCGCGCGGCGACGTGGACGTTCTGACGTCGCATGGCGGCTAGATTGCACCCATGACCGATTCCTTGGCACGCACGGCCCACCTCGTGGTGGGGGGGGGATGCTTCTGGTGTCTCGAAGCCGTCTTCGAGCGCCTGCGCGGTGTGCACGGCGTGGAGTCGGGCTACGCCGGCGGCCCCCGGCCACGCCCGACCTATGCGCAGGTCTGCAGCGGAGCCACGGGCCATGCGGAGGTGATCCGGGTCTCCTTCGATCCGGCCGTCATCACCGAGCGCGAGCTGCTGGAGCTCTTCTTCGCCTTCCACGACCCGACGACACGCGATCGTCAGGGCCCCGATATCGGCACCCAGTACCGGAGCATCATCGTCGCGGCCGATGAGGCACAGGCTGCGGTGGCGCGGGAGGTGATCGCCTCCCTCGACGCAGATCAGACCTTCGGCGCACCGATCGTGACGGAGTTGCGTGTCGGCGATCCGTTCTGGCCCGCGGAGCCCGAGCACGCCCAGTACTATCGCCGCAATCCCGCGCAGGCATATTGCCAGGCGATGATCGCCCCGAAGGTCGCCAAGTTGCGGAAGGCCTACGCCGACCGCCTCAACCCGGAGTTTGCGTGACGCCCGAGGCCAAGCCGAACAAGATGATGGAGTGGGTCAAGGCCATCGTGTGGACTCTCGCCGCGTGGTTCCTGCTCACGACGTTCGTGGTGCAGGCCTTCCGCATCCCGAGCCCGAGCATGGAGAAGACGTTGCTGGTCGGAGACGTCCTCTTCGTGAACAAGTTCCTGTTCGGCGCGAAGTTGCCGTTCGTCGACGCGCGCACCCCGGCGATTCGCGAGCCGCGGCGTGACGACATCGTGGTCTTCCTCTCGCCGGTCGAGGACTCGATGATCGTCAAGCGGCTGATCGGCATTCCCGGTGACACCGTCGAGATGCGGCAGGGCGTCCTGCGCCGCAACGGCGAGGCGTTGCAGGAGCCCTACGCCCAGTCGACCGACCCGGAGTGGTCGGCCGATCCGGGTTCACGCCAGGCGATGCGCGCGATGCAGTTGCCGCACTACGCTGGCGCTGATCCAGCGAGCTATCTCCCGGATGTCCACGACTGGGGACCGCTGGTGGTCCCCAACGATTCCCTCTGGATGATGGGCGACCACCGAGACCAGTCGCGTGACTCGCGCTTCTGGGGACTGGTGCCTCGCAAGAACGTGCGCGGGACCCCGGTGTTGAT
>JAABRY010000256.1 GCA_011390645.1 Gemmatimonadota bacterium
ACCTTCCTGCGCGACCTGCACCCGGATCTCAAGGCCGATTACATCCTCGCCAATCCACCGTTCAACATCTCGGACTGGTCCGGCAAGCTGCTGGAGAAGGACGTGCGTTGGCGCTACGGCACGCCGCCCGCCGGCAATGCCAACTACGCCTGGATTCAGCACTTCATCCACCACCTGGCGCCGCCGAACGGCCATGGCGGCGGGGTCGCCGGCTTCGCCATGGCCAACGGGTCGCTGTCGTCTGGCTCCGGCGGAGAGGGCGAGATTCGCCAACGCATCGTCGAGGCCGACCTTGTGGACGCGATCGTCGCGCTGCCGGCCCAGCTCTTTCTAACCACCGGCATCCCCGCCTGCCTCTGGTTCCTGACCCGCGACAAAACCGGCCGCAACCTCAAGCACGGCGGCCCCAATCGAAAGGAGGGTCGCCGCGGCGAGACCCTCTTCATCGACGCGCGCAAGCTCGGCACCCTGCAGACCCGGACGCTACGGGTGCTGACCGGCGGCGACGGCGGCGAGACCGTGCTCGCCGACGGTCTCGGCGACCCGCGCCCCGACTCCGACATCGGCCGCATCGTCTGCGCCTTCCGCCAATGGCGCGGCGAGCCTGCCCCGGCCTGGTGGGACGCCGCCGAACACGGCGACTGGACCTACCGCGACATCCCTGGCTTCTGCAAGGCGGAGACCATCGACGGCATCCGCAAGCACGGCTTCGTGCTCACCCCCGGCCGCTACGTCGGCGCCGAGGAGCAGGAGGAGGACAGCGAGCCCTTCGAGGAGAAATACCCGCGGCTGCTGGCGGAGTTGGAGGCGTGTTTCGTGGAGGGTGAGCGCCTAGTGGGCGTGGTGCGCGAGCGGCTGAAGGGGGTGGGCAATGG
This sequence comes from Gemmatimonadota bacterium, assembly GCA_011390645.1. Lineage (GTDB taxonomy): Bacteria > Gemmatimonadota > Gemmatimonadetes > Gemmatimonadales > GWC2-71-9 > Palsa-1233. The sequence goes on from JAABRY010000256.1 coordinate 876, forward strand.
CTGATCGGCCTACTCTGCCCGAGCCCCAGTCCCAATCCGGTCCGCCCGACGGTCAGCTCCTGATCTATCGGGACGGCGCCACCAGTCTGCAGGTCCGCCTCGCGGGCCGCTCCGTCTGGCTGTCCCAGCGCCTGATCGCCGAGCTGTACCAGGTGTCCGTCAAGACCGTCAACGAGCACTTGGTCAACATCTATGCCGAGGGAGAGCTCGACAGCGAGGCAACTATCCGGAATTTCCGGATAGTTCAAACCGAGGGTGCCCGTCAGGTCTCCCGTGCCGTCGACCACTACAACCTCGATGCCATCCTGGCCGTGGGCTACCGCGTCCGCTCCGCCCGCGGCACCGCCTTCCGCCAGTGGGCCACCTCGCGTCTCTCCGAGTTGCTCGTCAAGGGTTTCACGATGGACGACGAGCGGCTCAAAGAAGGCCGCACCATCGGCGCGGACTACTTCGACGAGCTGCTCGAGCGCATCCGCGACATCCGCGCCTCGGAACGACTGTTCTACCAGAAGATCACGGACATCTACGCTACCAGCATCGACTACGACCCGACCGACCCCATCAGCCAGACCTTCTTCGCCACGGTACAGAACAAACTGCACTGGGCGATCCACGGCCACACCGCCGCCGAGGTCGTCAAGGAACGGGCCAACGGCGCGCGGCCCAACATGGGCCTGACCACCTGGAAGAATGCACCCCACGGGCCGATCCGCAAGGCCGACGTGACCGTCGCCAAGAACTACCTCACGCGGGACGAGCTCACCGAGCTTAACCGCGTGGTCACCATGTACCTCGACTTCGCCGAGGACCAGGCCCGGCGGAAGAAGCCGATGCACATGGCCGAATGGGTCGGACGACTCGATGCCTTCTTGCAGTTCAACGAGCGCAACATCCTCAGCCACGCCGGCACTGTCTCTCATGAGCTGGCCGAACGGCACGCCCATGCCGAATTCGACAAGCATGAGGCCGAGCGCCGGCGGCTCGAAGCTGCGCAAGCCACGAGCGACTTTGATCAAGCGGTCAATGCGGCGAAGCGACTGGCGACCGACGAACTGTCTCGGGGGGGCAGGAAAGAACCGGAAGAAGGGAGCGCCCGGAAGCGTAAGCCGAACGGGGGTGGCAATACGTGAACGACGCATGAGCGCAGAGCACCGCGAGCCGTTCGAGCGGAACTACCCGCGGCTGCTGGCCGAGTTCACCTCGCCGCACCGCGCCCAACTGGAAGACGCGACACTGGAGCGTGGGAGCCAGAACGAGAACTAAACGATGCAGGTTGTGCGAGACCGCTTGGAGAGATCCACAATGAAGCGTGAGCAAGCTGAAAAGTCATTGGGGGAGGTTTACGACTTCCGTTCAGGTCTATCCAAGGCGGGATCTGCAAGGAAGAAGACTCTTCGGCGCCTTTGCGTTTAATCCAGAGACCGCGGCGTTCAATCCAGTCAGTGACAGGGCCAACATCGTTGTGCTGGCGGACGAGGCGCACGGCAGCCAATACGGCTTCGTCGAGGGCGGTGCCCGCTGGATGCGCGAGGCGCTGCCGAACGCGACCTTCGTCGGCTTCACCGGCACGCCGCTGGAGCGCGACGACAAGAACACCATCCATGTCTTCGGCGATTACGCGGACGTCTATGACATCCGCCAGGCGGTCGAGGCCGGCGCCACCCGGCCGCTGTATTACGAGTCGCGCATCGTCAAGCTCAAGGTAGACGAGGACGGCGCGCGGGTGGCCGAGGACGAGGTGGAGTACCTCGTCAACGCCGATCGCAAAGGCGCCAACCCCGATGAGCTCATCCGCGTCCGGCTGGAATCGCTGGTCGGTGCACCGGAGCGCTTGGAGCGCTTGGCCGCATTCATCGTCGAGCACTGGGAGAAGCGGCGCGCAGCGATGGAAGGCAAGGCGATGGTCGTGACCATGAGCCGGGACATCGCGGCGCGACTCTACGAGCAGATCCGCGTGCTGAAGGTGGTCGTCACCGGAAGCGCAGATGACCCGGAGCCATTGCGGGACCATGTCCGCACCAAGGCCGCGCGCAAGCGCCTGGCCGAGCGCTTCAAGGCCCCGGCGGATGATCTGCGCCTTGTCATCGTCTGCGACATGTGGCTGACCGGCT
>JAABRY010000257.1 GCA_011390645.1 Gemmatimonadota bacterium
CGGCATGGCCAGGAACGGTTTCCCGTGGGATGACGCGACCCAACTGGCCGCAGCCCGGGAACTGATCGCTGGTGCGCCGGGCGACTACGAAGGGGTCTACACCCACTTCCACACCGCGGACAGCAACGCTGCATCGACCAGGCTCCAATGGGATCGCCTGCAGGAATCGGTCGCCGCCCTCGGCGCGCGGCCGCAGATGGTCCACGCGGCAAACTCCGCCGCTGGTTCGTACGGAGCGACCTATGGTGGCGATCTGGCCCGCCCGGGCATCTTCCTGTACGGAGGATCCGCGGGAGCGCTCGTTCCGGAGCCGGTCGCTGCAGTGCGAGCGCGGGTGGTGGCCGTCCGGTCCGTACCGGCCGGTGCCACGGTCTCGTATCACGAAACCTGGACCGCCGCGTCGCCGACGACGCTGGCCACCCTGGCAATCGGCTACGCGGATGGGGTGCTGCGGGCCCAGTCCAATTGCGGGCAGGTCGAGCTGCACGACCGGGTGGTACCGATCGTGGGCCGGATCACGATGGATCACCTGATGGTGGATGTCGGCACGTTGCCGGTCCGCCGTGGCGACGTGGCCACCATCTGGGGGGGGCACGTCACGCTCGACGCCGCGGCAACGACGGCCGGTACGATCAGTTACGAATTGCTCACGGCGCTGGGGCCACGGCTCCCGCGTCGCCACTTGGGGGGGGCATGAACCCGCACTTCGCGTCACTCATCCTTGGCCTCGCCGCTCAGGCCAATGCAGCACTCGACGGGCAGTTGCCCCCCGGCGCCGAAGAGGCCGGAGCAACCGATGCGCGGCAGTTGGCGCAGACCCTCATCGACACGATCGCCATGCTCGAGGCCAAGACACAGGGGCAGCTCGAGCCCGACGAGGCCAAGTTGGTGGAGCAGGCACTCACCGGACTGCGCTTTCGCTTCGCCACGGGCAAGCTCCATTGAGTCGCCGCGCCGCGATCATCGTCCTCGACGGCCTCGGCATCGGCGCCGCTCACGATACGGACGCGTATGGCGATACCGGCAGCAATACCCTCGGCAACGTCATCCGCGCGACACCGGGCCTCCGTCTCCCCAACCTGACCGCCCTCGGACTCGGGAACTGCGCCGATATCGGCCTTCCGCCGGTCGCCACGCCCACCGCGGCATGGGGCTCTGCCCAGCCAGCCGCAGCGGGCAAGGACTCCACCACGGGGCATTGGGAACTGTGCGGCCTGACCATTCGCGAGCCGTTTCCGACCTACCCACAGGGCTTTCCCGCCGATCTGCTCGCCGCCTTTGCTGAGCGGACCGGTCGAGGCGTCCTCGGCAACCGAACCGCCTCCGGCACGGCGATCCTCGACGACCTCGGGGCCGAGCACGTCGCCACGGGCAAGTGGATCATCTATACCTCGGCCGACTCGGTCTTCCAGATCGCGGCGCATGAGGAGGTGGTTCCGATCGAAGAGCTCTACGCGGCATGCACCGTGGCTCGGGAACTCCTTGCCGGGGAACATGGCGTCTCGCGGGTGATCGCGCGGCCCTTCATGGGGAAGCCGGGCGCGTGGCAACGGACCAAGCGGCGCAAGGATTTTTCCCGGCCGCCCCATGGCCGCACCCTGCTCGACGCCCTCGCTGAGGCGCATGTCCCGGTGGTTGGGGTGGGGAAGGTGGACGACCTCTTCGCCGGCCGAAATGTGCGCTCGATCCATACCGCCACCAACCCGGAGGCCTACGAGCTGATCGAGGGTGGGTTGCTCGCCATGCGCCGAGGCTTTCTGTTCGCCAACGTGATCGAGTTCGACCAGAGCTGGGGGCATCGCAATGACGTGCCCGGCTTTGCGAAAGGGCTGGAGGCTCTGGATCGCTGGATTCCAAGGCTCCTGAAGCGGGTGCAGGCCGAAGACCTGATTATCTTGACCGCCGACCATGGGAACGATCCCACGACCCCGTCCACGGACCATTCACGGGAACGGGTGCCGGTCCTGGCGCTGGGGGGAGCGGTCCGGCCGGTGGCCCTCGGTGATCGGGCCACCTTCGCCGACATCGGGCAGACAGTGGCAGAGCACCTCGGCGTGCCGCCGTTGCCGGATGGGACGTCCTTTCTCGCTGAGGTGCGTGCGACGTGACTGATTTGCTGGCCGCGGCACAAGAGGCCCGATCACATGCGCATGCGCCCTACTCGGGTTTCCGCGTTGGTGCCGCCCTTGAGGTTGAGGGCGGCGCGGTCATCACCGGGTGCAACGTGGAGAATGCTTCGTATGGACTCACGATCTGCGCGGAACGCACGGCGGTGGCATCGGCGATTGTGGCTGGGCACCGCAGGTTCCGTCGGATCGTGCTCGTGACCGATGCGGATGCTCCGGTATCGCCCTGCGGGGCGTGCCGCCAGGTACTGATGGAATTCGCACCGGACCTCATTGTTGAAAGCCATGGCAAGACTGGAATGACTTCGTGGACCCTGTCCGACCTGCTGCCGGCCGCCTTCCGGGCCGACGTGCTGCCATGATTCGCCGCCTCTTCGCGGTGTGTGCGCTGGCCTTGACGGCAACGGCGTGCACGGAACGCCTCACGACACCGGGCGCCTGTCCGTCGCTCTGCCCAGGCGGCGAGGTGGCCGTCCGTGACACCGTCATCGATGTGACCTTCGCCAGCGACTCTTCGCTCGGGGGGTTCAACGGGCCGACGGATGCGACCTCGCTGCTGCTCTCGACCGGCCCGACGCTTGGCGAATCCCGGGCCGTGGTCCGCTTCCTTCCGCGAGGTGATTCGCTCTTCGTGCGCGATACGGTGCGGACGTTCACACTCGATTCCGCAGAGATCGTCGTCTATCTCACGCAACGCGACACCACGGTCAGCGGCATGACGCTGGATATCTTCCGGTTGCCGCGCTCGGTCGATACGTTGGCAACCGTTGCCGAGGTGGATGCGTTGTTCACCCCTGGGGCGCTGCTCTTCTCGCTGCCGATCATCGATTCGATCCGGGCCGGGCCGATCCCGATCCC
>JAABRY010000258.1 GCA_011390645.1 Gemmatimonadota bacterium
CGCCTTTCTGCAACTTGTTCGCCGCTTCTTCCAGCCGCTGCAGGACCTGTCGGAGAAATACAACGTGCTGCAGGCGGCCATGGCGGCCGCCGAGCGCATGTTCGAGCTGCTCGATACTCCGCCGGCTGAGGGGGGCGCGGTGACGCCCGATCGCGCGGCGCGCGTTGCCGCGCTTCGCATGGCGGGCGTGACGATCACGTTCGAAGACGTGTGGTTCCGCTACGACCGCGCGCGGGACGTCGGAGGCGATGGCCCAACGCCCGCTGAGAATGACGCCACGAATGAGGAGGCCCAGTGGGTGTTGCGCGGGGTGTCCTTCTCGGCGCGCCCCGGCGAAACGATCGCGCTCGTGGGGCGTACCGGCGCGGGCAAGTCGACCATCGTGAACCTCCTGCTGCGCTTCTACGAACCGCAGCGCGGACGCATCCTGCTCAATGGCACGGATCTGCGTGCGGTGCCGCTCGACGTGCTGCGCGCCGTCATGGGCTACGTGCAGCAGGACATTTTCCTCTTCGCAGGCGATGTGGCCGGCAACATTCGCCTCTCGTCGTCGCTCGACGACGCGTCGCTGCAGGCGGCCGCCGCCCGCGTCGGGGCGGATCGGGTCATCGCCCGCCTCCCCGGTGGCTGGTCGCACGAACTGTCGGAGCGCGGCGCCGGCATCAGCGTCGGCGAGCGCCAACTGTTGGCGTTTGCGCGCGCGGTTGCCGCCGACCCGGCGCTGCTGATTCTCGATGAGGCCACGAGCGCCGTCGACTCCGAAGTGGAGGCGGACATTCAGCGGGCGGTCACGACCCTCATGCAGGGCCGGACCACGATCGCCATTGCCCATCGCCTGAGCACGATCCAGCAGGCCGAGGAGATACTGGTGCTCCACCAGGGTGAGGTGGTGGAGCGGGGCACGCACCGGGCGCTGGTGGCCGCCGGCGGACGGTACGAGCGGCTGTCTCGGCTGGAGCGTGGCGAGGAATCGGGCGGGAAGTCGCCGAACGGGGCTGGCGTGCGCTTGCCAACCCCGGCAACCTCCGCGTAGCTTCGGTCTAACCGATGTGCTTCCGTTCCGGGTTCCACTGGAACAGGGCGGCCGCGCATCACCCTTCGTTCCGGGACCCGATCGACCAACCTCGTGCAGCTATCCGTCGCCGCCGGCACTGACGTCGGGCGAATCCGCGCAGGCAACGAAGACAGTCTCTACGCCGACGCTGATCAAGAGCGTGGCCTGTTCATCGTTGCCGATGGTATGGGCGGCCATGCCGCTGGCGAAATCGCCAGCGAAATGGCCGTGCAGATTGTGGCACGCGAACTCGCGGATGTGCGCGACGTAGCCAGCCAGCACGCCTTGCAGGTCATGGCCGAGGCGCTTCGACTGGCCAATCGCTCCATCTTCGAGCGCACGATCACCGAGGCGGACAAGCAGGGGATGGGAACGACCGCGTCCTGCCTGCTGCTCGGGCAGGCGCACTGGGTGATCGGTCACATCGGGGACTCGCGCATCTATCTGCTGCGCAATGGCACGCTGCGACAGGTCACCAAGGACCACTCCTACGTGCAGGAGCAGGTCGACGCCGGCTTCCTCACGCCGGAACAGGCGCGCTACCATCCCTACTCCAACGTGATCACGCGCTGCGTGGGGGCCAACGCGGCCGTCGAGCCGGACATTCTGCACGGCGACCTGCACGCCGGCGATGTGTTCCTGCTCGCCTCCGACGGGCTCACCGGCATGGTGGACGACGCGCATCTGCAGAAGCTCATGGAGACGCGCGGCACACCCGGTCGCCAGGTGGACGCCATGATCACCGACGCGAATCGTCGCGGCGGGTTGGACAACATCACGGCTATCGTGGTGCAGGTGCAGACGGTCTCGGTCTCCACGAGTACCCGCAACACCGACGAGCACCCCGTCCCCACGCATGGCTGATTCGGCCCCTCCCGTGCAGGTGGGGGCCGTTGCCGATCTGTATCTCGGCAACATTCTGTTTGCGATCGAACGCTGTGCGATGGCGCTGGACGAAGATCGGCGCCTCGACGAGGCGGCATTCTATCGCGGCATCGGCCGCAAGCTCGCCGAGGCGCGGGCCGCCGACCGAGCAGTCGCTGACTGAGTTGTCCCGGCGCGCCGCTCGCTAACCGAGCAGCGCGGCCCCGCGCGACAGGCGATCCCGCACGTCGTCTGCGGAACGCGCCACGAGCGCCAGCAGCGACGCCTCCGGTACAGGCGCCCGATCCACGGTGAACACGCGTAGGCGACGCGCCGAGCGGTACAGCTCGTCGCTCAGGCGCGGCAGGTTGATCGCGCCCTGCCATCCGTGTTCGGTCAGCTGCACCTGCGAGCCATCGCGTCGGATCATGGGCAGGTCGAGCCCGAGCATCTGCGTCTTGGCCGGGTAATCGAGCAGCAGTGCGCCGGGGGCCAATCCGAGCTCATGCGCGAGCGCGTCTTCCACGCGCCGTGTGAGCGGGTAGTCCGCCGCGAGCCACTCCCCGGTTTCCTCACCGCCCAGCACCGCCGCCGGGTGTTCCAACGCACGTTTGTGCAGCCGACGCGCGCGCAACGCGGTGAGCAGTGTGCGGGCGACCGGGGGGAGGGGCAGCGCTTCCAGGTGATGCAGCAGCCCTTCGTCGGTGTAGCGCGCCACCGCACTCGGTTCCACGAGTCCAGCTGCGATGGATTCCGCGACCAGCCGCTTGTACATCGCCGTGGCGCTGCGCACCGCGTGATGCCAATAGACGTTGCGAAACATCTGGTACTTCGCGAAGAGCAGCGACTCGAGCGCCGACAGCCCCTTCTCGCGCACCCCGACCGTGAGGCCACGCTCGTCGGCGGACGGCACCACGACGAGCGAGTTGAGCAGCCGATCGACATCGATCTCGCCATACGGCACCCCACACATGTGGGCATCGCGCTTGAGGTACTCGATCTTGTCGAGGTCGAGCGAACCGGAGATCAGCCCCTGCAGCGGGCTCTCACTCGTGCCGGT
>JAABRY010000259.1 GCA_011390645.1 Gemmatimonadota bacterium
CGATGCTTGCCGCGATTCATGCGGAGTGGACCGAATCGGGTGGGAAGGGGATGGTCACTCGGTCCATCGGCTTCATCTACCCCTCATCCCAGCACAACATCACCTCGACTCGCTCGTACGATGCAGCTCGGAATCGGTGGACCGTCACTCTCTACCGCAAGCTGAGCACGGGTGACCCCCAGGATGTGGATCTCTCTGGCCTCGGCACGGGACAAAACTTCGTGGTCGGGCTGGCGGTGCATGATCAGGGCGAGGGCTCGGAATCGCATGACATCACGGTGCCGTATACCCTTGGTGCCAGCACGACCGCGGACGTCAAGGCGACCTCGGTGTCGAACGTTCGCACGGCGACCTGGTCCTCGATCCCGGTGCTTGAGCAACGGTTCATCTCGCGGCGGTTTCTTGAGTTTGGGGATCCCTGGACGCTCCAGACCCTCCTCGACCGCAACAGCCATCAGGGCTCGGCGTTCGTGAACACGGTCCGGTGTCAGTCGTGTCACGGCGTCGATGAGGTGCGGATCGACAACTGATCCAGCACATCGTGAATCGTCGCGAATGCCAAGAGGCCGCTGTCCACATGGACAGCGGCCTCTTGACCTACGACCTACGACCTATGACCTACGACCTCTTGCCCACCGGCACAAACGCCCGCTCCCCCGCACCCGTGTAGATCTGCCGCGGCCGCGCGATCTTCTGCTCGGAGTCGGTGATCATCTCTTCCCACTGGGCGAGCCAGCCGGGCAGGCGTCCGAGGGCAAAGAGGACCGTGAAGTAGTCGGTCGGGTAGCCCATCGCCTGATAGATCAACCCGGAGTAGAAGTCGACATTCGGGTAGAGCTTCCGCTTGATGAAGTACTCGTCTTCCAGTGCGATCCGTTCGAGCTCGATCGCGATCTCGAGCTTCGGATTGAGTCCGGTCTGCTCGAAGACGTCGTAGGCGACCTTCTTGATGAGCGTCGCGCGCGGGTCGTAGCTCTTGTACACCCGGTGCCCGAAGCCCATCAGGCGATCGCCGCCGTTCTTCACGGCCTCGATGAACGCAGGGATCCGGTCCTTGGTGCCGATCTCGTCGAGCATGCGGAGGACGGCTTCGTTCGCGCCGCCGTGCAGCGGGCCGTACAACGCCGCGATGCCAGCCGATACCGCCGAGAACGGGTCCACGCCTGACGATCCCACCGCACGCACGGACGAGGTGGAGCAGTTCTGTTCGTGATCCGCGTGGAGGATCAACAGGATTTCGAGCGCCTTCTGCAGCACCGGATTCGGCTCGTGCTGGCCGCCGATGCTGAAGGTCATGTTGACGAAGTTGCCGATGTAGTCGAGGTCATTCCGCGGGAACTCGTAGGGGAGCCCGCGGGAGTGGCGGAAGCAGAAGGCCGCAATCGTCGGCAGCTTCGCCATCAACCGGACCTTCTGGATGTAGCGGTTCTTCGGGTCGTGCACGTCCTTCGCGTCCGGATAGAACGTCGAGAGCGCCCCGATCGCGCCGAGGAGCATGCCCATCGGGTGGGCATCGTAGCGGAAGCCCTCGAGGAACTTGATGATGTTCGTGTGGACATAGGTGTGGTAGCGAATGTCGTGCGTCCACGAGTCCAGTTCGGCGTGCGTCGGCAACTCGCCGCGATCAAGCAGGTAGGCCACTTCGAGGAAGCTCGACTGCTCGGCGAGTTGCTCGATCGGATAGCCCCGATAGCGGAGGATGCCCTTGTCGCCGTCGATGAAGGTGATCGCGCTGCGACAGGCGGCGGTGTTCATGAAGGCGGGATCGTAGGTCATCATGCCGAAGTCGTCGGCCTGCACCTTGATCTGTCGCAGATCGATCGCGCGGATGGTGTCGTCGGTGACCGGCACTTCGTACTGCTTGCCGGTGCGATTGTCGGTGATGGTCAGCGTGTCCTGCGCCACGTGGAGTCCCCTGATGGCGGAAGGGTCCGAAAGAGTGCTGCGAACGCCAGTCCCGTAAGATAATCCGGCGTCTCCCCCTTGCGCGGCATGGTCGGTTCGCCCTTCCATTGGCACATGGATGACCTCTTCACACCCTCCGGTCCGTCGCTTGATGCCCGTCGCGAAGGATTCCTTGCCGGTGCCCCGATCGGGGCGGCACTGGCGGCCCGCACCTTCGGCCTCGTGGAGGCGGGCGCCATCCGTGCGACTCTTGCACCATCTGGTGAGGCGACACCCTTGCCCCCAGAGTCGGGGCACCGTCACGCGGCCACGGCGCTCGCCGACGGGCTCCTCGAAGAGCTGGTCAGTGGCGGGGTGGACCTGCGACGACTCGCCGACCGCTGGGTGACCTGGTGGGCGGAAGACGGCACCGGGGTCGATGATGCGCTGGCGGAAGGGCTGGCCCACCTCAAGGAGTTCCACGCCCCGGTGCTTTCTCTCCCGGTGCATGGTCCCGCACCCCTCAATGCGGTGCTGCCGGCCGCACTTGCTGCGGCGTCGCCCAAGACCATGCTGGCAGGGACCTTCCACACCGCCCGGTTGCTCGACCCGAGTGAAGTCACCTCGCTTGCCGCGGTCGCGCTGGTCGTGGCGGCCTCGCGCCTGCTCCAGGGCTCTCGGGATTTCATCCCCGACGTGCTCAGTGTGCTGCGGCTCAACGACGCCCCGCCGGCGCTGTTCTCCGTGTTCGCTGCGATTCCACGCGACGTCCGGACGCCCCCGCCGCTCCCACGCGGTCCAGTGCCTGCGCCCGACCTGGTGGCTGCTTGGGTGCTGTGGCAGGTGCACCACCGGCCGCGCTCCGAGGAGGCGCTCCGGGCGATGGTACTGGCTGGTGATGTGTCGCCGCATCTTGGCGCGCTGCTCGGTGCGCTTTTCGGGGCACGGGACGGACTTGCGGGCTGGCCACCGCAGTGGCGCGGAGGCGCAGGGGAGGATGTCGCCCTGCGCCTCGCGCTGGCGGGTCGTCTTGGCGGCTAGTTGGCCGCCGCCGCGCGTGCCTCGCCGACAAACTGATCAAGGATGAAGGTG
>JAABRY010000260.1 GCA_011390645.1 Gemmatimonadota bacterium
GGGTAGAGCGGGAGCACGGCCCAGCCGCGGGCGGCGTAGGCGAGGGCGGCGGGGAGGATGAGGGAGTCAGGCACGCATCAAAACGGCAACGGGTCGGCATCCGCCCAGTACTCGCAGCCCACGGACTGGACCTCGAGGGGCGGCGCTTGCTCGAACAGCTGGCACAGCGTGCGGCCGTCACTCCAGTGGTCACACGACCAGCAGGCGCGGGGGAGCGACGACGTCGCGGTGACGACGGGCGGGAACTGGTAGTCGGTGATCCGCTGGTACTTGCCGTCCGGCACGACCGCGATGGCCTCGGGGACACGGAGATCGGCCGTGAGGGCCAAAGCGGCCTCGACGGTCGTGGGGCACGTCTCCGGCGAGCGCCGGTGCCACCACGTTTCGGCCTTGCGGCGCGCGAAACCGTCGTGCCCGACGCAGATCCACTCGGACGCGATCACGCGGTAGTGGTACAGGTAATCCACGCGGAGCGTGTCCGGCTTGTTCGGGTCGCGCGCCTGGTGGTGTGCGTACTCGACACTCGTGACCGGCTGCCACTGCGGGGCGACGGGCTCGGTCGAGATCGCGGGCGCCCCGGTGGCCGATTGGAAGAGCTTGGCCGGTTCCGGCGGCGGGAACTGGTGCCCACAGCCGCAGACCAGCAGGCCAGCGGGCACGATCTCCTGACACGCAGGACAGGCCTTGGCCGGCGCCTCGCCGTCTTTGTCCGACTTCCGCTTTTCCCCCGGTGGTACGATCGCATCCAGCGGCCCGTGGCGCAGGCAGTTGCCGGCGTAGTCGAGCACGAGACACTCGGTTTTGCTCGGATGAATGCGGAGCCCGCGGCCGAGCATCTGCACATGGAGCCCGGGCGAGAGCGTCGGGCGGCAGATCACCAGAACATCAATCTCCGGCGCATCGAAGCCGGTCGTGAGCAGGTCACAGTTGGTGAGCGCGCGATACCGACCCGACTTGAACCCGTCGAGCCGTTCGGCGCGCTCGGCGGCGCTCAGCGTGCCGTGGACCGCCGCGGTCGGAATCCCGGCCTCCGCGAACGCGGTCGCGAGATGCTCGGCGTGCTGGATGCCGGACGCGAAGATCAGCCACTTGTTGCGCTCGTTCGCCAGCTCGATTGTCTCCCGCACAATCGCCGCCGTCGCTTCCGGCGCATCGATGCGCGCCTCGAGCGCCCCGGGGATGAACTCCCCGCCGCGCGTGCTGATCCCGGCGACATCGTACGCCGCTTTTCCGGCCAATGAGCGCAGCGGACACAGGTACCCGTCGGCCAAGAGCTGCAGCAGGTCGCACTCGTACGCGACCTCGGTGAAGAGTTTGCCCGGGCCACGGTCGAGGCGGCCCGAGGTGAGGCGGTACGGCGTGGCGGTGAGCCCGATGACGCGCATGTCGGGGCGCATCGTCGTGAGCGCCTGGAACGCCTTGTGATACAGCCCGTCGTCGCCGTGCGGGATGAGGTGCGATTCATCGCAGAGCACCAGATCGTACGCGCCGTACCCGTACGGTCGGCGCCCGAAGGTCTGGATGGTGGCGACGGTGACGGCGCGGTCGTGCTGCTTGGTGGCGCCGGAAACGATGCCGATGTCGAACAAGTTCACACACTTCGCGGCCGCGGCGACGTTCTGCGCGACCAGCTCGGAGCGGTGTGCGAGGATGAGCACCCGGGCGCCGAGCGCGACGGCTTCGGCGGCAAGGGTGCCCATGATGAGCGACTTGCCGCCGCCGGTGGGGACGACGATCAGGCAGTGGCCTTGGTTGGTGGCGTGCCACGTGATCGCGGCGTCGACCGCGTCGCGCTGATATGGTCGGAGGGCGATGGTGGTACTCATCGCCCCACCCGCCGCCACGCGTGGCCATTGGTCCCGCGCGATGCCCGCTCCACCCGATCGAACACCCACGTCGGCTCCTGCGACCGGCGCCGCAGGATGCGGAGCGAGGCCGCGACATCGGACAGCGACGGGCGGACCTGGCCGACGCTCACGCGGTTGCGGAGCGTGTGCGTGTCCTGCCACTCGGCGGTGAGGTTGCGGAGTAACGTGCGTTCGAGCGGGGTCACGCCACCGCCCGCGCACGCCGACGCCAGCGCATGACGCGCTCCCCGGCAAACAGCGACCCTTCCGCCTCCCCACGCCCCGCGAGCGTCATCATCACCGCGCGCACATGCTGCGGCGTGATCGGCGGACACGAAGCCGGGCTGTGCCGGTCGAGATAGCCCGCCAGCTGCGCCTCGATGCACCAATCGGCCGTGAGATACTCGCGCGCGAGGTCCACAAGGCGCGCGTGCTGTGGGTGCGCGCTCATGGTCGCACCAGCCGGAACACGGCGCGGTTGGTGCTCGTGGATCGCGGCCCACCGTCGCGCTCAACATCGTGCGCCCATTCGAGGCGGCGCAACGCGTTGCGGACGGTGGACACGTGCAGTCCGGTGTCGGCGGCGAGGTCGCCGCACGTGGCCTCGCCGCCGCGCTTCTCAAGCGCCGCGATGACAGCCTCTCGGTTCTTGTCGGTCGGTGGCATCGGGCGGATGTGGTTGTCGGTGATGGCGAGGGGCATCATGGCCGCCCCCAGACAAAGCGTTGCGTCGCCGTGGCGTATCGCAGGTCCGTGACGTCGCGTGTTGCATCCCACCCGCTGCCATCGGCCAGCCGGAACGCGATCCGATCGCCGCGTGCGGACCACGTGCCGGTGCGGGTGATCGTGACCGTGGTGGCTTCGATGCCGGTGCGGGCGGTGACGGTCGGCGTGTAGCGCACCACCTGTTGTGTCACCTCGGTGAAACGGCCGGCGGCGTCGAGCGTGAGAGTGCCGCCGGTGACGGTCGTCGTGCCGGCGGTGTCGGCGACGACGCCGTGCGGGACTTCGTGGCCGTTGAAGGCGACGAGGAAGTACGTGCCGGCGAGTGTCGGATCGGGCGCGGTGGTGGGGCTGCAGGCGCTGAGGAACGCCATCACGGCGACGTA
>JAABRY010000261.1 GCA_011390645.1 Gemmatimonadota bacterium
GTGGAGATCGCCTCGAAGCTGAGCCATCCGCACATCTTGCCGGTGCATGACTCGGGCTCCGAGGGTGGTGTGCTCTATTACGTGATGCCGGTGGTCGAGGGCGAATCGCTCCCCGCGCGGCTCAAGCGCGAGCGGCAACTCCCGGTGGCGGAGGCGCTCCGTCTCGCGCGCGAAGTGGCAGAAGCACTCGCCTACGCGCACAAGCGCGGCATCATCCATCGCGACATCAAGCCGGCCAACATCCTGCTCAGTGAAGGCCATGCGCTGGTGGCCGACTTCGGCATCGCACGCGCCACCGAAGATGCCGGTGCGCTCACGCAGACCGGGATCGCGATCGGCACGCCACACTACATGAGTCCCGAGCAGGCGAGCGGCGAGACCCACCTCGATGGTCGCACCGACATCTACGCGCTCGGCTGCGTGCTCTACGAGATGCTCGCGGGCGAGCCGCCGTTCACGGGGCCCACCGCGCAGGCGATCATCACGCGCAGTATCACCGAGGACCCGCGGCCGCTGACGCGCACCCGCACCGGGCTCGCACCCGCCGTGGACGCGGCCGTGATGCGAGCGCTCGCCAAGGCACCGGCCGATCGCTACGCCACAGCAGCCGCCATGGCCGAGGCGCTGATCGCGGCCGAGGACGCGACGCGCACCGGCAGCGGGACCACGCCGGTGATCGCAGCGCCCACCCGCAAGGTCACGCCCTGGGTCTATGCGGTCGCAGCCCTCGCCATCCTCACTGTCGGTGCGGTCGGCATGAAATTCATGGGGGGGGGAGGGAGCGCCGCCGCTGCAGCCAGCGCCGTGAAGAGCATGGCGGTGCTCCCGTTCGAGAACCTCGGCACCGATGAGGACGCCTACTTTGCCGACGGCATCGTTGACGAACTGCGCAATCGTCTGGCCCGACTCGATCGATTCACCGTCATCGCGTCGTCGAGTGCCGATGAATACCGGGACTCGCCCAAGGGCCCGATGGATATTGCCAAGGAGCTGCGCGTCGAGCAGGTGCTGATGGGAAAGGTGCGTTGGGTGACCGACGCCAATGGCGTGAAGCAGTTCAAGGTCACCACCGAATTGGTTGACGGCGCCACGGGCAAGGTCACCTGGAGCGATTCGTTTGATGGCGACCTCTCCGATCCGTTCGCCGTGCAGGGGCAGATCGCCACTCGTGTGGCGGGTGCGCTCGGAACGGTCCTCGCCCCGAACGAGGCGCAGGATCTGGCCGGCCGACCAACCACGAACGCCGAGGCGTACGACCTCTACCTCAAGGGACGGAACATCCAGATCACGGGCGCCGGCGCCGCGCGCGAGCGCGCCGCGCTGATGGAGCGCGCGGTGGCGCTCGACTCCAACTTCTTTAGGGCGTGGGGATGGTTGACGCTGTCGTTGGTCTCCCTTCATGAGGGCGGGGCGCGTGATCCCGTCGTGGCCCGGCGCGCCAAGGAGGCGCTCGACCGCACCCTCGCGCTGGCACCTGATTCCGCCGATGCCCGCATGGTCGCCGGCGCCTACTACGCCCTGATCGCGCGTGACCAGGCGCGGGCTCGCCAGGAGCGCGAGCGCGCCTACCAGCTCGATCCGAAGAACACCGGGGCCCTCACCGTGATGGCCAACTACGACCTCGCCGACGGCAACTTCCAGGCGATGTTCGAGAAGCTCTCGCGCGCCCGGCAGATCGACCCGCTCGACAAGAACACCCTCGCCTCCCTGATCCGATCGCAGATCTACGTGGGTCAGATCAAGGAAGCGCTGGCTACCAGCGAGGAGCTGGTGGCACTCGGACCGTCCAACTACAACCAGATGCAGTGGATCGCCGCCGCGCACCTCGCCGACAACGACCTCGCCGGCGCCAAGCGCGTGATGGCCGAGCTGTCGAAGAACGTCCCCGTCACCGAGTTGGTGAGCTACTTCGCGGGCTACCACGAGATGGCGTTTCTGCTGAGCGACGACCAGCGGGACCTGCTCTATCGGCTTACGCCCGCGACCTTCGACGACGACCGCGCATGGTGGGGCCAGGCGATCGCGACCGCCGCCTGGCAGCAGGGCGACAAGGCGCGCGCCAAAGCCTACGCTGACTCATCACTCGCGGTGGCTCGCCAACAGATCGAGCGCAGTCCGAATGACGCGGAGCTGCGCATCCTCAACGCGGTCTCGCTCGCGCATGCTGGCCGGAAGGCCGAGGCACTGCGTGAGGCGGAGATCGCGATGGCCGACACCGTCGGAGTGAACCCGGGGAGCATCAGCTACGCCCTCCGGGTGCATACGCACGTCCTCCTCGCGGCGGGTGAGAACGAGCGCGCCATCGATGTGCTCGAGGAGTTGGTGGGGCGCCAGTTCTATGTGACCCCGGGCTGGCTCAAGACCGACCCGGTGTACCGCGTGCTCGACGGCAACCCGCGCTTCGAGCGGATCGCCAACCGCGGGATCAGCGCGCCGGTGGATTAGAGCTCGTGGCGGGATGGATCGTCGCGAGAGCACGTGGCGGAATGGATCGTCGCGAGCGCGTGGCTAAAGCCACGGCTCGGCTGATCTCGCTAAAGCGAGGGAACACTCCAGCCTGTGGCAGACCCCCTCACCCGCGCGGCAGCACCACCCCACCCCGATACGACATCATCGGATCGCTGGCGCTGTGCACCAGCAGGAGCGCGTCGCGGCGGCCGTA
>JAABRY010000262.1 GCA_011390645.1 Gemmatimonadota bacterium
GAGCAGCAGGGCGTCGCGACGGCCGTACTGCTTCATGATGTCGAGCATCATCGTGACTTCGCCGTCCCAGGGGTAGCCGAAGACAATGTCGAAGTCATCGAGCGGGTGGCCGAGTGCGAGGTAGCCCGACCGACCACTGCCGAGCGTGCCGGTGCGATCGTCGCCGTCCTTCGGGCGCCAGCGATAGCCATCCGGAATGAACGAGCCGTGCACGAACTGCGCACCAGATTCAAGTTGCGTCGCGAGCTCGCGTGCGGTGCGGACCAATGACGAGTCGAGTTC
>JAABRY010000263.1 GCA_011390645.1 Gemmatimonadota bacterium
ACATCGTGGGGCTCGGCAGGCACCATCGGCGTGGCGATGATGGGCACGGCGGCCGCGCTCGACGTGTCGCTGCCGATGGTGGCGGGCGCGGTGATTTCCGGCGCGTATTTCGGCGACAAGATGTCGCCGCTGTCCGACACCACCATTGTCGCGGCGCTCGCGGCCGAGGTGGATGTGTACGCGCACATTCGGTACATGGTGTTCACGGCCGGGCCGTCGTTTCTCGTGGCGGGCGTGGTGTACGCCGTGTGGGGCGGGGCCCGCGGGATCGAGTCATCGACCGCCACCGCGTCCGCGTTGCTGGCCGAACTCGACACGGTGTTTCGATTGCGAGCGGTGGTACTTCTGCCGCCGCTCGTGGTGCTCGTGGCCGTGTGGCGACGCCTGCCGTCGGTCCTCGCGGTGACGCTGTCGTCGGTGGCGGCGGCCGCCATTGCCGTGCTGGTGCAGGGACGCAGCGTGTCCACCGTGATGACCGCGGCGGTCTCCGGTGTGCGCACCACCATGTTCGACGCCCCATCGGCGGCCACGATGTACAGCGCCGACCTCGTGCGACTCGCGGAGCGCGGCGGCATGCAGTCCATGACGTTCACGTTTGTCATCGTGTTCGCGGCGTTTCTGCTCACCGGGGCCATGCAGGTCTCCGGCGCCCTCGATGTGTTGCTGGCGCGATTGCTCGCCTCGGTGCGCTCCGCGTTCGGCCTGGTGGCCGCCACCATGACCGCCGGCCTCACCGTGATCGGCCTGACCAGCCATGCCAGCGTCACGATGCTGGTCGTCGGCGGACTCGTGCGTGACGCCTACCGCACGCGCGCCCTGCCACCCGCGCTGCTGTCGCGGTCGCTCGAGGACTCGGTGACCGTGACCGAGGTGCTCATGCCGTGGACGGTGTCAGCCGTGTTCATGGCCGGCACCCTCGGCGTGCCCACGATCGCCTACGCGCCGTGGACGGTGTTCTGCTGGATGGGGCCGGTGATGTCGCTGGCGCTCGCGGCGGTTCGGCGGCGCGGGGGGTGAGGCGCCAAGGTTCAACGACGGTAGCGGTGTGCCCTCGTGCCTCGCGGCTTCGACCTTCCGACCCGCGAAGGCGTGATCGCGGCACCTCGCCGCGATCTCCCCGGGCATTGATGCCGGGCATTGATGCCGGGCATTGATGCCGGGCATTGATGCCGGGCATTGATGCTCTGGGCACGGATCCCGCTGCACGGGTAGTAGGGCGAAGCCGCGAGGTTTGAGGGGCGAGGGTTCAACTGCGGTGGCGGTGTGCCCTCATGCCTCGCCCTCGTGTCTCGGGGCTCACGCCTTACGCCGATGCGAGGACGGTACGTGCCATCTGCTGCCAGCTGCGTACGTAGCGCTCCCCCGCGACCAGCTGCTTGCGCCGCACATGACGCGGCCGCAACGCGGCGCAGTCGCTGCGCCATGATTCGCCGCACGTCTCACGCACCCAGCGCTCGTAGGTGTGCACCCAGCCGGCGAAGGCCGCCAGCAGCGCACCGACGCGCGCCCATTCGGCACCAACGGCGGCGCGGGTGCCGGTGAGAGCGGTGTGAGCCCATACGTGATCGAGGGGAGCGGCGGCTGACACCAGCCGTGGTCCGGGACCGTGTCGGCGCATGAGCAGGGCGAGCGGCTGATCGTCACACCAGTGCGCGCCCCAGCCCCAGAGCGTGAGCGACCCGACGGGCGTGGCCAGCGTGTAGCGACTGGTCCCGCTCACGCCTGCGGGCGGGCGCTCCCGGGCAAACCCGAAGCGCAGTAACAGGTTGCCCTCGGGGTGCTGAATGTCGCGGCCGAAGAACCACATCTGCTGATCGAGCAGTTCGGCAAGTCGGTGGCGGTCGGGAGCGGAGGCAGTATATGAGAGTGACATCGCAATAGCATTATTGCGTTTCTGCTCGCCTCTGGCAAGCTGCCCGAGACAACCCAGTGGCGACCTGGAACGTTGCGGATACGATGCGGTCTTAATATCCTTATATCCGGATATTCAAATATGACCGCACCCGCCCGATCTCTCGTTCACGACCGACTTGCCACGCTGGCTGACGCCACGCGCTGCCGCCTGCTGCTCGCCCTCGACCGGCACGAGCTCATGGTTGGTGAGCTCGCGTTGGCGCTTCAGCTGCCGCAGAGCACCGTGAGCCGCCACCTGCGAGTCCTCGCCGACGCGGGCTGGACCGCGTCGCGCGCCGAAGGGGCCAGTCGCTGGTACACGCTCGACCCGGTGCTCGATGAACACGCGCGCGACCTCTGGTCGGTGGTGCGCGCGTCGGTGGAGAGCACGTCGGCCGCAGCGCAGGACGCGGAGCGGGTCGACGCCGTCATCGCGGCGCGCCGCTCGCGATCGGAGGCGTTTTTTGCCGACGCCGCCGATGGGTGGGACGCCACGCGCACGCAACTCTATGGCGCACGCTCCGACCTCGCCGCGTTGCTCGCCCTCGCCGATCCCGGCTGGACGGTGGGCGATCTGGGGTGCGGCACCGGGTCGCTCGCGGCAGCGTTCGCGCCCATGGTGGCGCAGGTCATCGCGGTCGATGCCTCGCCCGCGATGCTGGCCGCGGCTCGTGCCCGCACCGCGGTGCATGCGAATGTGCAGGTGCGCGAGGGGACACTCGAAGCCCTCCCGATTCCCGATGGATCGCTCGACGTGGCGCTGTGCCTGCTCGTGCTGCATCACGTGGCCGAGCCGCTCCGCGTGTTGCGCGAGGCCCGTCGGGCCCTGCGCCCGGGGGGGCGCCTGCTCATCAGCGATATGCGCCCGCACGATCGTGAAGACTACCGCCAGCTGATGGGCCACGTCTGGCTCGGCTTCGACGCGGACACACTCATGGCCTGGTGTGAGCAGGCCGACTTTATCGGTATGCGCATGGTACCACTCCCCGTCGATCCGACGGTGCAGGGGCCGGCCCTCTTTGCGCTCACCGCCACTGCCCGACCCGATGTTC
>JAABRY010000264.1 GCA_011390645.1 Gemmatimonadota bacterium
GGTGGGTCGTACGGCGGCGTGATGACGGCGTGGGTCACGGCCAAGACCAATCGCTTCAAGGCCGCGCAGGCCGATCGCATGATCAGCAACTGGTGGTCGTGGTACGGCAGTTCCGATGCGCAGGGGCTCACCGAGTTCGAGTTCTTCGGTACGCCGTGGGCGAATCCGGCCATGTACGACACGTTGTCGCCGATTCGCTATCTGGCACAGGTGAAGACGCCCACGCTGATCGTGCAGTCGGAAGAGGACCATCGCACGCCCATGACCGACGCCGAGCAGTGGTTCCTGGGGCTCAAGAAGCACGACGTGCCCGCGGAGCTGGTGCGCTATCCGCGCAGCACGCACGAGCTCTCGCGCAGCGGTGAGCCGTGGCTGCTGGTGGACCGGCTGGGTCGGCTTCGGCAGTGGTTCGCGTATTGGCTGCAGGATGTGAAGCCGGTGGATCCGGCGCCGGTGCAAGCGAATACCACCGGCATGCGCTGAGGCACGGGGCGGGATGGGAGAACGCGGCGCTGTCCCGGATCGGGGACGGCGCCGCGTCGTGCTTGCATGGTACGCAGTCGCGGCGCGCCAACTTCGCCGCGCTTACACTCGGGCCGCGCGCCCGCCTGCTCAGGACGGCCCGGCGGGAAAGAACAATCGCATGCCCGCGCGCACCACAAGCGACGTGCCGCCGCCGCTCGGCGTTCGGTCGTCAGGCTGCCCGCTCAACGCATCGATCCTCCCGCTCGTGACGCGGAATCGTTCGCCTCGGACATCGAGCACGAGCCACTGCGACTCCTCGAGCGCCCTCAGCCACTGGCCGCCGAGCGACCAGCCCACGCCACGAATGTCGGCGGCGCCCGCGACGGGTACCGCGACCGTACCGGTGGCCAGCGCGCCATCAACACGCGTGGCCGAGATGCCGCCCACGAGCAGGAGCCGGTTCGTGCGCGAAAATGCCGACTCGAACGGTTGGTCGCGCATCCCCTCGAGCGGCACGAGCACATCCAGTCGGAGGGACGAAAGCCCCGGGGCGCTGCGGTTTGCCTGCGAGGCGTCGGTACCGCGATCGCTCTGATCAAGCAGCATCTGCAGCTCGCCGCCTGCCGCGATGCCGAACCGCCGCCACAGGCGGCCTGCGCCTACACCGATCACACCGCCAAGGTCAAACGCGCCGGCACCAACGTTGGCGATGTGGTCGATCTCGAAGTTGCCCACGGTGCCGCCGAGATAGCCACCATAAAACCAGCCGGTGGCCCGCGGGGAGAGCTGAGCGGGCAGGGCGATGGGGAACGCGGCCGCGAGCAGCGCGAGACCGAGCGCCGGGATCGTGTTCACCACTGCCAAACTGTCACCCCCGCCAGTATGCCAACCGTTGTGTACCGGGCCGACGGCTCGCGTTCGGTCAGGCGCGTGAGCCCATGCTGATACTGTACCCGCGCAAAGACCGGGACGCGCGCGCCCTGGTGCTGCACCTGTGCCCCGATCGCGCCCGACACCTCAAGTCGCCGCAGCGCGATGATGTCGAGGAGTTCGTTGGAGCCGGGGACGACCACCTCTCCGCGACCGTTCGAGGTGAGTACCAGACCGCCCAACAGCTGCACACCAACCGTTCGCGTCGCCAGCAGGGAACGACGGAGCAGCACCGGCACGTCGAGATGCCATGAGTTGAAATGCAGCGTTGGTGCTCCGGGGTCGAGGGTTTGCCACGCGGTGCGCCGTTCGGTCGGGAGCGCCGCGATGGACCACGACCAGCGCTCATTGATCGTCCGGCCAAGCTCAGCGCCGAACGCGAGACCACGCCGCCTCGACACATCGGTCGGTGTGTTCGGTCCGTCGAACGCGAGTGATGACCACGGTGCCCCAACGATGACGCTCGCATGCCAAGTCGGCGCCGCGCGCTGCTGTGCTGCCAAGCGGGATCCGCCACAGAGCAACACGGAGACGATCATTGCGGCGCGCGAGACGCCTGAGATTTGTAGCGATGTGAAGCGCATACCTGCCTCCCTGATGATGTCTGTGGCGTCAGTAGACAGGCACGTTGTTTCGGTCGACACCGGTGTTCGAGAGCCGAACCCGGATGTGCGTACCAAAGTACTGCACGCTCGGCGCGATGCTCTCGAATGAAGTCCAGTCAGAGAAGACCCAGGATCCCATCAGGTCGTTCTCGTTGGTGATGCCAAGAAAGGAAAACCAATCAGATACGGAGGTTGATCCCGACCAACCGGTGAGACGCGTCGCTGGAAACGTTTGAAAGCCGAAGGCGACGCGAAACTCGGGAAGCCACGGACGCGCCGGTGTCGGGCACTCTCTCCCGTCATCGCGCTCCCAAACCTGAACGTAGAATGGCGCAAATACGCTCTGGTTGCGTGCGAAGACCACGGTGTTGAACTGGCCGGTCACGACTTCACGCACGCCGAACTCATCTCGTTGTTCGAGAAGCACCTGCTGGTTGTAGACCGTGCCACCGCCGCTGCCGTTGTTGAAGTCGAATCGCTTCAGGTTGCCCGGGTGTGCGGGCGCCAGTCGCCCAGAGCAGGCAATGGGGACGACGAAGTTCCCAGGTGCAAACAGTACATCGGCTGGACCGGGTGCAGGAAACACCGCGGCATAGTGGCGCCCCGAGACCGTGCCGAGCAGTGCAACCTCGATTTCTGGATCGCCTCGAATCCACGGTTCCGCGACATCGAACACCGTCATCTGTGTCATGAACAGACCGGGCGGAGGGGTGATCCCGCCACCGCCACCGCCGCTGCCACCGCCGCCACCGGCGTCATCGCAGAGGTTTTCGAGCACGCCGCCGCTGTTCGCTGTGAGCGGCTCTGCAGTGATGAACGGCTCGCACGACAGGGCGACTCCGAGACTCGCCCCATGAGCGCGAAGCGTCGCGCTGGCCACCTCGTCCGGGCTTGACAACTCGGCGGCGGACAAAGCCA
>JAABRY010000265.1 GCA_011390645.1 Gemmatimonadota bacterium
CCGGTCAGTGCCAGGTGGAAGGGCGAGCCGTCGGCCAGGTTCTGCAGCACGGAAGCGCGTCCGAGCGCGTGCAGCTCCTCGACGGCATCCTCGAGTCGCAGATGCGCCGGATCCCCAAAGTTCAGGTCCCACCATGGGCGTTCGCGGACGCTGCCGTCGGCCCGCACGCATAGCTCGCGCGCGGGACGCTGGCGGTGCACGCCTTCCGTGAGCGTGTGCGATCCAAGCGGGTAGCCGACGGCGAGGAAGCCGGCGGCGCCCTCGAACGAGAGGCGGGGCTCGAGGCCGAGCACCTGCAGGGCTTCCGCCTCGGAACGGCCGAAGCCGATGCGGGCACCGGCCCTGCCGTGGAAGAGCGGGCGTGACGCCAGGTGGTCGCCGATCAAGCGGACCGCCCGCTTCGGCTCGTCGATCACGAGGAGCTGGTAGCTTCCCTCGAAGCGCTGCAGGACGCGGTCGGCGAAGGCGCCGTCGGGGCCTAGTTCAGATCGCAGGTCGTCCGCAGAGGCCGGCGTGTCGGAGGCGACGAAGGTATCGATCAGGTGGCCGAGGATCGCAAGCGTGATGCCGAGGGCGTCGCGTGAGACGCTGAATCGCTCGCCCGGGCGTGGTCTAGCCTCGATCCAGCACCAATCGGACGCGCACAGCACGTGGCCGAGGTCGCCCCTTGCGTTGGGGGGGTCCGTTTGGGCGCCGGCGCCGCGAGGCGGAGTGGGACCGACGGTGCCGACGAAGCCCGACCTCATCGCAGACCCTGGGGCACACGCAGCGAGCGAGACATCGATCGAGGATAGCCCTGGGTCGTCTGCCAACTGGCGAGGCGCATCACAGCCGGGCCCGCGGCCGGCGGTTGTGCCCTGGTCGTCCGAGCGGATGTGAAGCCGCGGGCGGTGGGCAAGGGTCGGGGGTTCTACGATGCAGGGCGTGATGCCACGAAGCGTTGTGCCGACAAGCGACCGGCGCCTGAAGTCCGAACGCCGCCCATCGACGCGGACAGCCGAGGTCTGATGGACTGGGTCGACCTGGTCCGTCGGTTCGTCCCACGCGGTGCTCGGCAGGCCGTCCAGCGCTTCGTATCGCTGCAGGATCAAAAACTGCGCTACTTCGAGCGGCGCGATCCGCTCGCCGGCGTCGTCGCGGGCGACGACAACCGCCTGGGCTTCCCGTTCCGGGTCGGCATCGTCAGGAACCGGGCGTTTCGGCATACGCACTATGTGGCCGCCTGCCGCGAGCTGGGGGTCCCGTTTCGCGTCGTGGACCTCAGCGGGCCGGACTGGTGGAGCGAGGCGCGGACGGTAGGCTGCGACGCCTTCCTGGCATGGCCCGACGCCACCAGCACACCCATCGCCCAGCTGCTGAAGGACCGGCTCGACCTGCTCGAACGCGACCTCGGTGGGCGAGTGTTCCCCAGCTCGGCTGAGCGCTGGATGTACGAGGACAAGGTGCGGTTGGCGGATTGGTTGGTGGCCCGTGGGCTGCCTCACCCGACCACGCGGGTGTTCGTCGAGCGTGCTGCCGCGGACGACTTCGTGGCCTCGTGCGCCCTGCCGGTGGTGAGCAAGACGTCGTTCGGGGCGGCTGCCACCGGCGTTCACATCCTGCGCAGCCGGCGCGATGCGCATGCGTTGGTGGCCCGCGCCTTCGGCCGCGGCCTGGCGCCGGCAGGGCACGACCCGCGCGACCGCCAATGGGGATTGGTGCTGTTCCAGGACTACCTCGAGGTGGCCCGGGAGTGGCGGCTCGTGCGCATCGGTGACGCGTACTTCGGCCATCCGAAGGGGCGCGTCGGTGAGTTCCACAGCGGTTCGGGCCGCGCCGAATGGGACGTTCCCGAGCCGCGGCACCTCGAGTTCCTGCACCGCGTGACTGAGGCTGGCGGCTTCCGCAGCATGGCCGTCGACACCTTCGAAACGAGCGACGGAGCGCTGCTGGTGAACGAACTGCAGACGGTGTTCGGGGCGAGCACCTCGGTCGACCAGATGCGCGTGGAGGGAAGATCCGGGCGCATGTTGCGCGAGGGTCCAGACGCCTGGCGCTTCGAGGCGGGCGACTTCGCGCGCAACGCGTGCGCCAACGCTCGAGTACTGGATGTGGTGACCCGGTGGCGGCCGTGAAGGAGCGCCTCCGTGACATCGGCAGCCGGTCGTTGGTGGGTGCCGGTGTCACGCGTCTTGGGCGGCGCCTTCGGGATCGCGACGGGAGCCTCATCCTGTACGGGCACCGGGTGCGCGATGACGACGAGGCGTTCTTCCCGAGCCTGCGGCCGCGCTGGCTGCGCGAGCAGCTGGCGTACCTGACCCGACACTACGAGGTGATCCCGCTCGACACCTTGGTGGCGTGCATCGTCGAGCGGCGATCGCCGCCGCCCCGCTCCGTGGTCCTTACCTTCGACGATGGCTTCCGCGACAACATGGAGGAGGCGCTGCCGATCCTCGACGCGTTTGGGGTGAAGGCGACCATCTTCGTGGTCAGTGGTGCCCTGTCCGAGGGCTGGCTACCTTGGTCGCAACGGCTGGGGTACTCGTTCGAACACACGGCGACGCCGTCCCTGCGTCACGCACTGTTCGGCGACGAGCCGGTAGATCTGCGTGATGCACCGTCCCGGCGTCGCGCGTACGCCCGCGCGCGGGCGGCGTTGGCTGGCACCCCGCGTGTCGCGCGGGACGCCGCCATCGAAGCGTTGGCTGCGGGTCTCGGCGTGGACTTGCCGCGTGACCGGATGATGACGTGGGATCACGCCCGCGAAGCGCTGGCGGCCGGACACGGCATCGGCGCCCACACCTACTCACACGCGCTGCTGGCGCGGGTGCCAGCCGACGAGGCTCGCTGGGAGATGGAGCGCTCGCGGGTCGACGTCGAGGAGCAGCTGGGTCTGCAGCGGCCGGCGTTCTGTTTCCCGGCGGGC
>JAABRY010000027.1 GCA_011390645.1 Gemmatimonadota bacterium
GATCACCATCTCGCCATTGTCGGCGCTCTCACGACCATTGACGACGACGAGGTCGCCGTCGAGGATCTGCTCGTCGATCATCGACTCGCCCTGCACCTTGAGGGCGTAATTGGGCCCGCGGCGCGGGAGCATCGAGTCGGGTACCTGGACGACTTCGCCCGCCATGACTGATTCGATCGGCATGCCCGCTGCGACCGTGCCGAGCAGCGGGATCTCGGTCGCACCGGCCGTGCCGCGGGGGGGCAGGATCTCGATTGCGCGGCTTTCGTTGTGCCCGCGACGGATGTAGCCCTTCTGCTCGATGTTGCTCAGGTGCTCATGCACCGTTGCGAGGGAGGTGTAGCCGAAATGGTCGGCAATCTCTCCGAAGCTGGGTGCCAGTCCCTGTGCCTCGATGATGGTCGTGACGTAGTCGAGGATATCGCGCTGCTTGCGGGTGAGGGTCATACTGCCTCCTGCGGTGGCGAAGAAAACCCGAAGGAACCTTACCCGAAGGGAAACCGAAGCGCAAGATGGCCGTACTCGACCAGATTCTCGATGGCATTCGGGCTGGGCTACCCGAACGACGCATCCATCAAGCGGCGTTGGAGGCCCAGGTCGCTGATCTCGCCCCAGTGCCTGACTTCACCGCCGCGCTCCGGCGGCCAACTGTCGGGTTGATCGCCGAGGTCAAACGGCGTTCCCCGAGCGCGGGCGAGATCAATGCGACGCTCGATCCTGTCGCCCTCGCCTCAGCGTACGCCTCAGGCGGCGCCGCAGCGATCTCTGTCCTCACCGAAGGGCCGCATTTCGGGGGCTCGCTGGCGGATCTCCAGGCCGTGTGCACCGCGGTGCCGATCCCGGTGCTCCGCAAGGACTTCATCCTTGACGAGGTCCAGCTCCTCGAAGCACGCGTTGCGGGGGCATCTGCGGCCCTGCTGATCGTGCGGGCGCTCACCGATACCGAACTGCGTCGGCTCGATGCGTTTGCGACATCGCTCGGACTGGCCACCCTCGTGGAGGCGCATGACCGGGCCGAGCTTGATCGCGCGCTCGGCGCGGGATGCGAGGTGGTCGGTATCAATGCGCGTGATCTTGACGACTTTTCGATGCACCGGGCCTCTGCCTGGGAATTGCTCGCGACGATTCCCGCGGATCGCGTCGCCGTCGCCGAGAGTGGAATGCAAACCGCTGCGGACGTGACCGAGGCAGCCGGGTATGGCGCCGACGCGGTCCTGATCGGCGGGGCATTGGCGAGTTCGGGTGATCCCCTTGCGGGAGCTCGGGCCATGAGCAGTGTCGTGCGTCGTGGGCGTTGACGCCAAGATTTGCGGCCTGACACGGCCCCAGGATGCCGCTCTGGCGGCGAAACTCGGTGCATGGCGGTTGGGCGTCGTCTTCGCTGGCGGACCTCGGGAGGTCACAATGGATCGCGCAGCGGCGATCGTGGCGGCGGGCGGTGGCGTGCCGGTGATCGGCGTGTTCGGGACACACGATGCCGATGCGATCCTACACATCGCCCGAGCCACAGGGTTGCATGGCGCCCAACTCCACGGGGAAGGGCCACCCGCGCGAGCCATCGCGCTGCAGGCGGCCGGTCTCGAGGTGTGGGGCGTCGCGCTGCTCGATGATCCCACCACGGTGTCGGATCGCGTGCAGCAAGCGGGGCTGGGTGCGGACCTCGTCTTGGTGGAACCGCGTCTGGCTGACGGCAGCGGGGGGCGCGGGGTCGCGCTGCCGTGGGAACTTGTGCGAGCGGCTCGGATAGCACGCGGATCCGGTCGGCTCGCCCTCGCGGGTGGACTGTCTCCCGACACGCTGGCGACGGCGATTGACGCGGGCACACCGGACGTCGTGGATGTAAGTTCCGGGGTTGAACAAGAGCCGGGCATCAAGGATGCTCACCGGCTGGCCGCTTTTCTGGAGATCGCGCGTGACCATCGCCCTGCCCGCTGAAACTGCTGTCGCTGGTCGCTTCGGACCATATGGGGGACGCTACGTTCCCGAAACCCTCGTCGCGGCGCTGGACGACCTCGCGTCGCTGTACGACAGCGTGCGGAACGACGCCTCCTTCTGGGGCGAGTACGAGTGCCTGCTGCGTGACGTGGTGGGGCGCCCGTCCCGGCTGACGGAGGCGCCACGCTTCAGTGAGTTGGCCGGCGTGCGAGTCCTGCTGAAGCGCGAGGACCTCAACCATACCGGCGCGCACAAGATCAACAACACCATCGGACAGGCCCTGCTCGCGCGCCGCATGGGGAAGCGACGCATCATCGCCGAAACCGGGGCAGGGCAGCACGGGGTCGCGACCGCCACGATCTGCGCGCGCTTCGGGCTGGAGTGTGTGGTGTACATGGGAGCGGAGGACGTCGAGCGCCAGGCGCTGAACGTCTACCGCATGAAGTTGCTCGGCGCGACGGTGATCCCCGTGACCTCCGGCACGCGCACGCTCAAGGATGCGACCAACGAGGCCCTGCGCGACTGGGTCACCAACGTCCCCACCACGCACTACATCATCGGCTCGGTCGTCGGACCCGATCCGTTCCCGCGCATGGTGCGCGACTTCCAGTCGGTGATCGGCCGCGAATCGCGCGAGCAGGTCCTCGAACGTCTCGGGCACCTGCCGACCGCGGTGGTGGCGTGTGTGGGGGGGGGATCGAATGCGATGGGCATGTTCGCGGGATTCCTCGAGGACGCGGACGTCGCGCTGGTCGGCGTGGAAGCGGCCGGCGAGGGTGTGACGACCGGGCACCACAGCGCCACGCTCACGGCGGGCCGGCCAGGGGTGCTGCACGGTGCGATGTCGTACCTGCTTCAGGACGCGGATGGACAGGTGGCCCCCGCACATAGTGTCTCGGCGGGGCTGGACTATCCGGGTGTCGGACCCGAGCACAGCTGGCTGCGTGATACGGGGCGCGTGCGCTACGAGGCGGTCGACGACAAGGCGGCACTCGCGGCCTTCCAGACCTTCACGCGCCTGGAGGGGATCATCCCGGCATTGGAGACGGCGCACGCCATCGCCTGGTTGGCCGCGTCGTCGGGCCAGTGGCAGGCCACCGACGCCGTCCTCCTCTGCCTCAGCGGACGTGGCGACAAGGATGTGGCGCACGTCGCCTCGATCCTCGGGGCCGACGCCTGAGCACGCCCCGGCAGGCCGTCTCGGCCGCGGACATCAAGATCGTCGAGGAACTGCTTCGTGCCCTCGGCAAGAGTCAGCGCGCGCTGCAGATGTATCTGCCGAACAATCCGGTCTACCAGCGCGCCGTGGAGCAGTTGGCCGAGGCGTTCGATCCCGTCTGGGGCGTCACCGGCCGCCTCGTTCTCGATGTCTCCGAACAGGACATCACCTGGGAGGGTGTGCCTGTCCTCGCCCCGGCGGCGCGCGGCGAGGGTTTGGCGTGGGAGCTCTACAAGAACGGCGTGCGCCGACTGACCCTCCTCCCCGGCTCGGAGGGCGAGGAAATTCAGCGCTTCCTCGAGGTCGTGAATCGGGCACGCCTGCTTCCAGCTGATGCGGGTGACGACCTGCTCACCCTGCTGTGGGAGCAGGAATTCGTCCTGATCAGCTACGCATTCGTGGAAGTCCTGGGCGAGGGTATCGAGTTCCTCCAGGAGAGCCCGCTCCGCGACGCCCCCCCCCCGGGCGACACCGCACGGCAGGAAGTCGGCAACACCGCCGGTGGCCCGCAGGGACTGGCCGACATCAGTGAGGCCGACTCCACGCCGTACTTTCTGGACGAGGCCGAGCAACGATTCATCCGCGGTGAGGTCGATGAGGAGTATCGTCGCGACATTCGGCGTGCTGCCATCGACGCCCTCCTTGACATCCTGGAAACACAGCGCGACGGTGATGTTCGCCGGGAAGTGGTGGAGCGCCTCGAGGACGTCCTCCCGACGCAGCTCGCCATGGGGGGCCTCGGCAGCGTGGCCCACATCCTCCGGGAACTGCGTGTCGTGGTTGCCCGCGCTCAGGACATGGACGAAGAGCTGCACGCCGCCGTGCTGTCGTTCGAGGAACGACTGAGCGAGCCCGAGATGCTCGAGCAGCTCTTTCGCATTCTGGATGACGGCGCCGCCGCCGGCAACGAACAGGACGCGGGGGCCATCCTGCGGGAGCTCAAGCCGACGGCCTTTCCCTACATTCTCGGACACCTTGGGCGGACGACAGATCCCCTCGTGCGGCGCCTGCTCGAGCCGAGCGTCGAAGCGCTGGCGCGTGGGCAACCGTTGATCCTCGCCCAGGTCATCACGGACGGACCGCCTGAGGCACTTGAGCCCGCGCTGGCGATGGCCGGGCGATTGCAGGCGACACAGCTCGTTCCTGCGATCCTCGTGCACTTGCAGCACGAGCGCGAAATGATCCGCCTCGCCGTGGTACGGGCGCTTGGCGCGATCGACACGCCATCCGCTGTCGAGGGCCTCGAGGCCGCGCTCGGCGATGCGGAGCGCGGCGTGCGGCAAGCGGCGCTCAACCTCTTGCTCGCGCGCGGTGGCAGTCGCAACACGGAGTCCAAGGTGGCGGCGCTGATCTTCGATACGAAGAACGCCGAGCTGGAGCGCAGTGAGCGCCGCGCGCTCTATGAGGCGTGGGCCGGGCTGGTCGGCCCGCCCGGGATTGCGAAGTTGCAGGAAGTGCTGGAGCCGCGCGGTCTGTTTCGCCGCACCGGGCCCGCAGAAGACCGCGCCTGTGCCATTTATGCCCTCGCCCGCATCCGCACCTTCGAGGCTCGCCTGCTCGTGGACCGATTCACGAGCGACAAGGAAGCGATCGTGCGTTCGGCCGCGAACGCTGTCCTGCGGGAATGGAGGCCGTGATGTCCGATCAGGACGACGAGGTCCTCGTTCGCCAGGCCGGCCGTTCGCTGCTGGTCACGATTCACGGCGCGCAGCGTGCCCTCAAGTTGTATCCGCTGGAGAATGCGGCGGTGCAACGCGCGATTGATGACCTGCTGGCGGCATCGCAGACCATGCTGCAGCTCGATGGTGTCGCCGAGATCCGCCTGTCTGGGGACTTCATCTTCATCAATCAGACCCGGCTCCGCCTTGGGCTCGACAACTTTGCCGCCTTCAGTGGCTTCGTCGGGCTGATGCGGGGTGCGGGAATCGGCCTGCTGCGGGTCGAGGACGGTGTCACGCGGCGCGAGTGGCAGGCCTTCCTCTCCGCCCTTGGGGCATTGCCGACAGCGCAGCTGCCGGAGGAGCGCTTCGACCTGCTCCGGATCCGCATGCAACAGGCAGACATTGTTTGCCTGGAAGTCGGCACCAGCGGGGAGACAGATCTCGACGAGCGCCCAGCGGATGAGGCGCTCGAGCGTGCCAAGCGCACCTACGCTCATGGCGTGAGCGTGGCGCGAGACGTCGTGCAGGGTGTCCGCATGGGACGGGCCCCGAACACGCGCCGGTTGAAGCGCGCGGTGCAGCTCATCGTGGATCAGGTGCTCGAGAACGAGCTTTCCATCACGGGGCTGACCACGCTGCGCGACTTTGATGAGTACACCTTCACCCATTCGGTGAACGTCTGCATCTTCTCCGTGGCGCTCGGGCGCCGCCTCGGATTGGATCGGCTGCAGCTCTATGACCTCGGTCTCGCGGCGCTCATGCACGACATTGGCAAGTCGCGCCTGGAGTCGGCCGTGGTGAACAAGACGACCGCCCTGGATGATCAGGAATGGCGCCGAATGCAGGCGCACCCATGGTACGGCACGCTGACGCTCTTCCGGATGCGCGAGGGTGAGGAGCTCCCGTATCGCGCGATCCTGGCCGCGCACGAACACCACATGAAGGTGGATCTCAGCGGCTATCCCCGTCCGGTCCGCCCTCGCCGGCTCGGGTTTTTCTCGCGCCTCGTTGCCGTCGCGGACGGGTACGACGCGGCAACGACCCGGCGATCATACCAGACCACGCCCCTGGAACCGGCCGAGGTCCTCAAGGAGATGTGGACCAATCCGGGACGGGGCTATGACCCGGTCCTGGTGAAAGCGCTCATCAATCTGCTCGGCATCTACCCGGTGGGTACCGCGGTCATCCTCGATACCTTCGAGGTCGCGATCGTGGCGGGGCCCGGCAGTGATGCGGCGGAATTGCATCGGCCGGTCGTGCGCCTCGCGGTGGACTCCCTTGGTGCACGCATTGCCGCGCCCGGTGTGCTCGTGGATCTCTCGGTGCCCGAACCCGATGGGGGCTATCCGCGCACCATCGTCAAAGTGACCTCCCCTGATCGATATGGACTGATTGTCGGTGACTTCTTTGTCTGATTCCCGCTTGACACACACCTGGGCTGATCTTCGTCGCGCAGGCCGCGCCGGTCTCGTCCCGTACCTCACCGCAGGCTTCCCGACGATCGCCGATTCACGTGACGCGTTGCGCGTCGCGGCCTCGCACGCGGACGTGCTTGAGGTGGGCGTCCCATTCAGCGATCCACTCGCGGATGGTCCCACCATTCAGGCCTCGACGTTCAAGGCACTCGAGAACGGGATGACCTTGCCCGGCACGCTTGAGCTGATCGCCGATGCCGCCGTGGACACTCCCGTTGTCCTCTTCTCCTACCTGAATCCGGTGATGCAGTACGGTGTCGAGCGGCTGATGCGCGACGCGGCCGAACTCGGGATCGCAGGGATCCTCCTCACGGACCTGCCGGCTGGGGCCGACCAGACGATCGAGGAACCGATTCAATCGTCGTCACTTGACCTGATCCGGTTGCTCGCACCCACCTCGGACAGCGAGCGCATCGCGCGGACTGTGGCTGGGGCACAGGGATTTCTCTACCTCGTTGCACGCCTGGGGGTGACCGGTGCCTCGGCTGAACTCGCGACCGGACTCGCCGACCAGATCGCCAGCGTGCGCGCAGCGACGGAATTGCCGCTGGCGGTCGGGTTCGGCATTTCGACGCCCGAACAGGTGCGTGCGGTGGCCGCTCTCGCCGATGGGGTCGTGGTGGGCAGCGCCCTCGTGGATGTGCTCGGCCGCGACGGGGTGGCAGCGGCGGATGCATTCCTTCGCGGCCTCCGGGATGCCCTGGAGCCGGTGGCGTGAGCAGGGAACGGATCGCTGCGGTGGCACTCGGGAGCAACCTCGGGGACAGTGAGGCTCATTTGTCCTTCGCGGTGACGCAGCTCGACGGGACCCCGGGGGTCGCCTGTGAAGCGGTCACGCCCCACGAACTGACCGCTCCGCTCGGCGGGCTGGATCAGCCAGCGTATCTCAATGCGATGGTCCGGGTCCGCACCACGCTCAGTCCGGCGGCTTTCCTGGAGGTGTGTCATGCCATCGAGCGCGCCGCCGGACGGGAACGCCCGGCGAAATGGGCGTCGCGCACCCTCGATCTCGACATCGTCTGCATGTCCGACGCGATGTGTGACCGGCCGGACCTGACCTTGCCGCACCCCGGTCTGCGCGATCGACCCTTCTGGGCGCGACAGCTTGCTGTGCTGGAGGCGATGTGAGCGTCCCCCCCCCACTCACGCTCCCCGGACTTGCGGCCCGGAAGGCTCGCGGCGAGCGGCTCGTGATGCTCACCTGCTATGACGCACTCTTCGCCCGACTGCTCGAGGCCGCCGGGGTGGACATCCTCCTCGTCGGGGATTCCCTGAACGAGGTGCTCGCCGGCCGTCGCTCCACCCTGAGCGCCACGCTGGACCAGATGATCTACCACGCTGCGAGTGTTCGTCGGGGTGTGGAGCGGACGCCCGTGGTGGTCGATCTCCCGTTCCTCAGCTATCAGGTGAGCGTGGAAGAGGCGATCCGCAATGCAGGTCGCGTGATGGCCGAGACGGATTGTCACGCCGTGAAGTTGGAGGGGGGGGCAGCGATGGTGCCGACCGTGGCCGCCCTGGTCGCCAGGGGCATCCCGGTCCTCGGGCACCTGGGCCTGATGCCCCAGAGTGTGCACGCGACCGGAGGGTACCGCGTCCAAGGCCGTGACGGCGACGCTGCCACCCAGCTACTCGAGGACGCACTCGCCTTGGAGGCCGCCGGGGCGAGCGCGCTGGTGCTGGAGCTGGTACCGAGGGACCTTGCCGCTCGAGTGACCGCGGCACTGCGGATTCCGACCATCGGTATCGGTGCGGGTCCTGGATGTGATGGGCAAGTCCTCGTGCTCCATGACCTGCTTGGACTCACCGAGGGGTTCACGCCCAAATTCCTGCGTCGCTATGCCGAGTTGGGGCCGACGGTGCGCGATGCTGTTGGCCGATTCGCCGAAGACGTCCGTACCGGTCGGTATCCGGATGAGGAGCACTCCTTCACGTGAGCACCATGGACATTCACACCACCATCAGCGGGTTGCGCAGTCGCCTCGCGGCGGCACGCGCTGCCGGCCAGCGCATCGCGTTCGTCCCCACCATGGGGTACCTCCACGAGGGCCACCTCGGCCTGGTGGATGTCGCCCGCGAGGAGGCTGACCTCGTCGTGATGAGCATCTTCGTCAATCCGCTGCAGTTCCAGCCTGGCGAAGACTTCGAACGCTA
The DNA here is from genome assembly GCA_011390645.1 of Gemmatimonadota bacterium. Lineage (GTDB taxonomy): Bacteria > Gemmatimonadota > Gemmatimonadetes > Gemmatimonadales > GWC2-71-9 > Palsa-1233. The sequence goes on from JAABRY010000027.1 coordinate 8,442, forward strand.
TCCGCGCGACTATGCCCACGACCGTGCCCTCGCGGAGGCACGCCACGTGGACATCCTGTTCGTGCCCGAGCTGGGCGAGATGTACGGTAGCGCGGATCAGACCCGCGTGGTGCCCGGCGAGGCCTCGGTGCGATGGGAGGGCGAATACCGCCCAGGCCATTTCGACGGCGTGCTCACGGTCGTGGCCAAGCTGCTCAACATCGTCCAACCCAACGTGCTGGTCCTTGGACAGAAGGACATCCAGCAAGTGACTGTGATTCGTCGCATGCTGATCGAGCTGGACTGGTCGGTGCGCCTCCGGGTCGTTCCCACCTCACGGGAGGCTGATGGCCTCGCGCGGAGTTCGCGCAACGTCTACCTGAGTGCGGAGGAACGCGTGGCGGCCCTCGCGCTCTCTCGCTCCCTGCGCGCGGTCGAGGCGGCGTTCGAACGCGGTGAGCGCCGCGCGGACGCGCTTCGACAGGTGGCGCATGAGGTGCTGGAAGCCGCCCCGGACCTGATCACGGACTATATTGCGGTCGCCGATCCCGAGCGGCTCGCTCCCGTGGAGCGCGTGGATATCGGTACGGTGGTGGCGGTGGCCGGCCGCGTGGGCGCGACTCGCCTGATCGACAACGTGATACTGGGAGACGAGGACGTCTGATCGATGCGACGCCACTTGATGAAGTCCAAGATTCACCGTGCCACGATCACCTCGGCAGATCTCCACTATGAGGGGTCGCTCACCGTGGACGCCACCCTCAT
>JAABRY010000028.1 GCA_011390645.1 Gemmatimonadota bacterium
GCCGCAGCCGATCTCGTGCCATACGAGGAAATTCACGTCGTCAATGTCAACAACGGCCATCGATTCACGACCTACGTGATTCCGGGACCGGCGGACAGCGGCGTGATCCAGCTCAATGGCGCCGCCGCCAGGCTCGGCATGGCGGGTGACCTGGTGATTCTCATCACCTACGGCGAGTTCGAGGCCGCGGAGGTGGAGGCGCATCGGCCAGCCGTCGTGTTCGTTGACGCGGCGAACCGGATCGCGCGCCCGCCGCTGAGCATGGAATCCTGACGCCGCATGTCTGACGTGGTGCACCCGACGGCCCAGGACGGACTCCCGCCCTGGGCCGTCGTCACACCCAAGCGTCGTGCGCACATTCATCGTGTGGTTGCGCTGCTGCGGCAGTGGGCCACGGCGATGCGCCTCGCGCCCCACGACGCCGAGCGCTGGGAGCGTGCCGGGTGGTTGCACGACGCGCTTCGTGATGCCGATGAGATCGAGTTGCGTCGCTGGGCACCCCACGCCCCGCACATCATGGAACTCCTCCATGGTCCCGCAGCCGCCGCGCGGGCCGAACTCGAGGGAGAGCGTGACGAGGACATCCTCAGCGCGGTGCGATGGCACTCGATCGGGTGGGTGCGGTGGGGAGCGGTCGGGCGGGCCCTCTATTGCGCCGACTTCCTGGAGCCCGGGCGAACGTTCGACATCGCCGAACGCGCTGACCTCGCGGCGCGGTTCCCCGACGATCCGATCGGGGTAGTGCGCGAGGTGGCCCGCCGACGCCTGGCACACGCGCGTGCCGAGGGTTGGACGTTGCCGCTCGAGGCAATCGCGTTTGGCGAGGAATTGCGGACATGAGAGGCGTGTGGTGCCTCCCGCTCCTGCTCCTGATCACATCCGCTTGTGATGGGGCGCGCGCGCGGGGAGAGGGGGAGGGAGCGGGTCGTCGTGACACCTGGCCGCCGCTGCCCCGCCGCGTCACCGTGCAGGTGCGCAACGCCGGTGGGCACGACGGCGGGGCGCGCGCCGCGACCATGCAACTGCGGACCGGGGGGCTGGACGTCGTCCTCTTTGACGATGCCCCCCCCGCACTGCGGGATCCGGCACGACGCACCCATCGCATTTTGGTCCGTCGCGGCGACACGCTCGGGGTCGGGCGCATCATCGAGCTGCTGGGCCCAGCCGAGGTGGAGGACGCCCCGGATGCAACGGTGCTTGTCGACCTCACGGTCTTGGTGTCTCGCCCCGCGCCGCCGGATTCGCTTCCGCCGCGCTAGCCCCCGATCGGTTGGACCACGGCGAGGACGAGGTCCGCGACGTTGGTTCCCGTCGGCCCGGTGACCAGCAGCGCGTCGGCCCGCAAGAGGGCAGGGAAGGCATCGCACCGGCGCAGCGCGGCGGCCGGATCCCCCCCCCGTCCAGCGATCGTATCCCACGTGGTGGCGTCGACCACGGCGCCGGTCGCGGGGGTGTTCCCGTCGCGGCCATCGGTCCCTGCCGCGAGGAGGGTGATGTGCGGCCCATCGGGGGCAAGGCGTGCGAGTGCTGCGGCGGCGGCGAGGGCAAGCTGCTGGGACCGTCCCCCCAGTCCCGCATCGGGGGGAAGCGTCACGGCGGTCTCGCCGGCCCAGAGGTGCAGCGTCGGCCTGCTGGGTCGGGTGGCGGCCAGCAACGCCACGATGGCGTAGGCCTGGTCTTCGGCCTCCCCCGCGAGCGGCGTGGGGTGTCGCACGACATCCCCCCCCCAGGCCACCACAGCCCCATCCAGGGCATCCGCGCCACTGGCGACGATGACGTGTGGAATCGATCCCGCAGTGGCACCGTCGGCCAGCAGCGGTCCCGAGCCGATTGTCGCGACGTTGTTGTCCGGCACATCCGAGAGGAGCCACGCACGCACGGGACGGGGCCCGAGTGCCGCAGCCAGGCGACCACCGGCCCACCGCCCGGTGCGGCGTCGTGTCGCATTGATGTGCGCGATGTCGAGTCCGGCGCCGAGCAGGGTTTCGACCTCGGCGATGTACGTGGCCTGATCTGCCCCATCACGCGGCGCACCGATCAATGCAGAGGTACCGCCTGACAGGAGGACCTCGACCGGGGTATCGGGACCGAGGCGCCGCACCAGCGCCGCCAGGGCATCCGACGCAGCGAACGATTGCGCACCAGGGACGGGGTGGTCGCCGACCACGACGGGGAGTGCGGAGTCGGCAGCGCCGGGCGGCTCGTGTGTCACGACGATGCCATCGGTGGGTGCCTGCCCGAACCCGGCAAGCCATTCATGCATTGCAGCAGCCATCGCCGGCGCAGCCTTCCCGATCGCGATCACCACGGGAGGGCTTTCAGGCGGCGTCGCGTGCTCGAGTGCTCGGCGCAACGCCGGGCCCGGTGCAACGGCTTGCACGGCGGCGCGGTGGCACGCGCGCAACTGCTCGGCGGGGTTGTCTGGAGATGGATGCATGTTGGCGGCCCTCGCGGCTGGCTCCAAGGCAACTTACACTCCACGCATCCATCACACGGCGCGCACCCGACCGGAGTCCAGATGCCAGGGCGTCACCACCTCTTCGTTCCCGGACCAACCAATATCCCTGACCGCGTGCTTCGGGCAATGCACCGCGGCTCCGAGGATCATCGCTCTCGCGCGTTCCCGTGGCTCGTGCTGCCGTTGCTCGAGGAGGTCGCAAGACTCTTCGACACCACCGCGGGACGCGTCGCGCTCTTCCCGGCCACGGGCACCGGCGGGTGGGAAGCCGCGCTCACCAACACGCTCCCGCCGGGTGCGACAGTACTCCTGCCGTGTAGCGGACAGTTCGCCGACCTGTGGGGGACAACCGCCGGCAACCTCGGGTACCAGGTGGAGCGCTTCGAGGACCTGACCTGGGGCGCGCCACCCCCGCCTGCACGCATCGCCGAGGTGCTGCGCACCGACACGGAACGGCGTATCGGAGCCGTCCTGGTCGTGCACAACGAGACCTCCACCGGTGTGACTGCTGATCTGCCAGCCATCCGCCGCGCCATGGATGAGTCCGGTCATCCGGCCTTGCTGATGGTGGATGGCGTGTCATCGATCGCTTCGTTGCCGTATCACCACGATGCGTGGGGCGTGGACATCGCCCTGACCGGCTCGCAAAAGGGACTGATGCTCCCAGCAGGTCTCGCCATCCTCGCGCTGTCGCCACGCGCGCTTGACGCCGTCCACGTGGTCAACACGCCCCGCGCATACTTCGACCTGCGCCCCATGCTGGCGCAGTCGGTGGAGGGGTACTTCCCCTATACCCCGTCGATCCCGATGCTCCATGGCCTGCGCGAGTCCCTCGCGATGCTCTTCGAAGAGGGATTGGAGCGCGTCTGGATGCGTCACCATCGCCTGGCCAGTGGGGTGCGCGCGGCGGCAGCGGCGTGGGACCTCCCGCTGGTGGCGAGGGACATCACGTGTGCGTCGGATTCCGTCTCGGCGCTGCAGGTGCCGGATGGCATTGATGCGCGCGACATCATCGCGTCCGCCTTCAATCATCAGGATCTCGCCCTCGGCAGTGGACTCGGACGCCTGGCCGGGAAGGTGTTCCGCATCGGTCACCTCGGGGACCTCAACGAAGGGATGCTGCTCGGCGCCCTCGGCCTCGTGGAACTGGCCCTGGCAGATGGGGGTGTGCGGGTCGAGTTCGGGCACGGTGTCTCCGCTGCCCAACGAATCTGGTGGGGGGGGGAATGACCGCACGCCGGGTGATTGCGGTCACGCGACGCCTGCCTGCCGCCGTCGAGGCGGCCCTCGCCACCCGCTTCGACGTGCGCCGTGCACCTGATGATCTTCCGCTGACGCCAGCGGTGTATCAGCGCTTCCTGGGTGAGGCCGACGCACTGCTTTGCACGGTGACAGATCGGATCACGGCTGAGGTACTCGCCGCCAATCCGCTGCGGACGCGAATCATCGCGAATTTCGGCGTCGGGACCGACAACATCGACCTCGCGGCCGCCAGAGCGCACGAGATCGTGGTCACCAATACCCCGGATGTCCTCACTGAGGACACGGCGGATCTGGCCATGGCGCTCATCCTCATGACGATGCGACGAGCTGGCGAGGGTGAGCGCCTGGTTCGGGCGGGACGGTGGACTGGCTGGCGCCCCACGCACCACCTCGGGCGTCGAGTTGCGGGGTCGACGCTCGCCGTGCTCGGCTTTGGGCGAATCGGGCAGGCGCTGGCGCGACGCGCCCACCACGGTTTCGGGATGCGCGTCCTCGCATGGGGACGCACCGCACCGGACGCCGCCACGCTGGCCGACACGGGAGCGACCTACGTCGCGGACCTCGAGGCCGCACTGGCCGAGGCGCAGGTGGTCTCGCTTCATCTGCCCAGCACCCCAGAGACTCGGGGGCTGCTGGACGCCCGCCGACTGGCGGTCATGCCGACGGGGAGCTTCCTCATCAACACGGCACGCGGCGACGTCGTGGACGATGACGCACTTGTCCGGGCCCTGATCACCGGGCACCTCGCCGGCGCGGGTCTTGATGTGTACCGACAGGAACCCACCGTCGACACGCGCCTGCTGGGACTGGAGCAGGTCGTGCTGTTGCCCCACCTCGGATCTGCGACACGTGAAACCCGAGAGGCGATGGGCTTCCGCGCCCTCGCCAATATCGAGGCCTTCTTTCGGGGTGACGCTGCGCCCGACCGCGTGGCCTGACGGCGTTGCAACCCTCCGGGACAGCGGTGCGTCTGACCGCGCAACCTCGACCCGGAGCTCCTCGTGCGTTCGTTGTTCGTTGCCACCCTCCTCAGCACCCTGATCGGGGTGAACCCGGAACCATCCCCGCAACTGGTGGTGGGCGTCGACACGCGCGTGGAATTGCTTTCGATCGTCTTCCGCCTGGCCGGCGCGCCGGAATACGTCAACAACGACCTCACCGGCTATGCGGCCGCGGTCGATCAGCACTTCGCATCACATCGCGATCATCCGGTGGTGCAGCACGCGCGCGCCCTGCGTTCGTCGATCGGCATATCACATGACGCCGTGATGATGATGGCGACGCATCTGGAGGCGTTGCCGGGCCTGGCAGAGCGCGTGGCGTTTGATGACACCACCATCGTGCTGCACCAGCGGTGGCGACCAACCGAAGCCAGAGCCTTCGCCGCCGCGTTGCGACAATTCGTGGTGGATGCGCAGGTGGAGCGATTCTTTGCCGAGCAGGAGCCGTTCTACCACGCCGCGTCGGAGCGATTGCGCGCACTGGTGGAGCGCAGCATCGAACCACAGTGGTTCGAGGACTTCTTCGGGGCAGGGGCGGGCGATCGCTTCGTGCTGGTGCCTGGGTTGCTCACCGGTGGCGGGTCGTTCGGACCACGCGTAGCACCGAATGAAGGCCCGGAGGAGCTCTGGGCGATCATCGGGACCTGGACCCACGACAGCACAGGGACCCCGACCTTCCCGGAGAGTCGCGCCTATACGATCGCCCACGAGTTCGCCCACTCCTTCGTGAATCCGGTGATCGCGCGCCATCGATCGCAGTTCGAACGTTTCGCCACGGGGTGCGAGGCCGTCGCTGATCTGATGGCGCCACAGGCGTATCGATGCTGGAAGACCGTGGTGGATGAGTCGGTGGTGCGGGCCACGTCGGTTGTCTGGGCGCGCGCCAATCTGTCAGCGGCTGATGCACGGATGGCGGAGCAGAGTGAGCAGGGCCGCGGATTCTTCTGGACCGGTGAGCTGGCGGATTCGCTCGAGGCCTGGCGTACGACGCGCACGCCGGGGACCTCATGGGAAGATGACGTCGACCGCCTGGGTCGATGGTTCGTCGCACTGGGTGATCGACTCCCGGTGATGCGCGAAGAGTTCGAATCCCGGCGGCCCCGTGTCGTCGCGACGAGCATTCCGGATACTGCAACGGACGTCGATCCGACGTCCCGATTGCTGGTCGTCACCTTCGATCGTCCCATGGTGCGCGGCTGGAGCATTCAGGCACTGCAGGGTCCTGCAGGTCCGCTGCCCGTTCCTGCATTCCGTGCCCCGCGCATGAGCGCCGATTCGTTGCGATTCGAGATCGAGATGGAGCTCGAACCTGGAACCGAGTATGGCTTCGCGCTCAACGACGCGTTCGGAGGCAGCTTCCGTTCTGCCGAGGGCGTCCCACTCGAACGGACCACCCTCCGGTTTCGCACCGCGGCGGGCGGGCGCTAGGTCTGTGCAACCGCTCTCGTGAAGGGGGGGCGTCAAGGGGTTAGAATGCTGGTTCTGGGGTCGATGCTGGGCCTACCCCGTTCGTACCCCACCGGAGGCCTCCCGTGATCGGTCTGCCCGCGCTCGCCCTCATTGCCACCCTCGGTGGCGACACCCTGACCACCGTGGAGTTGACGCTTCCCGGGCCGGTACCATTACCCGCCACGCTCACCCTGCCAAATGGCGGGGGCAGGGTCCCCGCCATCGTGATCGTCCACGGCTCGGGCCCCGGCGATCGCGATGGCACCCTGGGCCCGAACAAGCCGTATGTCGACCTTGCCCGCGGTTTGGGGGCGCGCGGCATTGCGGTGCTCCGCCTTGACGATCGTGCCATCGGCGCCTCGGGTGGCACACCCGGCACCAGTGCGGAGACTGCCGACGACATCCGCGCCGCGCTCGCGTGGCTGCGGGCACAGCCCGAGATCGACGGGACTCGGCTCGCGCTCGTCGGTCACAGCGAGGGCGGATTGATCGCCCCGATGGTCGCTGCCACCGACACCCTGCTCAAGGGCGCGGTGCTGATGGCGGGCCCGTCCCAGACGGGCGATGAAATCCTGGCCTTCCAATACCGTCAGGCGATCGAGCACGAACCGACGATCCCGGCCGCGTCGCGAGACTCCGCCTTCGCCGCCGCACAGGCGACACTTGATTCGACCGCGGCCGTTCGGCCATGGCTGGCCTACTTCCGCACGCACGACCCGCTGGCCACGGCCCGCACCGTGCGCACCCCGATCCTGATCCTCCACGGCGAGACCGACCATCAGGTGACGCCGGATCAGGCGCCCGAACTCGCGGCGGCATTCCGGGCAGGCGGCAACACCAACGTCATGGTGCGCCTCTTCCCGGACCTCAACCACTTCTTCCTGCCGGACCCGAGCGGGCTGCCGAATGGCTACGCGCTGCTCACCAACAACAAGGTCGATCCTGCGGTGCTCGGTGCCCTCGCCGACTGGCTGGTGGACCGCCTTGTCGCTCGCTAGTCCACCGCCCGGCCAGGGGATCCGATGATGGAGTCCATCGCTCGCTTCACCCGCGCGATCGTCTGCCCACCGGCCGACAGCTATGCCAAGGGCCTCACCAACGCTGCGCTTGGCCCCCCAGACCTGACCCTCGCGCGCACCCAGCATGCGGCCTACTGCGCAGCGCTCCAGCAACTCGGCGTGCAACTGACGGTGCTGCCCGCCGCGCCGGCCTATCCTGACTCGACCTTCGTCGAGGACACCGCCATCGTCACGGCGAAGGGCGCCATCCTGTGCCGACCGGGCGCATCCTCGCGGGCTGGCGAGGTCCACTCGATGCACGCCGCACTCGAGCGACTCCTCGCACACGACGTGGCCGCCATTACCGAACCCGGCACCGTCGATGGCGGCGACATCTGTCAGGCGGGGAACCACTTCTTCATCGGGCTGTCGGCGCGCACCAACGACGCCGGCGCCGATCAGCTCGGTCGCTGGCTGCACGGCAAGGGCTACACCTCCTCGACGATCAGCATCCGCAACGACCCGACGCTCCTGCACCTGAAGAGCGGCCTCACCTGGCTGGGGGGCATCCAGCTCCTGGTGGCACCGGCACTCGCGCAGCGCGCGGTGCTCGGCAACAATGACCTCACCGTGACCGCGCCAGGCGAGGAGTACGCGGCCAACGCGGTGCTGATCAATGGCGGGGTGCTTATGGCGGAGGGCTATCCCGAGACCGCGGCGCGTGTCGCCGCGCTGGGCCATCAGGTCATCCCGCTGGCAATGTCGGAGTTCCAGAAGATGGACGGCGGGTTGAGCTGTCTGTCGATTCGGGTTCCCTGAGAGGTAGTGGATGTTGGATGTTGGATGTTGGATGTTGGGCGTTGGTCCCTCGTCCCGAGCGACGCGAGGGACCTCGCCGGGTGCCACCTCACATAGCGTCGTCAGTCGACGAGGGGGGGTCCCTCCCTACGGTCGGGACGAGGTGTCAATCATCGTCCAGCATCCAACATCCAACTACCGCTTCTTCTTCACCACCGTCATCTCATACGACTCCCGCACCATCTCCGCGACCTCCTTCCAGCGCGGTCGCTTGTCGAGGCGCACCCCGACCCACCCACTCGGCCCCACATACGGCGGCTTGAAGTAGCGGGTGGGGTCGGCCGCGATCAGCAGCTCCTGGTTCCCGGGACCCGCCTTCAGCCAGACCCCAGGCCGGCCGCCGCTATGCGTGGCATCACTCGGGTCGGAGTACATCGCGAAGATCTTGTTCTTGACGCGAAAGGTCGGTGCACCCCACGCCTCGACTTCATGGGCGTCGGGGAGCGCGAGGCAGATGTCGCGGAGGCGAGTGAGGGAGGGATGGGGCATGAGGGGAGGGGTGAGGGGTGAGGGGTGAGGGGTGAGGGGTGAATCACTATAATGTCATCCCGAGCGAAGCACCCCGCAGGGGTGCGGAGTCGAGGGATCTCCACGGGTGCCCCCTTTCACGTTTCACGTTTCACCTATCACCTTTCACAATCCGCCTGACCTCGAACCGCACCACCCCATCAGCATCAGTGGTACGGATCAGCACCCGATCGTCGAGAATCTGAGTAGGCCAGCTCTGTCCGGTGCCGGTGAGGCGTGCGACGATCTCGCCATCCTCGCGGTAGGCGGTCGCAGCCCACGCCGTGTCGGGTGAGGCGAACGCGTCCACAATCCAGAGCATCCCGTCCACGCCCACTACCAGCCCGGCGTAGGGCGGCAGCGAATCGGCAATCGGCGACTCGCGTGCCAAGCGACGGCTTTCCTCGATCCCTTCATGCGCCTCCGCACTCGGCGTGGAGTACATCTCCAATTCCCGCGCAATGACCGCATCACGCATCGCATCGGTGACCACGCGGCGCGGCATCACGACCTCCAGCCGACCAGTCACCGTCCCGTCGAGGGCACGACGATCAATGGAATACCCATGCTGATCGTTGGATGTCGCGATGCTGCTGCCCCATGGTTGCACGTGCGACAGCCGCGGCAGGCGCAGCGCCATCGGAAATTCGCGGCGCTGCCCTCCGAAGCGTGTCTCGGCCCATCTGAGCTCGATTCCAGGCACTAGCCCGATCGTATCGATGATGGCAAAGTCAGGGGCCACGGCCACCACGTGTGTTGGTACCCTGCCGCCTCCCTTCGGGAATTCGTACACCGCATTGCCCCAGCACCGCGTCACCGTCAGGAGTTGCTGCGCACCAACCACACCAACCGGACTCAGACAGTCACTCGCGGCTTTCGGATACAAAGGTGTCGAACCAACCCACCCTCCCACTGCGGTATACCAATTCACTCGCACGGTGCGGTCATCCCACACCAACGCCGAATCGCCGACCATCACCGGAGGTTGTGGTGACATTACATCGCCCGGACCCTCGCCTTGACCCGAGATCAGGCGTCCCGACGATCCGTCGGCCGGGAAATGCATCACTCGGCCAGCGTTCACCTCGTTGACCGCGATGAGCGACCCATCTGACATGAGCGCCGGCCGACTCACATACGTCAGATCGAGATTCGGATCATCCCCCCCATCAAACACCACCTCGGCCGAGTCGGCGACGCGCCACTGCGGCGCCGTCGCAAACGCGGCGGGGTCGTGCCGCATCACCAGCACGCCGTCTACGGTCTGAGTGTCGGGGAGGACGGAGCCAGCGCCAGCGACCGTACCAACGGAGGGGGTGTCAGTGCTGCACGCGGCGACAACGAGCAGCATCGCGACGAGGAGGGTGTGCTTCATCGAAGGGCCGGGTGGGAGGATTCACCAAAGTATCACCCAGTCGCGCTCGTTGGTACCGCGCCCCAGTGAATTGCTCCGTGCGCTGAAGGCTTGGTCTGGAGGATTACCGCCTTCCTTGACCAGAGCTCGGCGTGTATATACGTTCAAACATACAACTGGCACGAATCTACGAATGGGACGCTGAGAAGCGTGAGAGCACGCTGGCGATCCGAGCGATCGACTTCGCTGACGCCGTCCGAGTGTTCGAGGGTCCGACGTTGGAACGTGTTGATATGCGCCGGGACCACAGCGAGGTACGGGTCCTCGCGATCGGTATCACGCACGGGCGCCACCTGACTGTCGTGTACACAGATCGACCCCAACGAGCCGGGCACATTGTCCGCCGCATCATTTCTGCCCGAAGGAGCAACCGCCATGAGCGCCAAGCGTACGCGGATGCGATCCTACCCCGCTGACAAGCTCCCCAAGGGTCGGACGAACTGGGAACGAGTCGACGCCATGACCGAAGAAGAGATCATGGTCACCTCGCCACCGGAGCTCGCCGACCTGCCCGACGACTTCTGGGAGAACGCGGTGGTCGTGATGCCTCCCCCAAAGGAGGCGATTTCCTTGCGTGTGGACCACGACGTCCTCGCCTGGTTCCGCGCGCAAGGCACCGGCTACCAGACCAGAATGAACGCCGTGTTGCGATCGTTCATGGAGGCAACGGCGACGGCGCCAAAGAAGCGGAAGGCGCGGTGATTGGTGAAAGGTGAAAGGTGAAAAGGGATTCTGTCGAGGGTGGCATTCCCCGCGCGGGGAGGTCCCGAACCCACATCCCGTTTCACGTTTCACGTTTCACGTTTCACGTTTCACCTTTCACCTTTCACCATTCGCCTGACCTCGAACCGCACCACCCCATCATCGTCGGTCGTGCGCAGCAGCACGCGATCTTCGAGAATGAGCGATGGCCACGCACCTCCGCTGCCGCTCAGACGCGCGACGATCTCGCCATCCTCACGGAATGCCGTCGCGGCCCACGTGGTGCCGTTCGGTGCGCGACCATCCATCACCCAGAGGATGCCGTTCTCGCCACTGGACATCGTGCTGAAGGCGGGCAGCGAGTCCACAAACGGGACCTCGCGTGCCTGACGCCGCGACTCCTCGACGTCCACCATGCTCTCACCGCCAGGCGCATTCATGCGCTCCAGCTCCTGCGCGATGACGAACTCCCGCATCGTGTCGGTCACCGGCTGGCGCGGACCAGCAACCTCCAGGCGACCATTCACGGTGCCGTCGGGTGCGCGACGTTCAATGAGATAGCCGTACGCGTCAGTGGACGTCGCGACACTGCCACCCCACACCGCGGCGTGCGCACTCGGCGTCAACCGCGGCATCATCGGATAGTCACGGCGCTCACCGCGATAGCGCGTCTCGAACCAGATCATCTCCACGCCCGGCAAGGTGGCGATGGTGTCGACCTCGGTGAAGTCGATCTTGGTGGTGATGAGCTCGGTGGGCAGCCGCCCTCCCTCCTTCGGAATCTCTTCCTGACGGGTGAGGCACCGGTTCACGGCCAGCAGGCGACGGCCAGGCAACACGCCGTTGGCACTGAAGCAGGTGACCCGCGTGCCAGGCCACAATGTCTCGTTGCCCAGCCAGCTACCATCGGCTGCAAACCAGTTCACTCGTCCGGTCCCATCATCCAGCACGGCGATTGTATCACTGAAGACCAGCGGATCATTCGGTCGGCGCACATCACCCGGCCCCTCACCCGGACCGGCAATCATTCGCCCGGGCGAACCATCCGCGGGAAAGAGCATCACCCGGCCCGCCCGAATCCGATTCACTGCGACGAGCGACCCATCCGACAACAGCGCGGGTCGATACACATAGGTGAGATCGAGGTTGGGGTCCTCGCCGCCATCAAATACCACCTCGGCGGAATCCGCCACGCGCCACTGCGGTGCACGCGCGAAAGCGTCAGCGTCGTGCCGCATCTGCAGCACGCCATCCACCGTCTGCGTGTCGGGCAGCACCGGACCACCACCGGCCACCGTGCGCATGGCGGGGGTATCGGTGCTGCACGCAACGGCAACAAACAGTATCGCGACGAGTGGGAAGCGCGTCATGGTGGGATCCTGTGAGGGAATCACCTAGAGTACGGCGCAATGGCGGGATGCGCAAATGCGGCGAACAGAGAACAGCGAAGGGCGAAACACGATAGAGTCATCCCGAGCGAAGCACCCCAGAGGGGTGCGCAGTCGAGGGATCTCCACGGGTGCCCAAGGGACTGGGCGTGGGTATCGCGTTCGGAAGGTCTGGAGATCCCTCGACTTCGGCGCTCTGCGCCTCCGCTCGGGATGACGTTGTTGCTGTTCTCTCTTCTCTGTTCTCCGTCTACCGCCCGCGGCGCGTGAAGCCCCAGCCACCGAAGACAATGAGCAGTACGACGATGATAAGAATGGTTGATGTGGACATGGCCCAGCCCCTTCTGAAAGATCGCCACCGCAGGGTGCCACGAAGCGCGACATCGCCGTGTGATAGCGGTCTTCAAAAGCTACGTCGTGGCAGACCCGCGGCAATCGCTCAAAAGAGCGGGTGAGGGGGGATGAGGGGTGAGGGGGGAGGGGGATGAGTGGTGAAACGTGAAAGGTGAAACGGGGTGCGTTTCCGTTTCACCTTTCACCGAGCGCGGCCGCAGGCCGCGTCCCCATCACCCCTGAGCGGCACAGCCGCGAACCCGTTACCCCGCGCGCCCGGCGACTGACGTCGCAGGCTGGGATGTTGGGGCGCGCGAGACTACCGCACCTGCCCCAAATACTTGTCAAACCACGCCAGCGTCTCCTTGATCAGCTCGGTGCGCGGCACATCGTGCCCGCCCTCGTAGACCATATGCTTCTTGTCGGCGGCTGGGGTGCCGAGCCGCTGGAAGAACGGCACCTGCGAGGTCTCGAGCGGGAAGAAGAAGTCGTCCCGACCGTTCAGCATGATCACCGGACTCTTCACCCGCGGCAGGAAGTTGTAGACGTCGGCCTCCGGACGCGCACGCTCCATCATCAGTCCCGCCACGTACAGCACGCTCGCCTTGATGCGCGGCTCGATCGCCGGCATCATCCCGCCGTGCAAGCCACCCCAACTGAAGCCCATGTAGCCGAATTTCGTGCTGTCGAACTCCGCCCGGCTCGTCAGGTAGTCCAGCGTGCGACGATAGTCCTTCACCCACATCGTCACGTGGTCGCGGTAGAAGATCGACATGTCGGCATAGTCGCTGCGCAGTGAATCCGAGCGCTCATGCGTGCTCTTGTAAATCGGGATCACGAACGCCCGCCCGCTCCGCACGATCCACTCCGCATTCGCATCGTTGTACCCCGCGCTCGGCGGGCCGTTGATCGCATTGGAGCCCGGGAAGAAGACCACGCTCTGCAGCGGTGCGGCCGCCTGGACGGGCCGATAGATCCAGATCGGCAACCGCTCGCCACCATACGCCGCATCGATGCTCACCAGTTCCACGATCCAGTTGGCCGTCGTGTCCGCTGACTCCACCTTCGGATTCAGCGCGATCGGATCGTAGTCGTAGAACTGGAGGAAGCCCGCATACACCGCATCGGAGACCGGCACTTCCTTGCTGTAGTCGGTGAACGCCCGGATGATCGGGGCCGCGGCCTGCGCGAGATGCGGTTCGCCTGCGGCGTACTGCGCGAGCCGGATCCCGTTGATCTGGGCGCGATCCATCGGCGGCTGGGCATAGGCATCGACGAAGCCGTACTTGAGGTCGCTCCACCCGCCGCCGAGGATGAAGCGCTGCCCGCGATTGTCCTCGTTCATGATCCACTCGCGGACGTTGCCGCCCATGTCGGAGGCCCCGGCGATGGTCACGGCACGCGGCGTCCCGACCGGGAGCGGCCCGGTGCCCTCGAGGTTGCTCCCGGGCACGACGTACTTGGAGTAATAGACCCCGGCGGCCTCCGCCCAGTGATAGATCGTCGGCAGCGCCTTCCCCGCGAACTTCGCGTACGCCGCCGCCTCGTACCAGCTCACGCCGGCGACCGGATAGGCGTCCTGCCCAGCCGGGAAGCCACCGCCCTCCCAGGTGGACGGCCCCGGGCGCCCCGAGCGATCCACGAACCGGGCCATCGCCTCGTCGAAGGTCAGCGTACGTTCGCCGTCCACGATCGGGTGCTCCCAGTACTGCTGGTCGCGGTAGCCGCCCGCATCCACGAAGCGTTGGTACTCCGCATTCGACACCTCAAAGCGGCCCAACTGGAACGCCCCGAGCTCGACCGGCGGATTGTTGTCCGCACCCACGAGGAACGCGCGCATCTCGGCACCGGCCACTCGCACCATCTCCTGGTCAGGCGCATCGAGCGGATCGAGGATGGCCATCGGGGGGCGCGATCCCCCGAGCCGGTAGTGCGTGCGATAGCCGTCCTTCTCGTACCGGAAAAGCCCCACCTGCACCGGCATCATCACCGAATCCATCGGCGTGGTGCCGACCAGGCGCCAGACCGAGGTGTCGGTGACGGAGGCGCGATAGACGCGCACCCCGGCAGGCTCCGTCTCGATCAGCGCCTTCCGCGCGATGCGCGGCCACAGCGCCTGCAACGATGAGTCGTTCGGTGCGATCGCCTCGATCCGCGTCGCCAGTGCGAACGCACTGTCGTAGTCGGCCGCCTCGGCCAATCGGCGCAACTCAGGCAACCCGGTCTCGTGCACCCACCCACTGCGCTGCGACTTCTGATAGCCGAAGAAGCCAACCACCGCGAGGGCGACGACACCCACGGCGATCATCGCGGTGCGGCGACGCCGCACGGCGGGTGCCACGTAGGCCGCGCTGCCGCCAGGGGTGACCAACCCTTCGATCGCCTGCAGCAGGTCGTCCGCGGTCTGGTAGCGTGCACTCGGGTCCTTGGCGAGACAGCGCATCACGATCGCGGCCAACGCTGGTGGCACATCCGGCGTGACCGAGGCGATCGGCGCGGGCGCCTTGGTGATGTGCGACGCAATCACCAGTTGCGGTGCGCCCGTGAAGGGGGGGGCACCGGTGAGCATCTCATACGCCATCACCCCGACGGCATAGATGTCGGCGCGGTGATCAATATTGGGATCCGCCGCCGCCTGTTCCGGCGCCATGTAGGTCGGTGTGCCGAGGGAGATACCAACCTCGGTGAGCGTGACATGCGGATCGGCGGAACCGGTCGGGCCACCGGAGCGGCCATCGGCGAGTGCCTTCGCGACACCAAAGTCCATCAGCAGCGCGTGCCGTTCGGCGAGCATCACGTTGTCGGGCTTGATGTCGCGATGCACCACGCCGCGACGATGCGCATGCGCGAGGCCGTCCACGATCTCGCGCAAGAGGCGCGTTGCCTCGGACGGCGGCAGCGCGCCGTCGCGCGCGAGCAGATCACGCAACGATTCGCCATCGACCAATGGCATGACGTAATAGAGGAGGGCCGGAGACCCCTCGCTGCGCTCAGGGTGACTCGGGGGGAGCGAACCCGAATCCAGCAACGGCAAGATGTGCGGCGACTGCAACTGCGACGCAATCGTGATCTCGCGCATGAAGCGTTCGGCACCCATCGCCTGCGCCAACTCGGGCCGCAACACCTTGATCGCCACCAGGCGATCGTGCTTGAGGTCGCGCGCCCGATAGACGGTGGCCATTCCGCCGTGGCCGATCTCGCGCTCGACCTGATAGCGATCGGCCAGACCAGCGAGCCGTTCCAGGATGCTCTCGGACATGGGACCTCGTGTTGTTGACAATCACCTGCAAAGTGGAAGCGGTCGCCGTGCGCGGTGCGCCGCTACTGTACCTTCCCCAAATACTTGTCCAGCCATGTCAGGGTCTCCGACAACAGCATCGTCCGGGTGACCTGGTGGCCACCCTCATAGACCACATGGCGCTTGTCGGCCGCGGGCGTACCGAGCAGCGCGAAGAACGGCTTCTGTGATGTCTCCAGCGGGAAGTAGTGGTCATACTTGCCGTTCAACATCAGTAGCGGAATGCGGACCCGAGGGAGGAAGTTGATCGGGTCGGCCTCGGGGCGGGTACGCTCCATCTTGAGCCCGGCCACCGTCAGGACCGCGGCCCGAAACCTGGGCTCGAGGGCAAGCATGATCGGCGCCATGCGCCCGCCGAAGCTGAAGCCGTAGTACGCAATGCGGGTACTGTCCACGTCGGGTCGGGTGGCGAGGAAGTCCATCGTGCGCCGCAGGTCCGTGACCCACTTCACCACGTGATCCCGATAGGTGACATCCTCCCGGGGCGAATCGTCGAGCAGGGTATGCTCACGAGAATAGGTGCCGGCATACTCCGGCCAGACGACCACTCTCCCGCTCTGCACGATGGCGTCGAGCCCCGGCCCCTGCAACGCGCCGAGGGCGTTCTCATAGAACGCACCCGATCCCGGGAAGTAGATCACCGCCTGCTTCGGCACCGTGCCACCACGTGGAATGAAGAGCGTGATCGGCAGCCGGTCGCGGCCATACGGGTTCGCGATCGTGATGCGCTCCGCGATGTAATCCGCGTGGCTCGTATCCCGGGACTCCACCTGCAGGTCCAGTGGCACCTTGTCATAGGCATGCATGGAGGCGAGGACACGGTACGTCGCATCGTCCACGGGACGTTCGACGGCGTAGTCCCGGAACTGCCGCACCAGCGGGCCCCATGCCTCCTTCGCCGTGGCGTCACTCGCGGCAGTGCGCATCAGGCGAAGGCCATTGATGGGGGAGCGGTCCAGCGGATCCTGGGCATACGCATCCACGAACGCGTAGCTCAGGTCCGTCCAGCCACCACCGAGAATGAAGCGCTGCTGACCGAACGCATTGGCACACCACTCGCGGACGTTCCCTGCCATGTCAAAGGCACCATACGGACTGAGTCCCGCCGAGGTGCTGCCTGGCCGCGGTCCCGGCGACCCGAAGTTGCTGCCGGTCACGATGGCCGCCATCGCACCGGTTCCGGCCGCGCGCGACCAGTGGTAAATCGTCGGCAGCGCCTTCCCCACGAAGCGCGCATAGGCGGCCGCCTCGTACCAGCTCACCCCACCCACCGGCAACTCCTCGGCGCCTGGCGCGAAGGTCCCGCCTTCCCAGCTGGCCGGCCCCGGGCGTCCCGTGCGGTCCACCAACAGCGGCAAGAGCTCCGCGACGGACATCGTCGCCCCACGACTCGTGATGGGCTCCTGCCAGTACTCGGGATTGGTGTAGCCTCCCGCATCGACGAAGGCCTTGTATTCGCGGTTGGTGACTTCATGGCGGTCGATGAGGAAGGCGTCGAGCGTGAGGGGTGGCACGTTGCTCAACCCCGGCATCGCCAACATGGCCCCCCCCCCCTCAACCCGCACCATCTCGGCGTTCGGCGCGTCAACAGGATCGAGCACGAGCAGGGTGTCCACACCGCGACCCCAGGGCGCGGTGGTCAGCATGTCCCGCGTTCGGTATCCCGGCATGGTGATGCGAAAGCGGGCAAGGGTTCGTGGCAGCAGCATGGTGTCCGGTGTCACGCCCAGCACGCGCCATTGCGGCTCACCGGCGGCCGGCGACCACGATACGGTCGCGCCGGCGGGGTCGGTCCGCATGTAGACCCGGCGGGCGACGTTCGGAATCATCTCCCAAAGGAGTGAGTCCTCCGGAGCGATCCGCAGCGCCTCCTCCGCGACGAAGAGTGCGCTGTCCAGTTGTCCCACATCATAGAGCCGCTGCATCTCGGGCAACGCCACGGAGTGCACCCAGCCGGTCCGTTGATTCTGCCGCACCATCATCCCACCAATCACGACCAGCACCACCACCGCGAGTCCGCTCAACGCGACCCGTCGGCGCCGCGCCTTTGGCGATACCGCCGCCGCGCCCGGCGTGACCAACCCTTCGATCGCCTGCAGCAGGTCGTCTGCGGTCTGGTAGCGTGCCCCCGGGTCCTTGGCGAGACAGCGCATCACGATCGCGGCCAACGCTGGTGGCACATCCGGCGTGACCGAGGCGATCGGTGCGGGCGCCTTGGTGATATGCGACGCAATCACCAGTTGCGGTGCGCCCGTGAAGGGGGGGGCACCGGTGAGCATCTCATACGCCATCACCCCGACGGCATAGATGTCGGCGCGGTGATCAATGTTCGGATCTGCTGCTGCCTGCTCCGGCGCCATGTAGGTCGGTGTGCCGAGGGAGATACCAACCTCGGTGAGGGTCACGTGCGGATCGGCGGAACCGGTCGGGCCACCGGAGCGGCCATCGGCGAGCGCCTTCGCGACACCAAAGTCCATCAGCAGCGCGTGCCGTTCGGCGAGCATCACGTTGTCGGGCTTGATGTCGCGATGCACCACGCCGCGACGATGCGCATGCGCGAGGCCGTCCACGATCTCGCGCAAGAGGCGCGTTGCCTCGGACGGCGGCAGCGCGCCGTCGCGCGCGAGCAGATCACGCAACGATTCGCCATCGACCAATGGCATCACGTAATAGAGGAGGGCCGGAGACCCTTCGCTGCGCTCAGGGTGACTCGGGGGGAGCGAACCCGAATCCAGCAGCGGCAGGATGTGCGGCGACTGCAACTGCGACGCGATCGTGATCTCGCGCATGAAGCGTTCGGCACCCATCGCCTGCGCCAACTCTGGCCGCAACACCTTGATCGCGACCAGGCGATCGTGCTTGAGGTCGCGCGCCCTATAGACGGTGGCCATCCCGCCATGCCCGATCTCACGCTCAACGGCGTAGCGGTCAGCAAGCGCGGCAAGCCGCGTCATCATCGCGTCGGACATCTGGGAGCCTCTTTTTGTGGGAACCGATGGAATATAGCGTCCGGAAGGGAGTGAGATCGGGTAGGTGAAAGGTGAAAGGTGAAACGGGAGCCCCCTTTCACCTTTCACGTTTCACCTTCGTTCCCCCCTCACCCCTCACCCCTTACATTCCACCCCTTACCCCTCCTCGAAATCGGACATCCCAATGGACCGGTCCTCCTGAGCGGCCGCGGGTCGCTCCTTCAGGTGCTCGGCGTTGCCTTTGGTGTCGCCGTGCTGGTCGGCAACACCATCGGCGTCGGCATCCTGCGCACCCCGGGAGAGGTGGCCGGTCACCTACCCACCACCGGACTCTTCCTCACCGTCTGGGTAGTTGGCGGCCTCTATGCCCTGCTCGGCGCGATGTCGCTGGCCGAACCGGGCGCGATGATCCAGCGTTCGGGCGCACAGTATCCGATCGTCCACCGTGCGCTTGGGCCCTATCCCGGATTTGTCGTGGGTTGGAGCGACTGGCTCTCGACCGCGGCGTCGCTGAGCCTGATGGCGATCGTCTTCGCAGAATATGCGGCCCCTCTCCTGCCCGATTTCCCGGCCAGGATGCAGGTGATCGGCTGCGGATTGGTGGTCGCCTTCGGACTGCTGCAGTGGCGCGGCGTCAAGAGCGGCGACCTTGCGCAGCAGCTCCTCACGGCAGCGAAGGCACTCGCCTTCACCGCGCTGGCCGTTGCCGGACTGGTGATGACGATCCCCGATCGTGCCGATGCGGCTGCGGTGGCACTCCCCACTGGCGGCGCCCTCTTCGCCGCGGCGATTCTCGCGCTCCAGTCGGTCATCTTCACCTACGACGGCTGGACCGGCCCGCTCTACTTCGGCGAGGAGACCGTTGATGCGGGCCGTTCGATTCCGCGGGCGATGATCGGTGGAGTGCTGGTGGTCGTTGCCATCTACCTCCTGTTCAACATCGCGATGCTGCGCGTCGTTGGCGTCGAGCAGATGGCGGGCAATCCGTTCGTCGCAGCCACCGCAGGCACCGCACTCTTCGGCACGCGGGGCGACCTGATCCTCCGCCTCCTGGTCCTCTGCTCGATACTCGGCGGAATCAACGCGCTCACCATGATGGTCTCACGCATCCCCCTTGCGATGAGCCGCGACGGCCTGATGCCCGCCCGGTTCAACACCGTCAACGCCGGTGGTACCCCCACGGTGACCCACTGGACCTCGATTGGGATCGCCTGCGGCTTCATCCTCACCGGCACGTTCAACACCGTGCTCGCGCTGGCCGCGTTCTTCTTTGTCGCCAACTTCGTCTTCTCGTTCACGTCGGTGTTCGTGCTGCGCCGCACCGAGCCCGACACCCCGCGCCCCTTCCGGGTGCCGGGCTTCCCCTACACGACCGGCCTCGTGCTCCTGGGCTCGGTCGCCTTCCTGGCAGGGTCGGTCATCAGCGATCGATCGAACTCGATGCGGTCGCTGTTGTTGCTCGCCGCGAGTTGGCCGGTGTATCGGATGATTGTGAAGTACAGGGGGCAATGATCCCAGCCGGCGGTGTCAGCCGCCGGCCCCCCATGTCACCAGAAGCTCAACCAGCCGGCGCCGTAAGGCGCCGGAGAGCGTGGGTCGGAACCTGAGATCCGGCGGCTGACACCGCCGGCTGGGATTCCCCCCCCGCTTGCCGCCCCCCCACCCCGCCCCGCATACTCCATGCGACACATGCGGTTTCCCCCGCGCGCATGGTCGCAGGTCACACTTCCCATTTCGAGGATACCATGCGTTTCACGCAGCTGTTCGCTCTGACCCTTGCCACCGCCCTCATCGCCTGTGGCGGCGAGGCCCCGGCGCCTGAAGCCGTCGAGACCGATGCCACCCCGGCCGGCGGCCAGGAGATGGTGCAGGATGACGTCTCGATGCCCGATGTCGTGAAGATCGCCACCGGCTCGCCCGACCACACCACCCTCGTCGCGGCGCTGCAGGCCGCCGACCTCGTGACCTCGCTCGCCAATGCCGGCCCGTTCACCGTCTTCGCGCCGACGAACGCCGCCTTCGACAAGCTCCCGGCTGGCACCCTCGACAATCTCCTCAAGCCCGAGAACAAGGGCGCCCTGGGGGACATCCTCCTCCACCACGTCACCACCTCCGCGCTCGAAGTGAGCCAGTTCACCGACGGCCAGGTCGTCGGGATGGCCGGCGGCAAGAACATCACCGTGCGCAAGGACGGCACCGACATGTATATCGGTGACGCCAAGGTGATCGCCTCGGTCCGCGCCTCGAACGGCTGGGTGCATGTGGTGGATGGGGTGATTCTGCCGTAACGGAGGGGGCCTGTCACCCTGAGCGTAGCGAAGGGGCGAACGGAGGGGGGCTTGGTGGCCCCCCTTTGTTGTTCCCTTCCGGCGCCTGACGGCGCCGGCTGGTTGGCCCCCCATGTTACGAAGGCCGGCGGCTGACACCGCCGGCTGGTCGGGCGAACCTCCCTACGACCTACGACCTGCGACCTACGACCGGTCCTCCCTTGACAGTTCCCGCATTCGGGCACACTTTGTTGTCTAACCGAACAAAGTCTCCCGGCCCTTCCCATTGCTCCCCATTGAGGAGGCTCTGATGAGCCCGACTCGCGCCCGTGCCGCCCGGTTCCTGGGCAGGTCCCTCGCCCTGCTCACCGCCGTGGCCCTGTCGGCCGCTCCCCAGCTCGCCGCCCAGGCCCCTACCATCCGGATCGTGGCGGACCAGTCCGGCTCACGCCTCCAGGTGGGTGGCCAGGACGTCTTCGTCCGCGGCATGAACTGGGATTACTTCCCGGTCGGGACCAACTACTCCTACTCGCTCTGGACCCAGCCCGACGCCGTGATCATCGCGGCGCTCGCCAACGAGATGCCGCTGCTCCAGGCGATGGGCGTCAACGTCATCCGCCAGTACAACGGGATCCCGCCGCGCTGGGTCAAGTACATCTACGAGACCTACGGCATCTGGACCGTGCTGAACCACGCGGTGGGCCGCTACGGGGTGACCGTCAACGGCACCTACATCGTCAACACCGACTACTCCGATCCCGCGGCCCGCGCCCAGCTGATTGGCGAGGTGACCGCGCTGGTCCGCGAGTTCCAGGGCACCCCGGGCCTGCTGATGTGGCTCCTCGGCAACGAGAACAACTACGGCCTCGAGTGGAAGTCGGCCGAGACGGAGAACCTCCCCGTCGGCGAGCGCAACGCGGCCAAGGCGCGCTACCTCTACTCGCTCTTCGGTGAGGTCGTGCAGGCGATCAAGGCGATTGACACCCAACACCCCATCGCGATCGCCAACGGCGACGTCCAGTACATCGACATCATCGCCGAAGAGGTGAAGGGACTCGACGTCTTCGGCACCAACGTCTATCGCGGCAGCTCGTTCGGCGATCTCTTCCAGGTGGTGAAGGACAAGTTGAACGTCCCGGTGATGTTCACCGAGTTCGGCGCCGATGCCTTCAACGCCCGCGACAATCGCGAGGATCAGCTCTCGCAGACGCGTTACCTCCTCGCACAGTGGCAGGAGATCTACGAGCAGTCGGCCGGCAAGGGTGGCGTCGGCAATTCGATCGGCGGGATGACCTTCCAGTGGAGCGATGGCTGGTGGAAGTTCGGTCAGGAAGACCGGCTCGACATTCAGGATGCCAACGCGTCGTGGTCCAACCAGGCCTATCTCGATGACTGGGTGGAAGGCGAGAACAACATGAACGAGGAGTGGTGGGGCGTCGTCGCCAAGGGACCGGCCGACAACCGTGGCCTCTTCGAGCTCTACCCGCGCGCCGCCTACTACGCCCTGCAGGAAGTCTACAAGCTGCCGGCCTACGGGCGCGGCACCGATCGCGCCGCCATCGAGGCCCACTTCGCGTCGATCATCCCTGCCGAAATGATGTTGCGCGCCCGCGGTGACTTGGCCGCGCGCGGCGGCACCGAGCAGAGCAAGGTCCGCATCAGCGGGATGCGCCTGGAACTCTCGACCTTCAACACCGGTGGCTCGCTGATCAGCACGCCGGAAGCACCGACCATCGGCTCGAACACCCGGCCGTCGTTCCGCGGCTTCGATCACCTCGAATCGTACTTCGCCGACATCACCGCGCAGCCGTCGCAGAACGTCTCCGCGACGCTGTCGATGAACGTGCTGGGCAATGTCCCGGGCAACCCGATCAACGAGCTCTTCTACGAGGCCCGCGGTCGCACCCGCACCGTGCAGGGAACCACGGAAGACGTCACGCTCACTGACTTCGAACGGATCCGCGTCTATCGCGCGTCGTTCTCGTGGGACGAGAAGAACTTCCGCCTCGACGGCTTCTACCGCACCGGGCACTACCACTGGGGCTACGAGGGCGACTTCTTCGGGATCTACCGCGAGGCCAACTACGGCCCGAACATCGACATCTACGGGGGCGAGGCGCCGCAGGGCTTCGAGTTCACCGGCAAGCGCGGTCTCGACGGCTTCAAGTTCGCCTTCGGCCCCGAGCTCTGGTGGGGCGCCAACCCGATGTGGATCGCGAAGTACACCCGGCAGCTCGGCAACTTCCAGGTCACCGGCATCTATCAGGACGAGTTCGCACAGCTCTCGCCCGATGCCAGCGCCTCGTCGTTCGCGGTGCCGATTCCGCAGACCGACCGCGCCACGATCCACGTGAAGACGCAGCGCGGCCCCGCCACCGTCGAGCTCGGGGGCATCTGGTCGGGCGGCAACAAGGAAGGCCTCGCCTTCCAGGTGGTGGATGGCGATCGCGTCCTGCAGGATCGCGTCAAGGACTCCGACGCCTTCGGTGCGCGTGCCAAGGTCAGCGTGCAGAAGGGTCGCTACAATTGGTACGCCCAGGGCGCCGCGATGGGCCTCGTCGCCGACGGCGGTCCTGAGCAGACGATGACCTACACCGGCTGGCAGCTCAAGGACAGCGGACTCGGCAACCAGTGGAACATGATGACCGGTCTCTCGGTCAACATGGGCAACTGGACCATCGCGCCCAACGTCCTCTGGCAGAAGCCGATCGTCGGCCCCGTGCCGTTCGACGCCCCGCTGCCCGCGCGTCCGCGCAATGTGCTCGACGATCCGTTCGCGGTGCGCGCCAACCGCGAGCAGACCGCGGCGGAAGTGCTGGTGACCTGGGATCCGACGCCGGCCACCTTCATGTATGCGTGGGACACCGACGCGCGCGAAGATGCCAAGCTCGCCGTGAGCGTGGGAGCCACCTACCGCCACTACCCGACCACGCAGGACGCCGCGATCGGCATCCTCGCCGACGGGCGCACCCTCTTCGCCTTCCCTGGCGCCACGCCGGCCCGCGACCTCTGGGAAGTGCGCACGCGCATCGTGTCGCGCGTGGCACAGGACACCCGCCTGATCGCCAACGCCTATGCCGGCACCGCCGAACCGACCGGCAGCGACCAGCGCAAGATCACCCGGTACGGCGCGGACCTGCGCATGACCAAGGGACAGTTCATGGTGATGTCGTCGGCCAAGTTCAATGACTGGGGCCCGTACGACTATCACCGCGACTTCAACCTCACCTTCCCGGTGCAGTTGATGGGCGACTTCGCCTACGTCCTCGGCCTGCCGCAGTGGCTGCCCACGACGCCGCAGACGCGCTTCGGGGTGCGCGGCATCTGGCGCTCGCTCGATCGCTTCTCGCCGCGCTACTGCCCAGCGCAGGTCGCCGATGGCTCGGGCAACCTCGCCTGCGATGCGACCGCTCCCGGTGACAACGGCAGCGAATGGGAAGTGCGCACCTACGTGACGGTGGGCTGGTAGCCTCGCCGCGGGCGGGCACTACCTTCAGGCATGTCAACCGGTTCCGGACCGATCGCACCGTCCCATGACCCCACCCTCCTTGAGGAGTCGATTCGCGAGTTGCTGACGCGGATGACTCCCGAGGAGAAGGTGGGCCAGCTCTGCCAGATCCAGGGCGATCACGGCGAGATCTCGGAGCCGCTCCGCGAACGCATCCGCGCGGGGCGGTTGGGCTCGATCCTCAACGAAGCCGACCCCGGCACCATCCGCGAATTGCAGCGCATCGCCGTCGAGGAATCACGCCTCGGCATTCCGCTGCTGATCGGTCGCGACGTCATCCACGGCTTCAAGACCGTCTTCCCGATCCCGCTGGGCCAGGCCGCAACCTGGAACCCCGCGCTCGTGGAAGAGGG
>JAABRY010000029.1 GCA_011390645.1 Gemmatimonadota bacterium
CGGCAGCGCGATGGTGCGCGGCTTCCAGGGCGACGACCTCACCGCGCCCGACGCGGTGGCCGCCTGCGTGAAGCACTTCGCGGGCTACGGCGCGAGTGAAGCCGGACGCGACTACAACACGACCAGCATCCCCGAGATCGAACTCCGCAACGTGCACCTGCGGCCATTCCGCGAGTGCCTCGCCGCGGGCGCCGCGACGTTGATGACGTCGTTCAGCGATCTCAACGGGATCCCCGCGACCGCGCATCCGCTCCTGCTGCGCCAGATCCTGCGTGAGGAGTGGGGCTTCGATGGCCTCGTGGTGAGCGATTGGGATTCGATTCGCCAACTCGAGGTGCACGGGCTCACCGAGAACGAGCGCGAGTCGGCCTGCGAGGCCGCCAACGCCGGCGTGGACATGGAGATGGCGTCGTCCACCTACAACGACC
>JAABRY010000030.1 GCA_011390645.1 Gemmatimonadota bacterium
AACCCGACCGTTCCTGTCGCGCCCTCGACGAGCAACGCACCCTCCGGCATCTCGCCGTTGGAGCTGAAGCCACCGCTGAGCGTGCCGCGCACGAAGCCATCCCGATCCATCGCATCCGGGAGGTCGCGCTGCACCACGTTGATCACTCCTCCCAACGCGTCAGAGCCGAACAACACCGACGCCGGGCCCCGAATCACCTCGATGCGCTCCGCGGTCGCGGTCTCGACGTTCGGTGCATGCTCGTCGCCCCACTGCTGGGTCTCCAGACGCTGGCCGTTGTCGAGGATGAGCACGCGGTTGCCGGTGAGGCCTCGGATCACCGGCTTCGCGATCCCGCTCCCGGTCGAGAAGTTGCGCACCCCTGGCAGTCCATCGAGTACGGCCCCGAGGGAGGGGGCCTGCGCCGCGGTCAGCGCGTCGCCCTGCAACACGGCGAGCGGCTGCGGCGAGTCGAGTGCACTGGTCGCCAGCGGGGTTGCGGTGACCTGGATCGGGGCGAGTTCCACGTACGAAGGTGCCATCACGACATCGCGCACGACGTCGCCCCCACGGATCGTCACGCGCAACACACTCGGGCGATAGCCGACCGCGGTGAACGACACACCCCAGGTCCCCTCGGGAATGTTGGCAAAACGATAGCGACCGTCCACATCGGTCTGCACCGCGCGGGAGGCTTCCTGAATGGTGACCAGTGCGCCGATCACGGGCGCACCGGTCGAATCCGTGACCCGACCGCTCAGGGCAAACGGCGGGGGGGGGAGCAGGCCGGTCCTCGGCACGGCGGCCTCGACCGGGGAGACCGCGAGCAGCGCGGCGGCAAGCAGCGAAGAGAACATTGAAACGCTCCACAAGGGATCTGCCGTGCCCGACCCTCCCCGGCTGGAAGCGTCGCGACACGATCGGTATGGCGCACACGGAGATGCCGCGCGACGCCTGATGTTGTTCAGATGATTCGAAAGGATCAGGCGCGGGCTGGGGGTGCCCGTGGTCCAAGACCGGAGCTGGCGACAGGCGTGGCGACCGGCGCCTCGGGCGCACGCGCGCTGAGCGGGAGGAGGACCGCTTCGAAACGACCACACGCCACGGGTGAATCGGCCGGCGTGACGGGCGTCGCCAGCGTACCGAGCACGCATCGCTCGCTGTGCGCGTCCGTCTCGGCGGCCTCGATGTGTGTCGCCGCATCATGATGATGGTGGTCGAAGACCAGCGCGTCGAGACTCGGCGACCCGAGGGTGCCGAGCACGAAGAGGAGGAGCCCGAGCAGGGCGCGCCAGCGTCGGGTGGTCACGCGGCGGTGGCCTCTCGCCGCTGCGGCGGGCCGTCCACCGGGAGCATGAACCAGAAGGTGCTCCCCTTGCCGACGATCGACTCGACGCCGATCTGCCCGCCATGCATTTCGACAAAACGCTTCGAGAGGGCGAGCCCGAGGCCCGTCCCCTGCGCAGCGCGGGAGGCCGAGGCATCCACCTGCGTGAATTCGCGGAACAGCTTGTTCATGTCCCCACTCTCCACCCCGATGCCCGTATCGGAAACCGACACCCAGACGACGTCGCGGGTGCCCATGCGCAACGATCCGCCCTGCCACTCGGGCTGGGTGAGCGGCATGGGTGCGGCGGTCCGCACTGCCGAGATCGTGATCTGCCCACCCTCGCCTGTGAACTTCGAGGCGTTCGACAACAGGTTGAACAGAATCTGCCGGATCCGGGTTCCATCGGCGAGGACTTCGAGATCGCCCGATTCGGGCAGATCCACGACACACCGCTGTTCCTTGGCCGTGCGCAACGGGGCGGTGTCGGTCACGGCAGCGGTGACGATCTCCCGGATCTCGCAGGCGGCGAGCGAGAGGGTCATCCGCCCGGCCTCGATCTTGGAAAGATCCAGCACCGAATTGATGAGCCCGAGCAGATGGCGGCCGTTGCGAAGGATCGCCTCGAGAAACTCCCGCTGCTGTTCCTCGAGCGGCCCGAGCCCCTCGCTGAGGAGCAGGTCGGAGAATCCGATGATCGAGTTGAGCGGTGTCCGCAGTTCATGCGACATGTTCGCGAGGAACTCGCTCTTGAGCTGGGTGGCTCGCTGCAACTCGCGATTCTTCGACGCAAGCATCCGCTCGTTGCGACGGAGCTCTTCCAGCACCGTGGTACGATCGAGGCCCAGGACGACCTGGTCGCCGAGCGCCTGCAGCAGTTGGCGATCGTGGTCACTGAAGGGCGTGCCGTTGCGCGGGTTGTAGGCACAGACGGATCCGACGACGAGGCCGGCCGAGCGCAGCGGCACCATTGCCGCCGCATGGAGGCGGCCCGCCAACTGTTCATGCGGGTGGTTGCGCGGATCGCTCTCCATGTCGTCCACCAGCACTGCCTCGTCCTCGACGATCACATGGCCGACCAGCGAGCGCTCGATCGGCACCAAGGTGCCGACGGCGTCGACCAGGGGTCCCGATCCCGCCACGACCTTGACGAAGCGCCCCTCTTCCACGACGAGCATGATTGCCCCCCCCTCGGCGTCGAGCAGGTCGGCCGCCGCCTGGGCGATCTGGCGGTTGAGGGTGGCGAGGTCGGTGCCAGCGAGCAGGTTGGCCGCGAGTTCGCGC
Source organism: Gemmatimonadota bacterium (assembly GCA_011390645.1). Classification (GTDB taxonomy): domain Bacteria; phylum Gemmatimonadota; class Gemmatimonadetes; order Gemmatimonadales; family GWC2-71-9; genus Palsa-1233. Next base: position 2,591 of record JAABRY010000030.1, read on the forward strand.
AGCCGCTCCAGCTCCCGGTTGCGCCGGGACGCGGCCGAGAGGGCACGCGAGAGCGAGGCCTTCTGGGCCGTGGCGAGTTGACGCCCACGCTTGAGGGTGATGAGGGCGAGCGCGCTGGCCACGGCCGCGGCGGAGAGCCCGGCGTCGTAACGTTCGGGGCCGGTCGCCAACAGGGCGACGGCGGTCCACCCTGCCACCAGGCAGAAGAAGACGAGGGAACCCGTACTGGTCAGGCTCCCGTGCCAGGGGCGCGGTCGCCGTGCCGTCTCGATCGCGTGCGTTTCAGTCGCCTGGCTCAGGCCGCCTCCTCCGCGTCACACGAGGCCTCGGGGATCTCCTCGAGGAGTTCCCGAAAGATGGTCGTGCCGTCGGCAAGCATCTGGCGCAGATACGGACGGCACATGCCGCACTGGTCACCACACCCGGTCTCCTGGATGAGTTGCTCGAGCGTCCATGCTTCGGCGCGCGCGACCGGCAGGAGCCGGTCGAACGTCACGCGCTGGCAGACACAGCGGTCAATCCGGAGTTCGGGGCGCCACATCGACATCAGACCTTGTGGAATCCGACGCGGCCGGCCATCTCGCCATCGGGCGCCTGATACAGCTCGAAGTCGCCGAAGAGCGCCGGCGCTTCTCCACGCAACACCTCGAGGGCCCCGACAGCGGCACGACGAATCTCGCGCTCGGCGCCCTCACCCAGGCGCAACTCGAGCATGGTCCGCCACGCGCGCACGTTCCCGCTGACGACAATCTTCGTCTCGGTCGCGTTCGGCAGCACCGACCGCGCCGCCTCGCGGGCCATCTTGCGACGGTGGATCTTGTCCTCGACCCAACTGTACTGCGCCATCAACCCGTCGACCGCGTGCACGTAGGCCGCATGCGCCGACGCGACCTGCTCTTCCCACGCCTGTTCGAGTGCGAGATTGCCCTGAATGGCCGGCGGCATCACAAAGGCCGCCCGTCCCTCGTCCACGTACCGCTGTGAGAGTTGCGAGTAGCCGAAGCCCGCCCGGTGCCGCACCAGCTCGTGCGTGAGCGACCGTGAGACCCCCTCGAAGAGCAGCACGTACGTCGCATGCTCAAAGACCGAGCCATGCCCCTGCTTGAGGATATTGCCGAGATACTCAGCCGTGGTCCGCCCAGCGGGGTTGTGCTGGCTCATGTAGCAGAGCCGCCCGGCAAACTCCGCCAACCGCTCGGCGTCACTCGCCTCGCCCTTCTGCTGCACCGCGAGATGCTCCGGCTCCAGGAACTGGGGCCGGGCAAGGAGGGTGATGACGGGCTCGCGGTAGATGGTCAGCATTTGGGATGTTGGATGTTGGATGTTGGATGTTGGATGTTGGATGTTGGATGTTGGATGTTGGATGTTGGATGTTGGATGTTGGAATCGGCGAGCGGCGAACCGCATTTAGCGGCGCATCCGCAGAAATGTAGCAGGTTGGCACCTATCCCCAACATCCAATAGCCAACATCCAACATCCCACATCATCCAGGCATCAGCCGACATCCAGCATCCCTCCGCCCCACCGCGCCTCCGCCTCCACCCGCCGCCAGGCCTCCGCCATCCCGTCGGGCAGCGGTGCCGCCGCCTCACCGACCTTCAGGTCAACGAACGGGTCGTCACCCGCAGGAATGATCACACCGGGATTCCAACGGTGGAGCGGATCGAAGGCGGCCTTGACGTGGCGGAACGCCTCGAGGGCGGTGGGCCCGAGAAACGGCTCGATCAGCCCGGCGCGAAGCCTGCCCGCCCCGTGCTCGCCGGCCGGGGTCCCCCCCAGGCGGAGCAACGCGCCGGTGACTTCCAGAAAGATCGCCCGGACCCGGTCGAGCCAGCCTTCCTGGGTGAGGTCTGGCAGGAGATTCACATGCACGTGGCCATCACCGGCGTGACCGAAGAGCACGACATCCATATTCTGCCTGGCACAGGCCGCATCGACGGCGTCGAGATACTCCGCCAAGCGCGGGACAGGGACGCAGCCGTCCTCGATCACCTGCAGCGACCGTCGTCCATCGGTCAACGCCGCGAGCCGGGAGGATGCCCCGTGGCGTATCGACCAGAGCTCGTGGATACCGGCCGGGTCGAGCGCCTGCTCGACCTGCGCGACCCCGGGACCAAGGGCCTCCAGTTGCGCGACCAGCGCGGTGATGCGCGCCGACACGCGCTCGGCGTCCTCGTCCTCGAGGTCCACGAGCAGCACGGCAGCGACGCTCGGCGCGTCAGGGCCATGGACAATCTTCAGGAACGACGCATCAAGGAATTCGATGCGGACCGCATCTGCCTCATGCAAGCAGATGACAGTCGAGGGAAGCGCGGACCGCGCGGTGAGCATGACACGGACCGTGGCCTGCGCGGGGGCCGTGGGTGCAAGCCGGAGCCTGACTTCGGTGACGGCCCCGAGCGTGCCCTCCGCACCGATCACGAGGTCGACGAGGTCTCCGCTCTGGTACCAGGTATCGAGGGCATAGCCGAGGGTGTTCTTGCGGGTCCGGGGCCATCTGGCGAGGATCGCTTCGCGATGCTGCACGAGGTACGGAAGCGCCTCGCGGTTGAACCGCCGGACCACAGGGTGCGCAGGATCCGGGGGCACACCCCGCGCAAGCACCAGCGGCCCTTCGCCGGCCTCGAGCGTGAGCCCGTCGACCCAGGCGCGCATGGGGCCGTCGCGCACGGTTCGGGCACCCGCGGCGTTGGTGCCCACAAGTCCGCCAATCGTCGCCCATCGCGCGCTGGAGGGATCCACCGGAAGGTGGAGTCCATAGGGATGAGTCGCCGCGTGCAATGCGGCAAGCCGGACGGCCGGTGACACGACTGCCCCGCGGGATCCGGGATCCACCACGAGCGCGTCTCGCTCGAAGGATTGGAGATCCAGCACGACGCCGCGACCGAGATTCCCCCCACCCATCGCGCTGCCGGCGGCGCGAGGCGTCAGCGAGAGCCCCGCGACCGACGCCGCCTCGATCACCTCACGGAGCGATGTCACCGTGGTTGGCCGCGCGACGGCCTGCGGCACGATCCGGTAGATCCCCCCGCCCTGCGCCACAGCGGCGCGGGCACGGAGATCGGTGTCCAGTCGAGAGGGCATCCGTCAAAGCTACTGCAACGGCCCCGCCCCTTGACTCCGACCGCGACAGTCGGAGATTTCGCCCAGATGACCACGCCCCGTGCAGAACTGATCCACATTGACGTAGACCGTCGGCTCGGCCACGAGTGGGACGAGTGGACCGGCGAGCCCCTCCCCAACGGCGGGAACTACGATTCGCCCCCGTCGCTGTTCTTCCTTTGGGCGATCACCTCGCTCATCGTCTTCCTCGGGTTTGTGGCACTCGGGCTCTTCCTGCTCGACCCGCGTCTCGCAGACCTCCATCCCGCCCTCCCGCTCATCGTCTGGACCGGCCTCGGCCTCGTGACGGCGGCAGCATTCGTCTGGTGGCTCATTCTCGGGATTTCCTACCTGACGCGCCGCGCGCTCCTGCCGAGAGGGCTCGGAGAGCGGGGTCTCTTCCTGCAGGTGATGCGGCTGACCTCCCGCGTGGCCTCGTGGTTCGGCAAGCGGGACTGGGTCGAGAACGCCTCCGTGAAGGTCTACAACGCCCTGGCACTGTTGCGCACGCGCAAGGTCGGCACCGGCGAACTGCTGCTGCTGATCCCACGCTGCCTCTCGCGGGCGACCCTCGACACCGTCCTCAGCCTGGCCGGGAAGTATGGTGTCCCCGTCTTCGTGGCGACGCGCGGCCAACTCGCCCGACGGGTGATCCGCGAACGGCGGCCGCGCGCCGTGGTCGCCGTCGCCTGCGAGCGCGACATGGTGACGGGACTGCACGATGTGGCGGGAAAGGTGCCGGTCCTCGGCCTGACGATGACGCTGCCCGCAGGGCCCTGCAAGGATGCGGCGCTGGATTTCGAGATGCTGGAGCGGTATTTGGGGGCGTTTGTTGGGGTGAAGTCGTAGGTCGTAGGTCATAGGTCGTAGGACCTGAAAGCCGGCTCCCTCCACAGGAAGCCGGCCTTCGTGCACTTACGACCTACGACCTACGACCTACGACCTACGACTTATGACCTACGACCTACGACCCCCCGCCGTAGGCGGCCTTCAACCCCTCCACCACCATCCGCACCCGATTCGCCACCGGGTGTTCCCCCGACACATGCCGTTCCAGCGCGCGCCCATCCTGCGACGGATCCGCGAGGGGGCGGTGCACCACCTCGATGGTGATCATGGCGTGGTTGGGCCGACCGGGTTCGATGATCGCGCGCACCTTGACCACGTCCGGGCCGAGGATGCGCGCGTTGGTGGGCTGGAGCGTGGTCGCATCGAACCAGGGTGTCTCGAGCCAGCCGTCCTCGGGTTCGGTGCGGCTGACCGGAATCGAATCGGCATCCAGCGCGACGGCCAGTGCGCGCGTGGCCGCGGGGACGAAGAGTTCGATCTCCGCGGTCAGCGCATCCGGCACTGGGACCAGATGCGGTCGCGTGGTCGTCGGGTAGCAGGCCGCCAGCGCGACGCAGAGCAGCATCCCCCCCCCACGCATCACAGGCCGAGGTCCATCGGAACGGGCGACTCGCCGCGCCAGTCGTAGAAGCCGATGCCGTTCTTCCGCCCGTGGTAGCCGGCGGCGACCATCCGCCGCAGCAGCGGCGTGGGGGCGTATCGTGCGTCGCGGTATTGGTCGAACATGATCTCGCCGATTTGCACCACGGTGTCGAGGCCGACCGTGTCGAGCAGCGTGAAGGGCCCCATCGGGTGCCCGGCCCCCAGGCGCATCGCCGTGTCGATGTCGGCGATCGTGCCACTGCCCTGCTCGAGGGCACGGACGGCATCGAGGAGGTACGGCACGAGCAGCAGGTTCACGATGAAGCCCGAGGTATCGCGTGCGGCGACGGGCACCTTGCCGATCGCGTGAGCGAAGTCCATCATCGCCGCCACGATGTCTGGCGACGTGCGGATCGAGCGGACGACCTCGACCAGCGGCATCAACGGGACCGGATTGAAGAAGTGGAGTCCGACGAGCCGCTCGGGATGTTGCAGGCCGTGGGCCTGATCCACGACCGACAGCGACGAGGTATTGGTCGCGAAGGGCACGTCCGCGCGGCAGAGTCGCTCCAGCGTGGCCCACAGCGCCCGCTTTGCCTCCAACTGCTCGACGATCGCCTCGATGACGAGGTCGCAGCCGACGAGATCGGCGACATCGGGCACGAAGTGCAGGCGGGTCAAGGCGGCATCGCGGGCTTCCGGCGCGAGCTTCCCCTTCTCGACGAACTTCGCGAGCGAGGCCTCGATCGCGCCGCGCGCGGCGTTGATCTGCGCGCCGTTGCTGTCATGGACGCGCACCACGAGCCCGGCGGTCGCGATCACCTGCGCGATGCCGCGTCCCATCAAGCCCGCGCCTACGACCCCTACTGTCTCGATCGCCATCACTTCTCCTCGAGGGCCTTGCGCACCTCGGTGGTGATTTCCCGCACTGCCGACCCGACGCCGCGGGCAATCGTGCGGGACCGCGGTTCCGGCGGCAGTCGCCCGCCGCTTGCGTTCGGTTGCCGCTCAAGGTGGTCGAGCACGCGCGCGAGCCCGAGCCCCGTGCGCTCGGCGATCGGGAGATAGGCACGCGCGGTGGCGAGACCACCCACTGCCCCGGCCATCCCCGGCAGCAGGGCGAGCAGCTCGCCCGCGGGTGAGCCGACCAGCGTGAGCAACCCGGCACTCATCGCCACGCCGATCGTCCCGACCACGGCACCACCCGCCACATAGCCCGAGCGTGACTTCCGCACGGTGGCGGACAGGGCGACATGACAGAACCCAGCCTCCAGCGGGGTGATCACCGCGGTCACCAGCGTTGCCTTGTCGAGGTAGCGCCGGCCGGCGGAACTGTCGAAGACACGCTTCAGCGCACGCATCCCGGCGGCGAGTGAGTCGAGGGGTTCGAAGGTGATGCGCCCGGGGATCGCACGCTGCACCGTGAAGTGCTCCTCGCGATCCAGCAACACCGTGAGTGCCTTCGCCACGTCGGCTTCGCTCCCCTGCACCACGCGGTCGGCCTGGAAATCGGCCGGTGCCAGCGCGTGGTCGAGCCATCCGGCATTCACATGGGGTGCGACGCGGGTGCGCTCCTCGAGGAGTGCCTGCCGCAACTGCACCTCGGGAATCCCGACCTCGTGTCCGAGGGCGATCACTTCGTCTTCGGTGAGCCCCTCGCCGATGTCACGCGAGACCGCCTGCAACTCCGCCGCGCGTTGCAGCACGCGCTCGAAAGTGGCACGATCAATCCGCGCGGGGAGATGCGGTGACGTCATCGCGGCCGCCTCAGCTCGCGAACCCTTCGACGATCACGGCGATTCCCTGCCCGCCACCGATGCACGCCGACCCCAGTCCGATCCCCCCCCCACGTGCGCGCAACGCATGCAGGAGGTGCGTGGTGATGCGCGCACCACTCGCGGCAAGCGGGTGACCGATCGCGATCGCGCCACCGTGCACGTTGGTGCGATCGCGGTCGAGCCCCAGCTCGCGTTCCACCGCCAGATACTGCGCGGCGAACGCCTCGTTGACCTCGACGAGGTGCATCGCGTCGAGCGACATCGCCGCGTGCGCGAGTGCCTTGCGCGCCGCCGGCGCGGGGCCGATGCCCATCTCCGTGGGCGGGACGCCCGCCACGCCCCAGCCGATCAGGCGGCCAAGGGGGCGCACGCCGACCGCGGCCGCGTGCGCGGCCGTGGTCATCACCAGCATCGACGCGCCATCATTGATTCCCGATGCCGTCCCGGCGGTCACGGTGCCGTCCGCATGCGTGATGGCCGGCAGCCGCGCGAGCGACTCGAGCGTGGTCCCCCCACGGATGTGCTCATCGAGTGCCCACGCGACATCCTGCTTCGTCTTGCGGTCGCGGATCATCACCGGAATCACCTCATCGGTGAACACACCGCCGGCCCATGCCGCGGCCGCTGCCTGTTGTGAGCGCACCGCATACGCCTCACACTCGGCGCGGGTGATGCCGTACTTCGTCGCGAGATTCTCTGCGGTGTCACTCATCGCGCAGCCGCCGTACGAATCGCGCAGCCCCTCGTAGAGGGAATCCTCGAGCATCGGCGACGGGCCGTACTTGATCCCCCAGCGCGCCCCGCGCACCATGTGCGGGGCCTGGCTCATGTTCTCGGTGCCGCCCGCGAGCACCACCGTCGCCTCGCCAAGGAGCAGGCGATGGGCGCCCTGAATCACCGCCTCGAAGCCGGAGCCGCAGAGACGATTGACCGTGACGGCTGGCGTTTCAATCGGGAGGCCCGCGCGCAGCCCGACGTGGCGCGCACAGTACATCGCGTCGCGTGAGGTGGGCATCGCATTGCCGACGATGACATGGTCCACGCTCGCCCGGTCGAGTCCGCCGCGGTCGAGCGCGGCATCAGCGGCGATGACGCCGAGGTCGGTCGCGGTGAAGTCCTTGAGGGCACCACCAAAGGTGCCGAACCCCGTGCGCACGGCGGCGCAGAAGACGATGTCGGTCATCTTGGGAATCTAGCGGTGTTGGCGGGGAGGCTGGGGTGAAACGTGAAAGGTGAAAGGGGAGCCGTCCACGAAGCGTGATGTGCCAGACAGGCCGATGGTGCACCCGCACCCCCTTTCACGTTTCACCTTTCACGTTTCACCTTTCACCCCAACCCGCCCCCACACTCCGGACAGAAGCTCCACTCCCGCTCCACCGTGGTTCCGCACCCTGGGCAGCTCGGCGCGCGCTGGTCGGCACCGCACGCGACGCAGAACTTCACGACCCGGTCGGTCGGGAGCGGGGTCTGGCAGCTCCAACAACTGGGGCCGGGTGGGGAGAAGGCCACACCGGTCAGGAACTCCGCCGGTGGCTCGTCCGGCATTCTGGGCTCAGGCTGGGCCTCGATCGCAACCTCGGGACGGATCGGGAAGACCGTGCGCGGCGAGGGTGGGCTGGGTTCAGCGACCACAGGCGAGACCGTCGGGGGAGGCTCAGGTGAGGCCACTGGCATCGGACGGACACCCTCCAGCCGATCGATCGCGTCATCGGTGAAGGTCATCGCGGCAGAATGGAGACGGCGCAGCAGGTCGAGGTCCGGCAGCTTGCTGGCAAGCGTCTCCCGGGCCATCGCCGCGGCAGCCGACGGTTCGGTCTGCACCAGGCCGCCCTCTTCGGCGATCAGCCTGAGGACCAGCATCTCGTAGTCCTCGCTGACGTCGATGCCGAGGAGTTTCCGCGCCGTCCGATACGGAAGCGTCCGGTCGAGCAGGGAGCCCACGGCGATCGCGTCGCCCTGATGGCGACCTTCCTGGAGCCATTCAGCCAGAAGGACGGCGGCGAAGCGTTCGAGGTCGGTCATCCCTTGCCCTCCGCAATGGGGAAACGCTCGCCCGCGGCGAGTCGCTGCTCCAGCGCCGCAAACGCGGCATCCGGATCATACTGCGCAAAGAGGCCCTTCGCCTGCTTCGCCGCGAGCCAGTCGGCGTACCCCGAGGGGACGATGCCTTCGGAGGTCACCTGCTCGGTGGCGGCACGAATGGCAAGATCGTTGGCGTATTCGTTCTTCGGGTGACCAGCGTGGCCGCGCACCCAGGTGAACTGGGCATCGTGCTTCTCGAGCGACGGCAGCAGCGCCTGCCACAGCGCCAGGTTCTCGATCGGCCCACCCTTCCGGGTCCAGCCGCGCGCCTTCCAGCCGGGGGCCCATTCGCGAACGCCCTTCACGAGGTACTCGGAGTCACTGATGATCAACACCCGCAATCGGTTGCCCTTGTGGGCGAGGAGCTGCAGCGCCGCGATCGCACCGGCCAGGGCCATCCGATTATTGGTCGTGGCCGGCGCGTGGAGATAGAACTCGCGTCGCTCCACGCCAGCGCCGGAGCGGATTTCCACCAATCCGCCGGCTCCGCCGGGATTGTCACCCGGCTTGCCATTGCCGAGACAGGATTCATCGAGATGCAGGATGGCAATCGGAAGCGGCTTGGTGGTCAGGAATCAATTACCTGGAAGAAGTCGAGATCGTCGAGCACGAAGAGCATCTCCTCACCCGTCATCGCGAGGTAGCCCGAGAGGGCCTCGCGACCACGCGAGGTGGTGAGCGCACTGGCCACCACCACGTACTCGTTCCCGCGGCGGCGCAGGATCACCCGCTGCCGCTTCTGCACGGCATGCTCGAGTTGTTCCATGCGGGTGGGGGTCCAGCGGAAGGTCATGTGAGGTCGTAGGTCGTAGGTCGTAAGTCGTAAGTCGCAGGTCGTGTTGAATGTAGTCCACTGCGCGCAGGACGGATGATCCCTCTCGAGCAGTCCTTCGACCTACGACCAATGACCAATGACCTATGACCTATGACCTATGACCTACGACCCCCCAATCAACCGCCCCACCACCCAGCCCAGCCCGCCCACCACCAGCGCCCCAGCCAGTCCATAGAGCGGCATCCGAATGTTGCACTTGGTCTGGTCGTCATCGTTGTAGGAGCAAGCACCCATCCCGATGAACGTCCCGAAGGCTCCCCCGAGTATGCCGCCGGTGATGACCCCGACGGTCGAACCCGAGACACGACGCATCGACGCGCTCAGGGCGTGAGCTGTCTCAGCGGCAACTGGCACCCGAGTTGGGAGCGAATGGGCGGATGGCCCCGCGACGCGTGCCTGCGCCAGCAGAGGAATCGGTAGCAGGAGAAGTGCAAGCGAGAGCGCGACAGATCTCATGGGAGCACGCCAGGAGGTTGGATGTTGGACGTTCGCGGTTCACGGTTCGATCCACCGGCCGGCAGCCATTACGCGCACCACCTGCCGCGTGTTTCGGATGTCGGCGAGCGGGTCGCCGCCGAGCACGACGAGATCCGCGACGGCATTCGGCTGCAGCCGACCGAGTGTGTCCGCCATCAACAGGGTGGCGCCGTGCAGGGTCGCGGCTCGCAACGCCTCGAGGGGTGCCAATCCGGCGAGCACGAGGAGTTCCATTTCGAGGTGGACCCCCGCCCCCGGTACCAGCAATTGGTTGGAGGCATCCGTCCCGGTGGCGACGAAACCTCCATCCGACACGAACGTCCGGACGAAGCGGTCCTGCAGCGGGCGGCCGGCACGGAAGATCGGGAAATCATCGCGGGTCCATCCCGCGCGCGCGATCATGCCGGGGACGTTCCAGTTCGCCTGTGCGGAATCAGGAACACTCGCGAGCGCGGCGCTGCGATAGACCGCGGAATCATCGAGTCGCGCAAAGGTGTCGTGCAGGCCGAGTGTCGGGACGAGAATCACCCCGGTCGCCGCGAGTTCGCGTGCGAGGCGATCGAGGGCGAGCGTATCGAGCATCGACCAGCTCTGGGCGAAGGCGGTCCATCCCTGGAAGAACCCGAGGCGGTGCGCGGCCTCGAGTTCGTCGGCCATCCCGATCGCTTCGGGGATTCCACTGAGGTGTTCGATCGATCGGACGCCGAGTCCGGCCGCGACGAGCGCATCGGTGAGCCCGAGGTGTGCCGCGACGGGCAACCGCCTGGCGCGGGCGGCGATGACGACGTCTTCCATCACCTCAGGTGTGATCCGCGTATACGCCTTGATCCATCTGGCCCCCAGCGCGGCCGCGCGGTCCACCGCGGCGGTGGCACCCGACGCATCGACCGCGATCGCATCGGGGTAGGTCGTGGGGGGGGCATCCACCATCGCGATGGCCTGAACCAGTCGTGGCCCGCCGGCCGCGCGGGCCATGCTGCTCAACTCGCGCGCGAGTGGCTCACCGGCGTGCAGGTCGCGCACGGTGGTGACACCATGCGCCAGCGAGGCAGCGAGCCCCCAAGGCTGCAGGTGCGCATGCGCATCGATGAAGCCGGGCACGACCCAGCGCCCGGCGAGATCGGTTTGTCGCGCGCCCGTGGGGACGCCGAGCTCGTCGCGTGAGCCGACAGCGAGGATGCGGCCATCACGAATGAGGATGATGCTGTTGCGCGTTTCGCGACCGCTCACCACGTCGACGACGGTCGCGCCCACGAGTGCTTCCACCCCCTCGCCAGGGGGTGGGCCAATCCGGCATCCAACCAGCAGTGCCGCTGCCAGGCCCGCGGCCCACCAGCGGCACGAAGACATCACTTCCGCTTCTTGGCGACCTTCTTGGTCGTCGCCTTTGCCTGCTTGACCGCCTTCTTGACCGCCTTGGTGGTCTTCTTCTCGGTGCGCTTCACCGAGGCCTTGGCCTGCTTCACGGCCTTCCTGGTGGTCGTTGTGGCGGCCTTCTTGGCACTGGTCGCCTTCTTGGTGGCCGTCTTCTTCGTCGCCGCAACCTTCTTGGTGGCGGACTTCTTCGCGGCCGTCGCCTTCTTGGCAGCGCCCTTCTTCACTGCAGCAACCTTCTTGGTCGCGGACTTCTTCGCGGCGGTGGCCTTCTTGGCAGCGCCCTTCTTCACCGCAGCAGCCTTCTTGGTCGCGGACTTCTTGACCGCTGCGGCCTTGGTGGTGGCCGCTTTCTTCGGGGCAGCGGTGTTGCCGGTCACACGCTTCTTGGCCTTGGACACCGCCGTGGTGACGGCCTCGCGGACTTTCGCGACCTGCTTCGCGGCCGACTTCTCGGCCGATGCGAGCTTCTTGGCGGCCTCGGTGCGTGCGGGTTTGGTCGCCTTGGCGATGTCGGCGGCCACGTCCTTCGCGGCGGCCGTTGCCTTGGCAGCAGCGGCAGCGGCGGCCTTGGTGACCTTGGCCTGGACCACCTGTGCCCGCGTTGCCTCCGCTGGGGGGGGGGCACGCTTCGCCACCGGCTTCGGCTTGGGCCGCCGCTTGGGACGCTTCGCGGGGAGGCCCCCGACGGCGGGTTCGGGGATGGGTGGCAACGTGGGCGAAGAGGACGCGGCATCCTCATCGGTTTCGAGGGATCCACGGAAATCGAGCAACGATCCTTCGGACATCGGAGGCTCCTGCAACGAAGGCGGTGGTGAAGTGAGGGCTGCCCCGTCGAGTTGACGGCGCGCTATTATATGTCGCGTACTTCTCCCACTTCTGCAAGGTGCCTCGACCCATGCGCGCGCTCTGCCTGACCGCCACGGGTGGCCCACAACACCTCGCCCTGCGCGAGATCGCCCCCCCGGGACCGCCCGCTTCCCACGAAGTCCAGGTCGCCGTGCGGGCGGTCGCCCTCAATCACCTCGACCTCTGGGTGGCCAATGGCCTCCCCGGTGTCCCCGTGCCGTCACTCCCGCATGTCGTGGGATGCGACGGCGCAGGGGAGATTCGGGCCATCGGGAGCGCGGTGCAGCATGTGGCCGTCGGCGACCGCGTGGTGATCAATCCCGGATGGGGCTGCGGCACCTGCGAGGCGTGCCTCGCGGGAGACGATGTCTATTGCCGCCAATTCGGGGTGATGGGCGAACACCGCCCTGGCGTCGCCGCCGAGTGGGTCAATCTCCCTGCCCGCGCGGTCACCGCCATCCGCGGACACTGGCATTGGGCGGAGGCGGCCGCCTTCCCGCTCGCGACGCTGACCGCGTGGCGCATGCTGGCGACGCGGGCGCGGCTGCACGCCGGCGAGACCGTGCTCATCTGGGGAGTCGGTGGCGGCGTGGCCACCCAGGCACTCCAGATCGCTCGGCATCTCGGTGCACGGGTGGCCGTCACGTCGTCGTCGGAGGAGAAGCTGGACCGGGCGCGGACGATGGGCGCTGAACTTGGCATCAACCACACCACGACCGACGATGTCGGCCGAGCCGTCAAGGAGCACTGGGGCCATGGGGCCGACGTGATCGTGGATTCGGTCGGTCAGGCCACCTGGAGCCGTTCCCTCCGGGCGATGCGCCCCGGCGGGAGGCTGGTGACCTGTGGCGCGACGACCGGCCACGCGGTCGAGCTCGACCTGCGACGGCTCTTCTGGTTCCAGTGGTCGCTGCTGGGATCGACGATGGGTACCCCCCGGGAGTTCGCCGAGGTGGTGGCCCGTGGCGAAGAGGGGCACCTCCGACCGATCATTGATGGCGTGTATCCCCTCGCCGACGGGGTCGCGGCCTATCGGCATCTCGCCGAGGGACGGCAGTTCGGCAAACTCGTGCTTGAGGTTTCACCGTGAACGTCCTCGTGGATCGCCTGCGCTTCGGCGCAGCCGAGATCTGGGCCATCCTGCCCGCACTGCTCGGCGCAGCAGTCATCTTCGTGACGGGCTACTTCGTGGCGCGCACGATCGAGCGTTGGGTGGATCGCACCCTGCTGAAGCTCGACTTCAATCGTGTGGCCGAAGAAGGCGGGCTGCGCGAGGTGGTGGATCGTACTGGGGCACGCCTCGACCCCGCTCATGCGATCGGCAAGCTGATCTTCTGGCTGGTGATGCTGATCGTGATCCTGCTGGCGTCCGCCGCGCTCGGCCTCGAGAGCATCAACGAGATGTTCTCGATCATGATCTCGTTCATCCCGACCCTGATCAGTGCGATCGTGATCGTGATCCTGGGGATGGTCGTGGGGGAATTCCTGCGCGGGTTGATCCTCGCCTCGGCGGGCACGGTCGAGGGCGTGCCCACGCTGGCGAACGTGACGAAAGCCGCGGTCGTGGTGATCGCGATCTTCATGGCGCTCCAGCAGGTGGGTGTCGCGGACGAAATCGTGATCGCCGGCTTCACGCTGGTCTTCGGCGCGGCCGCCTTGGCGGTGGGCCTCGCGTTCGGCCTCGGCAACACGGGATTGGCGGGTGAGGTGACGCGGCGCTGGTACGAGAGCCTGCGGGACGTGCCCCCGACACCGCCGCGCGAGCCGCCGCGCGAGCCGCCCCTGCTCGATTGATGGGCCGGTGGGGGGGGCAGGTCACGCCTCCCCCCCCCACCTCGCTACATCCCGTCGGGCATCCGGTAGCGCAGGAGCCGAATCCCCTCAGGGAATTCCTCGGCCATCAGGATGTGCGTCGCGGTGACGCCCAGCGCGTTGCCGCGGCTCGGCACTCGCACGATCGCGCGCACCCCGGTGGAGTCCACCACCTGAAAGCTCCGCACCGAGTCGAGCGCGGGCGCGCTCTTGAAGAGCCAGATGCGTCCGTCGGCACCGGCGAAGGCGCGCTCGACCGGCGGCTTGATCATCGCAAAGCGCACCCCACGCACCTGCGTCCGGTACACTTCCTCGTAGCGGCGCATCCAGATCTGGCGGTCCATCTCCTCCACCGTGAAGACGGGATCGGGCAGTCCCGGTGTCCGGACACCCTCCCCCCCCCCGGGAGGGACCCACTCGACGAAGTTGCGCACGCGGCGCGCGATCCAGAGCGTGCCATCCGACTGCACGCCCCAGTAGTCGCGACCCGAGAGTGGCATCGCCTCGTAGCGCGTGGCCCCGTCGCGCTCGACCTTGGCATGGTCGATCGGCGCCAGCATCGCCACGGTATCGAACCGCGTCAGCAGCGCATCACCGCGCACGACCGCCAGCGAATCGAGATTGCCGATCCCGTCCCGACCCGGATTGGGAAGCATCTCGAAATACCATTGCCCGGCGGCATCCCGGGCCCGCGGGAAGGCGCCGCGCAGCGCCTCCGGTGTGGGCACGGCATCCACCCGACGACCGTCCGGGACCCACGACGTGAAGCGCCGCAATCCCCAGTCACCCACGATGATGGTATCCCCGACATGCATCAGTGCCGTGGCACCGGGCACCTCCTCCTTCGTGATGCCCGGGTGCAGCGTGACGGTGTCCGCCGCGAAGTCGGCCACGTGGATCTCGCCTTCCATCGGCGCGAGCAACGCCCAGGAGCCATCCGTGCGCGGCACGGCGGTGGTGACATCCACGACGGGGACGATGAGGGAGTCCGCGACCGAGTCGGCCGCGAAGACGGGTGGCGGTGGGGGAGGCTCCCCACCACAGGCCGCGAGCGCGAGCGCAAGCGTGGCCGGCAGCGATCGAGTGAGTGTGGACATCCTGCAAAGATACCGTGAGGGACCGACCTGCGAAGTCAGAACCACCGATCGGCGAGCCACGCGGTGATGGCCATCGTCACGCCTGCCGCCAGACGGCGATCGGGCAAGGTGAAGTAGAGTCCAGGATCGCCGATCGGATCCGCCAGCATCAGATGGTTGACGCCGGGCAGGACCAGGCGGTCCACCGCAGCACCACGCTGGCCCAGTGCGGCGGCAAGCCGCGCCGCGTCGCCAGGGGGAATCTGACGATCCGTCGTGCCGTCGAGCACCAGCGTTGGCACCTGCAGGCGACGCGCCTCGCGCACGGGGTCGTGGCCCAACAGGTCGCGCAAGGCGGGTGACTCTGCCGCAAGCACCTCGAGGGCCAGGGCCGCCTCGCGCACGAGTGAGTCCACGAGCACCACGCGACGGTCCGCGGCAGTGTCACGGACCAGCCGTTCCGCGCCGTACCGCTGCTGCCAGGCGATCACCTCGCGACCACGTGATGCCGGGGCACCCGCGAGGACCATTGCGCCTACCATCTCGGCCCGAGCCACCTGGATCGCCACCAACGCGCCCTCACTGTGCCCGACCAATCCGACCCGTGTCGGATCGACCTCAGGCCGACCCGCGAGCCACTGGAACGCGACGCGTGCATCGGTGACCAACGTCTCGAGCGTGAAGCCCTGATAGCGTCCCCCCGAGGCACCGACCCCGCGATCATCCAGCCGCAACGAGGCGATGCCCGCCCGCGCCAAGGCATCGGCCAGCTCGCGGAAGGGCCGGTAGCCACTCATCATCCGACCGTCGCGGTCCTGTGCGCCCGAGCCGGACAGGAAGAGTACGGCGGGCACCGGCCCGTCGCGCCCCGTCGGTATGGTCAGCGAGCCACCGAGTGCCGGGCCCCCGCGTGGCACGAGCCGAACATCCTCGACCACATATGGCGCGTCGCTGGGGGCGGCATAGTCGACCGCCTCGCTTGGCCAGGGCGCATCGGCCTCCGCGTCGGGGAGGCGCACGTAGCGCAGGCCGAGCCAGGCCGACGATGGCATCGCACCGCTGATCAGGCCGTCATCATCCAGCGCGAGGTCCACCTGCTGCCGTGCCACGTAGGCACGCAGGGAATCCAGACCACGCGCATAGAAGGCGATGGTGTCCACCACCGGTCCCTCGGCCCCGACCACGAGCACCGGGGTCGTGAACTGGCCATTGTACCAGATGTCGCCCTCCCGCTCGGCCCGACGCACCAGGCGCTGCAGCAAGGCCAATGAGGCGGGAAAGAGCGGCGAGGTGCCGCGCGCCACCGGAAAGGCGGCGAGCACCTCACCCCCAACGGCGTCGCGCACCACGGCGGAGTCGGCGGTGATCACGATCTCACGAGATGACGTGGGGGGGGCATTGGCCGGTCGCGCGGGGGAATAGGCCGTCGTGACGAGTCGCTTCGTGCCGCTCTCGGGGTCGGCCTCGGCGAGGAAGCGATACCACGGCCGGCCATGCATCGTGAGCAGAGCCTCGGTCCGATCGCCACTGCGCACCCAGCGCTCTACCATGACGGTGTCGCCGCTCCCGGTGAGCAGCGCGAACGCCCGACGCTCCGGCGCCTGCGCACCGAGGAGCGTTGGCACGGCGAGCAGGAGGCACGCGAGGCGGCGCATGGTGAAAGGTAGTGCGATGTCGTAGGTCGTAGGTCGTAGGTCGTAGGACCTCGGTTGGCCATCTGCCGTTCACCGTTCACCGTTCACCGTTCACCAATCCCCTAGAAATCCTTCCGCGCAAACACTCGCGCCGCCACCATCGGCGGCACGGTCAGCCACAGCAGCAGGGCGCTCCCCAGCGCGAGTCGTCCGACATCGGTGCCGAGGGTCCGTTGCAGCACCGCCCCGGTGTACCCGAGGAGTGCGGCGGCATCAGTACCGAGCAGCAGGAGGACCCGGGCGAGGTCGAGCGGATTGATCGCGAGCATGACGAGGAGGGGGCCTTCGATCGGTCGCGCGCCGAGGCCGAGGGCAATCAGTAGAATCAGGCCATCCCACAGGACGGCGGCGACCAACCAGACCGCGAGCGCGATGCCCAGGGCCCGGACGCGGTCGTCGGCGCGCAGCGCGATGATGAAGGCAAACGCGGTGGTCACCAGCGCCAGGGCTCCGGAGGCGGCCGCCAGGGCGACGATGCGCCAGGCATCGGGACCCACCAGCAGCCCATGCCACGCGAACGGGGCCAGCAGGCCGATGACGAGGGCGAGGGCCAGTGGCAGCGCGGTCCCGAGATAGAGCGCGATGAAGAGGCGCCCCCGCGCAATGGGTTGCGCGAGCAGCAGTTCCGTGACTTCGCGGGCGTGATGCACCTGCATCGTGCCGATCACGAGTCCCGCCAGCGGCGTGAGAATCAGCGCGACATCGAGCAGCGAGACGAGTGTGGTTGGGCCGCCGCCACTGAAGCGGAGCAGCAGTTCACCCAGGAGCGCGAGCCCGATCATCAGGCCAAGCAGCCAGCGACCGCGCACGGCTTCGCGCGCCGCGGGGACCAGGAGACGCAGGATCGTGTTCATGCGACCGCCAGTGCCGCGCCGCCAGCGAGCAGCCGCGCGACGGCACGTTCGAGGGTCGGTTCCCCGGTGTGCCGCTCGAGCTCCCGCACCGCGCCGGCCCACGCCGCGCGCCCGGCATCGAGGTACAGCACGTCGTCGGCGAGTTCCTCAAGTTCCGGCAACACATGCGACGTGATCAGCACCGTGGTGCCGCGGGCCCGCTCGGCGAGGAGTCGATCCTTGAGCACGCGGCACGCCAAGGGATCGAGGCCGGCGGTGGGCTCGTCGAGGATCAGCACCGAGGGACGAAACGCCATGGCGAGGACCGCGTTGACCTTCTGCCGCATGCCGCCCGAGAGCACACCGAGTGGGCGATCGAACTGATCTCCAAGGTCAAAGGCATCGGCGAGCGACAGATCGGGCGCCATGTCATCGCCACGCAATGCGGCGAGCATGCCGAGCAGGTCACGGCCGCTGAGATGCGCAGGAAAGCGCGCAATCTGGGGCATGTAGCCGATCTGGCGGCGATACTCCGGCGACCCGTCGAGCAGGCGATCGCCCACCGCCACGGTGCCGGCGTCGGCCCGGGCGAGCCCGAGGAGAATCTTGAGGAAGGTCGTCTTGCCGGCACCGTTGGGCCCGAGCAAGGCGGTGACGCGTCCCCCGATCATCGTGGCGTCGAGGCCTGCCAGGACCACCCGCGTTCCGAACCGCTTGGCCAGCCCACGTACATGAATCATTCCGCACCTCCGCGATCGGCGCGCAGCATCTGCGGCGCCTCGTCCACCACGCCACGCGGCGTGAGTACCGGCAGGACCCGCTCTGCCGCATCGAGCACCCGCACGAACAGCGATCGCTGCAGCAGCATCGCCACGGGTGCGCGTTCGACCAACAGGGCGAAGAAGCGCACCGGATAGTGCGCGACATCCCCGGTGCCGTCCGCATCGAGATCCCAGCCCCGATAGCTGTCCCACCGATTGCCCTTGAACACGCCGAGGGTGCCGCGCCCGTTCACCGTCACGTCGAACGCATTGCCGACGAACGTGTTGGCAAGAAAGCGCCCACCGGAGGTGCTGGCGAGCAGGCGGATCGCCCAGCCGTTGCTCTCGAAGCGGTTCTCGCGCACCTCGACCCGCTCTGCCCCGTCAGCGAGAATGCCGGTGGTGTTGTTGATGAACCGGTTGCGCGCGAGCACCGCGTCGGTGATCTCCTTGAGCAGGAGGCCGTAGGCGGTTGGTCCCCGGTTCCCGGAGAAGTCGTTGTCGTGCATCACCACGCCGCGCGAGTACATCACCGCGACCCCGCTGCCGTTGGCCACGAACCGATTGCGCGCGTAGGTGGAGGAATCGGCGTACATGAAGTGCAGCCCGTAGCGGAAGTGCCCCGTGCTGACGTTGTCGTGCACCGTGGCATGACGCGTGAATTCGAGGTAGATCCCGTCGCGATGACCACGCAAGTCATTGCGCTCGATGCGCAGATTGCGTGAGCCCCACGAGTGAATCGCGTTGCCGGTGGCCGACTCGGTGCCCGGGGTGCCGACCACCAGGTTGTCGCGCACGGTGCAGCCCTCGACCCGCGAGAGATAGATCGCGAAGAAGGTTTCCTCGAAGCGATTCTGCTCGATGAGGCAGCCCCATGCGCCGTCCACGTGCAGCGCCGCGCGATCCTCGCTGTAGGTCGTGCCCGTGTTGCGGAAGGTGAAGCCGCGCACGATCACGCCGCCACCCCGCACCACCAGCAGTTCGCGCTCCCCCTCGCCATCCAGCACGGCGCCCGGCATCCCCTCCAGGGTGATCGCCTCGGTGATCTCGATGGTCGGCTCACGCCAGACGCCGGCCGCGACGCGCACCGTCGCACTGCGCGGCGCCGCCGCCACCGCCGCGGCGATGGTGCGGTATGGCCCATCGGGCGTGACCTCGAGCACCACTTGCGGTGCCAGGGCGAGGGCGAGCAGGATCAGCATCTCAATGTCCCCCGTGCCCGCCACCACCGAGTCCCTCGGTGGCAACGGCGGTGGTGACATCACTCCAGCGGAGCACCGGACCATCCCAGGGGGTGGTGCCACGCGCCGCGCCGACGGCAACGAAGCCCATCCCCATCGGCGAGGAGCCGGGCGCCCCACGGTGGAAGCGCACCGAGGCCAACGCCACCAGCGCACCAGGCGCCATCGCATCGGTGACCCAGAGCGCCGTGGGTGCCTCGGTGGCCTTCGCCACCCAGGCCGCCAGGCACTCGATCGAGTCGAAGCGCACCACCCGGCCACCGGCCGTGGTCGCCGCCGCCGCATAGCGTCGATCACTGATCGTCATCCGGCAGTGCTCGCAGCTATCGAGGTCGAAGGTGATCTCGGGCGTGCCCTGCGCGCAGGCCGGGAGGGGCAGCAGTGCGGCGAGCAGCACGATGACGGCATCGCGGCGGTTCATGTGGCCTCCCCCCCCCGGCGACGGCTGCGCAGCAGCACCACCACACCGGCCAGGAAGGGCACGCCGAGCGCCAGCGCACCGAATCCCGGCCAGGCCGTGGCGGTGAAGTTGAGCAACTGCTTGCTGCCGATCAGCGGGGGCTGATAGGTCATCCCGGGGACGATGATGATCGCCTTGTCCATGTCGAGATTGTGGCCGTAGTCATACTCCCACCGCCAGAAATCCCAGAGCCCGACCGCGCCGAGCAGGGCAAAGACGACCAGCCAGATGAGGAGGGCGCGACGCGAACCGCGCCACGCCACGGCCGCGCCGGCCACCAGCAGGCCGACGATGATCCACGGCATGAACTTCAGCTCGGGAATCGCATCGGGACGGATCTCCTGCATCCCGATGTAATGGTTCAGCCCATTGATGTTCTGAAGGTCGTGCTCCTTGATCCCCGCCACGGTGTGGGCGAAGATCTGCAGCCCGAGACCTTCCGGGTACTGCGGCGCCCCGAGACGCACCTCCCACAGCGGGAGGACCAGGGCGGCCAGACCGACCACCATCGTCAGCCCGAGCAGGAGGCGCATCCGGGGAGTCATGTCAGCGCCCGCCCTTCCCGCCAGCGGGTGCGACCGGAGCCGCTGCCGATGGCGGCACGGTCCGCGCCGCCCGCGCCTGCTGCGTGGCCGACCGCTCACTCAGCCCGGCGGTGAGCTTCACGCCACTCCCGGGGGCGCTGACCCGCAGGTAGCCCTGCATCTCCTGGTGCAGCGCGCTGCAGAAGTCGGTGCAGTAGAACGGATAGACCCCTGGCTCCTGCGGCACAAACTTGATCGTGCGCGTCTCGCCGGGGGCAATGATGATTTCTGCCGTCCGCATGCCGAGGACCGCGAAGCCGTGCACGATGTCCCAGTCCTGCTCGATGCTGGTCACGTGCCAGTACACGGTATCACCGACCTCGACGCCTTCGATCACGTCGGGCGCGAAGTGTGAACGCACCGCGATCGCCTTGACGTGCACCGCCTTGCCCCGCCGCTCGACCGTTGCCTCCGCCTCGGACTTGGTGGCCCAGGGGTGGGTGTTGTCGGCCAGCGAGAAGAACTTCACCTGCTTGTCCTTGATCATCGACGCCGGCAGCGCTTGCGCGTAGTGCGGCTCGCCCTGCGTCGGGAAGTCGAGCAGCATCTCCATCTTCTCGCCGCTGATGTCAATCAACTGGGCCGAGTGGGTCAGCTCCGCACCGGTCGGGAGGTAGCGATCCTTGGTGATCTTGTTCATCGCCACCAGATACTTGCCCCACGGCGTGACACCGTCCCCACCGGGAATCATCAGGTGACCAACCGAGTAGTACACGGGCATGCGGTCGAGCACTTCCCAGGTGCCCAGCTTCCACTTCACCACTTCGGACGAGATGAACATCGTGGTGTAGGCGTTGCCCTTGCCGTCGAATTCGGTGTGCAGCGGCCCCAGCCCCGGGCGCTCCACTTCGCCTGCAATCACCGACTCGTAGCGCAGCACCGGGATGCCATCGAGTTCGTTCTCGAAATCCTTCGCCTCGATCGCCGCGAGCATCTTGGTGAAGGAGTGCACCGGGATCACCGAGGCGAGCTTGCCACCCCCGACGATGTACTCGCCGGTCGGGTCCACATCCACGCCATGCGGCGACTTCGGGGTCGGGAGGAAGTAGAGCACCCCCGGACAATCGGCCGGCACCAGCATCTTCACTGAGGTCTTGGTCTCACTGGTCGCGCTGCGCGAGCCATGATCCATCGTGTTGTGCATGTACCGCGCTGGCGCGACCTTCGCCTTGCCATCGGCGACGCACTTCTCGGCGACCTTCCAATTGACCGCCGCGATGTAGTCCTTGTCGTTCTTCGAGGCGTTCAGCTCGAGCAGCGTATAGGCCTGTTCGGTGTTGTAGGTCGTGAAGAAGAACCACCCCTCCGACTTCGCCTTGCCCGCGCGGCCGAGGTCGTAGTTGTACCCCGGCATCAGGATCTGGAAGGCGATGTCCATCTCGCCCGGCTTGTTCGCGGTCACGAACGAGAGCGAGCCCTTGAAGTTCTGCTTGTACGTCTCGATCGGCACGTCCTTGTTCGGGACGGGCAGCGAGAAGCGCACCGCCGACACCAGGTACTCCGAGTTCGGGGTCACGAACGGCGAGGCATGGCCACCGGCCGAGTGCGGGATCTCGATGATCTCGTCGGTTTCGAAGGTGGTCAGGTCAATGCGCGCAACGCGCGGCGTGTTGTTGCCGTTGATGAAGAGCCAGCGTCCGTCAGGCATCCCGTCGGTCTGGGAGAGCTGCGGATGGTGGGTGTCGTCCCACGGGAGGAAGCCGTAGGAGGTCTCCAGCATCGGCTTGGTTTCCTCGGAGTAGCCGTACCCGTTCTCGGGGAACTGCGAGAAGACGGGAATCGTCTTGAGCAGGCGCCCGGACGGGAGCCCATACACGGTCACATTGCCACTGTAGCCGCCGGACATGAACGAGTAGTACTCGTCATGCTCTCCTGGCGGGACATAGGTGCGGCTCGCCGCATCGCCCGTGACCAATCGCGAGGGGCTGGGCGCGCTGCACGCCACTGCGCCGAGCGCGAGCGTCGCGAGTGCTGCCTGCCCGAACCACCGTTGTACCGCCATCGTTGCCTCGTCCGTAGGGCCCTGTCGGGCCAGTTGGTGCCGCGGTCGGCTGGTGCCGTTCCGCCTGTGGGCCGCGCCTTGCGGCCACACTTCAAACTCCGGCTTTACCACGCTGCCCGCCGTGACGGTTGTCACAGTGTGGCGCGAGCGCCGGCGCCCGCCGGTCGAATGCGATGGCGCAGGGCCAGCACCACCGCCACCATCCCCAGCACCTGCAGCGCGCCCCCCCCAACGACCAGCACCGGCAGCGCGGTGGCCGCGCTCGTGGCCCGCGCCACCTCGGCACCCGCGCGAAGCAGCGTCCCTGGCGCCAGGCACCACCACCCGATCATCGCCCACGGCGGCTCCCGCACCACCGGAGTGCCACGACGTGGCAAGGGGAACATCCACAACGCCACGCCTGCGATGACTTGCATCACCGTGCCGACGAGCACGAGATGGGCATGGGCGCTGGTGAGGTGCGGGGTGGGCCAGATACCGAACAGTTCCCGGCGCACCAGGAGCCAGAGCCCCAGTGAGAGGCCCAGCAGCAGCGATAGCGCCGCCGTGGCGAGGAAGCGCCGGGTCACGGGAGGCATCTCAGCTCCGAGCCACCGGGAGGGGGCGTGCGGCCGGCAGCCGTGACGGCGGCACGACCGCGCCATCGAGCGTCCGCCAGAGATTCCAGGCGAGGAAGTAGGCACCGCTCGCGGAGAGGATGCCCCCCGTGGCCAACAGCGCGGGGGCAAGCGCGGGGTGCTGCACGCGCGCGATGAAGCCGCACGCCAGCAAGACCAACCCGGCATTCGCCACCCAGAGGTGTACCGCGGCGAGGCGATTCGAGTGCAACGGCGCGGCCGTGAAGCGCGGCACCACGTGATAGGCCACACCCGCAATGAACATCACGACGAAGCCAAGCAGCAGGAGATGCAGGTGCACGGGGCGATACACCAGCCAAGCGGGGATCATCGCGATCGCCGCACCGAGCGAGGTCCCGACCACCAACCAGACGATCGCCGCGCGAAGGAACCCCATGACGAAGCGTTCCATCACGCGCACCCAGGGCAGCAGCCGGCAATCAGGTGGACTTCAACGTCCCACGCATGCGCACCCGCTTCCAGCGCGTGCACCACATTGGGCTCGAGTTGCACCGATTCTCCTGCCGCGAGCATCCGGGAACCCAGTCCCTCCACCGCCAGCAAGCCGGTGCCACGCCGAGCCGTGATCCGCAGGCGTGACCCGTTGCGGTGATCGGGCAGCTTCTGACCCGGCTGGAAGTGCAGCACAAACGACTTGCCCTCTGGCCCATCCTGCCTGTCCGTGACGGCCGGCCGGGTGAGCGTCGAGGTGGTGGGAACGCCATAGGGTGACGACATGAGCCTGCTCCGTGAGAAAGGGTCTGCCCCAGTCTCGCTCCGCATCAGCCCCCGCGCCGTGACGCTTGTCACGCCGGGCCCGCGCACCCTTATTCGATCGTATGCCCGATGTGATCGCGCTCCTGCGGGGCGCCCCGATCTTTGCCGACCTGAGTGAGGCCGTCCTCTCCCGCCTCGCCGCGCGCTGCGTCCCGCGTACCGTCGGCGAGGGGTTCTCCCTCTTCCGCTCGGGCGACTCCTGCCAAGGGACGTATTTCGTGCTCGAGGGGCGCGTGCGGATCTACCGCACCTCGGCGAGCGGGCAGGAACAGACCCTTGCCGTGGAAGGCGCCGGGCGCCCGGTGGCGGAATTGCCGATGTTCGACGGTGGCACCTACCCCGCCTCGGCCGTGACCACCATGCCGGCCCGGCTGATCTACCTGCCCCGCGCCGAGTTCGAACACGCCTTCCGCACCGATCCTGACGTGGCGGCCGCGGTGGTGCGCGCCTTGGGGCGCCGCCTCCGCCACCTGGTCCAGCTCGTGGAAACGGTGGCGTTCCGTGACGTGGCCGCTCGGCTGGCGATGATCCTCGCCGACTACGCCGATCGCGATGGGACAATCACTGCCGACGGGGTAGCGCTGGTGCTCGAGCGAACCCAGGATGAGCTGGCCGCCGAGATCGGCACGGCACGGGAATCGGTCTCGCGGGCCTTCAAGCAGTTGCAGGCGAAAGGGTTGTTGCGCGAGCGGAAGGGAAGTCGGCTCCTGCTGGTGCCAGCGGACCGGCTGCGGGGATGGGCGCGTGGCGACGGCACGTGAGACATCCGTCACGGCGGGGGCGCGTGACGGTGACGAGCTTGGAGGCATGAATCCTCCCTTTCCTGATTTCGACCCGTCCAGGATCATCGAGCTGGACGTGCGTGACATCCTGCGAGGCGGTGGTGAGCCACTCCCGCAAATCCTGGCGGCCGCTGATCGCCTGCTGAGTGGCTGGGTCCTGCACCTGCGCTCGCCCTTTCAGCCCGTCCCGCTCTACGCGGTGATGGCCGAGCGCGGCTTCCGACATCACAGCACGATGTTCGCGGGTGACGACTGGTCCACCTGGTTCTGGCGGGCGAGCGAAGAGGCGGAAGCCACCCACACCGCGCCGGCGCCGGCGCTCCCACGCACTCCGGCGCCCCCGGATGCGCGTGACCTCCGCGACCTCCCCCCCCCAGAACCGCTCCTGGCGATTCTCGCGCACGTCCAGGACGTCGGTACCGCCTGCCGGATGGTCCTGCCCTATGCACCGACACCGCTCGCGACGCTGCTTGACGGGCATGGCTGGGAGGTCGGACCCAGCGAGACGCTGGCCGACGGCAGCGTGGTGGTGGCGATTCGGCCGCGGGGCGGCTGACAGCGAACGGCGATCGGCAAGCAGGGAACGGCGGTGAAAGGTGAAAGGTGAAAGGGATCCGTCCCTACCCGTTTCACGTTTCACGTTTTACCTGTTGCCGTTCCCCCTCACCCCTCACCCCTCACCCCTCACCCCTCACCATCTCTTTTACTCCAGCGTCTTCCGCGTCTGCATCACCGCCAAGCCCAACACCGCCGCCCCCGCGATCCCCAGCCCGACAATTGTTGGCCCCACCTCGGCGAGGCCGGCACCGCGCACCAGCACCGCGCGCATCAAGCCGACGAAGTGCATCACCGGGTTGGCGTGTGCCACGGCCTGCGCCCAGTCGGGCATCGCCTCCAGCGGGGTGAAGAGGCCACTCATCAACAGGAAGATCAGCAGCACGAAGAAGGCGACGAACATCGCCTGCTGTTGTGTCTGCGTGACGGTGGAGATCCAGAGCCCGATGCCGAGTGCCACGGAGAGATAGACCATCGCCGCGAGGAAGACGATCGGCACCGCGCCAACTGTGGGAATGGCGAAGACCACCTTCGAGACGATGAGGCCCACCGTGAAGATCCCCATCGCGATGCCCCAGAACGGGAGCAGCTTCGCGGTGATGAACTCGCCCTTGGTGACCGGCGTCACGTTGAGCTGCTCGAGGGTGCCGAGTTCCTTCTCCCGCGTGATGCTTTGTGCCGTGAGCAGGAGGCCGATGATCGTGGTGAGCGAGACCAGAATGCCGGGCACCATCCAGTCCTTGTAGCGGCGCGTCGGATTGAACCACCCCTGCTGCCGCACCTCGAGCGTGCTGGGCGCCCCCGCTTGCCGCTCCACGATGGCCAGCGCGGCCTGCTGGATGAGGCCGGCCACCGCGCCCTCCTCTGCGTTGATCTGCAGTTGGACCGCAGTGGGCTCCCCGCGGGCAACAGCCGCTGCGAAGCCAGCCGGGATCTGCAGCACCGCTGCCGCCTCGCGCCGACGCAGCACGGCCTCGATGTGCGCCGGTGCGACCGCGGTCCCCACCACGGTGAACTCCCCGCTGCCGACCAGTTCCGCCACCATCGCGGCCGAGGCGGGAGTGCGATCATCGTCTCGCACCAGCAAGCGCGTCGCACCGGTGTCGAAGGTTGCCGCGTTCGCGAGCACGACGAGCTGGATCAGCGGAATCGCGAGCACCTGCACGAGGGTCGGAGGATCCCGGAAGACCTGCAGCACTTCCTTGCGCATCAAGGCGCCGATCGTGCGGAGCTTCATGGCAACCGTATCGCCAGGCGTCGGATGCCGATGCCAAGCAGCGCCACCGACATCGCGGCCAGGATCGCGAGTTCCCGCCAGAGATCGGCGAGCCCGGCGCCCTTGACCATCACCCCGCGCACAATGGTGAGGAACCACCGTGCCGGGATGAGGTGAGAGATTGCCCAGAGCGGGCGTGGCATTGCCTCGAGCGGGAAGATGAAGCCCGAGAGCATCAGCGTCGGCAACAAGAGGCCCGCCAGCGCTGCCATGATCGCGGTGCGCTCCGTCTCCGCCTTGGTCGAGATCAGGATCCCGAGCCCGAGGGAGGCGATCACGTAGAGCAGCGAGGCGCCGAGCAGCACCAGCGGATGACCGCGCATCGGCACGCCGAACACGCCGCGAGCCGCGAGCAGCACCGTGAGCATGTTCGCCATCCCGAGCACCACGTAGGGCGCGACCTTGCCGAGCACCACCGCCGACGGCCGCAGGGGCGAGACCAGCAGCAACTCCATCGTGCCCCGCTCCTTCTCCCGCGTGATCGAAATCGCTGTCATCATGGCGGCCACGATCGTGAGGATCAGCGCAATCAGACCGGGCACGAAGAGGTTCACGCTCTCGAGCGTCGGGTTGAAGCGCATCCGCGTGAGCAGCGACACGCCACCCGATGGTGCGACCCCGGCTCGCTCGGCGTGCCATCGCCGCAGCAGTGCCCCGGCATAACCCTCCATCACGCGACCGGTGTTCGGATCGGAGGCATCGGTGATCAGGCCGACCACCACCCGCTCGCCGCGCACCAGGCGGCGATCGGTCTCGGTCGGCAGTACGATCGCCTGTCGGACGGTGCCCGCCTGGAACAACGCATCGAGGGTCGCCTCGCTCCGCAATGTCCCGTGCAACTGGAACTGCTCCGATTGTGCGAATCGCGCAATCAGCGCCCGCGTTGCGGCATCCGGCGCGACATCCACCACCACGATCGGAATCGCGCGCACGTCGGTGCGCACCGCAAAGCCGAACAACAACACGGAGACCACCGGCAGCAGAAAGAGAATCGCCAGGGTCTGCCGATCGCGGAGCAGATGCAGCGTCTCCTTGCGCACGAGACCGCGGAAGGCGCTCATGGCGCGGCGACCGCGCGGGTGAGGGTGAGGAAGACTTCGTCCAGCGTGGACACACCGACCTGGGCACGCACCTCCGCCGGCGTGCCCATCGCTGCGATCCGACCGTCCACCATGATCGAGAGACGATCACAGTACTCCGCCTCATCGAGGTAGTGCGTGGTCACCAGCACCGTGGTGCCTTCCGCCGCGGTGGCATAGATCAACTCCCAGAAGCGACGGCGGGTGATCGGGTCGACCCCACCAGTGGGCTCGTCGAGGAAGACCACCTCGGGCCGGTGCAGGAGCGCCACCATCAGGGCAAGCTGTTGCTTCCAACCGAGGGGGAGCTGGCGCACGAGGGTGTCACGTGACGCCGTGAGCTGAATGCGCTCGAGCAGTTCCGTCATCCGGGAGCGGATCTCCGCGCGCGAGAGTCCGTAGATCGTGCCGTAGAGCTCCACGTTCTCACGGACCGTGAGATCATCGTAGAGGGAGAAGCGCTGGCTCATGTATCCGATGCGTCGACGCACGGTCGCCGGATCTGTGCGCACATTGGCGCCGGCGACGGTGGCCTCGCCGTCCGAGGGCGCCAGCAGCCCGATCAGCATGCGAATGGCGGTGGTCTTCCCGGCCCCATTGGCGCCGAGGAAGCCGAAGACCTCACCGCGCGCCACGGAGAGGGTGATGGCATCCACCGCCACGAAGTCACCGAACCGCCGGGTGAGATTGGTGGTCTCGATCGCCGGCGTGGTCACGCAGCACGCTCGTGCTCGGCGAGACGATGAATGAAGACATCCTCGATCCCGGCGGTGATCGCCTCGCCCTCGAGGTCCGCAATCCCGTGCGCCCCGGCCCACTCGCGCAGCTCCGCGAGCACCAGCGCGGGGGCCGCCCCGACGCGAGCATCGGTGTAGTGCACCGTCTCGCCAAACGGCCAGGCGCCCACGGCATGCGGAAAGTCACGCAGCACGCTGAGCATGCCGATGCGATCGGCGGCGCGCAACGCCAGCAGTGGCAGTGGAAACCCGGCACTGATGCCCGCTGGCGTATCGACCGCCAGGAAGCGCCCCGCCTGCATCAGCGCGACGCGATCACACCGCGAGGCCTCGTCCATGTAGGGCGTCGAGACGATGATCGTCAAGTCATCGCCCCGCAGGGTGTCGAGCAGGTCCCAGAACTCGCGCCGGGAGACCGCATCCACGCCAGTGGTCGGTTCGTCGAGCACCAGCAGCGTGGGCCGATGCACCAGGGCACAACAGAGGGCGAGCTTCTGTTTCATCCCACCGGAGAGCGCGCCCGCGCGTCGCGCAGCAAACGGCGCGAGCTGGGACCAGATGGGGGCGATGCGAGCCATCCCCGCTGCAACCGTGGTATCGAAGACGTCCGCGTAGAACGCCAGATTCTCCGCCACCGACAGGTCCGGATACAACGCAAAACGCCCGGGCATGTAGCCAAGCTGCGGTCGGATCATCCACGGCGCCCCGGCGACGTCGTGACCCAGAACGTGTGCGGTGCCTCGATCCGGGACGAGCAGCGTCGTGAGCATGCGGAAGAGGGTGGTCTTCCCCGCCCCATCCGGGCCGATCACCCCGAAGCGTTCGCCCCGCGGCACCGTGAACGACACGCCGTCCACCGCGCGTGTGCTGCCGCGGGTGAGGTGGAGGTCGTGCACCACGATCGCAGCGTCGGACGAGCTCACGGTGTGGCGACACCCAGCACGAGTTCGCCCGGCATCCCCACCTTGAGGGTCCCGTCGGGATTGGCCACCACCACCTTCACGGCGTATACCTGCGTGACCCGTTCATCGCGCGTCTGGATCGGCGTCGGCGTGAACTCCGCGCGATCGGCAATCCATGTGACGATGCCGGCGTGTTCCTGCAATGTCCCCCCCCCTGCATCGGTGCGCACCATCACCGAGGCGCCGAGGCGCAGGTCAGGCAATTGGCCTCCACTGACCCACGCGCGGAACGTGAGCGTGTCGAGCGCGGCCATCACGATGATCGGCCGTCCCGGCGCCACGACCTCGCCGGGCTCCGCGAGGCGGACCAGCACGGTTCCGCCGAGCGGTGCGCGCACCACCGAACGCACGACGCGATCCTCGAGCTGCGCCACCTGCGCGCCGATCGCCGTCACCTCGCGGCCGATCGTCCCGCGCGTGGCATCGAGCCCCTCGCGCTGTGCCA
>JAABRY010000266.1 GCA_011390645.1 Gemmatimonadota bacterium
TACAAGGTGTCCTGGTTGGCACTCAGCGTGAACTCGCTGTTCCCAACGGCCGTCGTCGTGACCGGCGGGACTTCGGACGCCCCGGTCAAGGGAGCGCGGAACCGGACGAGGGACGGGCTGACGGGATCGTCCTCGCCGCAGGCGGCGAGGAGCGAGAGGCCGATCCCGGCGATGGTGGTGCCGAGCACACGGCGGAACGAGGCGGCAGAAAACATTGAGCAACTCGCCGTAGAAAGGAGACGCCGGCGGCACAATCCGCTCGGCTGCTCAGGAAGCGCCTGATGCCGGCCTGTTGTTCCAGAGCGGCGCCTTTGTCGCCCCATGGCGGGATGCGCAACCGTTTGACTCGTCCGGTCGCAAGAGATTGTTGGTGCACCCGTCGCACAGCATAACAAGCCGGATGAGTTCACGGGGCGAACGCGAAGAGCGTTGCGGGTCGTCGCAGACTTCACCGTGTCGCCGCCGTGGGATCGTCACCGGCCGTTTGTTCGGAGAGTTCCGCGAACTTGCGGATGAGCTCCTCGAAGATGTCGCGCACCGGCGCCGAGAAGCCCTGCAGGTACTCCCAGAGGTTCTGCGCAATGTGATCGGCATCGCCGAGCCGGCCACGCAGGTCGAGCCGAGACGTGTTGTAGAAGTGCTGCCCGGACGCCTTGAGCAGGAACGGCTCGGGGTTGATCGCCCCGTCTTTTCGGGTGGCGTACACCTGGAGGAGCGTGGCCTTCGTGGGCTCGAGCACGCAGTCGAGGCGGCGGAGCACGGTGAAGGGCAGGATGACCTCAGCAAACGGCAGGCCGTGCGTACGTGCGGTACGGACCGGTGTGACGGCCCGGTGACCGTCTGACAATACCGTGATGGTGGCGAGGATACTTCGACAAGTCGGGCGCCTCGTCCGGGGAGGATCAGCGCCTGCTGTAGCCTGCTGTTGCCCGCGCCCCGCGCCGCTTCTCGCAGTCGATCCGAACGGGCTCGATAGCCCGAGCACACCTCTTGCGGGGGGGACAGGTGAACCCGCAACTTTGGACTGAGTGCAAATCAAGGCGGCTTCAACCGGGCAACCGTACTACAGGCTGGCTGCATTCCAGAAGCTCATCAGGTCGCTTCCGCCTGACCAGTTGATCATCGCGTACACGAGCGCCACCGCGCGTATCATGAACGTTGCTTGGATCTACGGAGCACGAGGCGCGCGAGTACGTCCGCGGCGTCGTCCCGATGCACGAAGGGTGATGAGGGAAACGGTCACAATGCATCCGTCAGTCACGACCCGCAAAACGCCCAAGCAAACGGCACCAACGCGCGACGCGTTCGAGCCCGTGCCGTGCTTCGCGTGCGACGCTGGCACGGTGGCAATGCGCGACGTGCAGGGACGACTCGTGCGATATCGTGATCTGGCACAGGTGCCGATCGCCGATTCGCTGGTGGTACCCGC
Organism: Gemmatimonadota bacterium; assembly: GCA_011390645.1. Taxonomy (GTDB): domain Bacteria; phylum Gemmatimonadota; class Gemmatimonadetes; order Gemmatimonadales; family GWC2-71-9; genus Palsa-1233. The sequence goes on from JAABRY010000266.1 coordinate 1,430, forward strand.
GTGCGACCGCTGCAATGAGATGTTGCTCGACGGGCCGCAGACGCGACGACTCGGCGAGATCCTGCAGTGCGCGCACGCTGTGGAACGCCGGCGCCAGATGCAGCAGGCGGTCACGGAGTTTCTTGCGGCGCGCACCACCACCCAAGGCGTCGCCGAGCGATTGCTGGGGCTCTCGCAGGGCTATCTGTCCAAGCTGCTGCACGGCGAGCGCGTCCCCGATGTGCATGTGTTCCGTGCGGTACGCAACCTGCCCACGTTGAGCGATGCGGTGGTGCGGCAGCTCGCCGTTGATGAAGACCTCGAACACCTGCTGCCGCGTTTGCTCGCGGCATCGACGACGGTGACGTACTGATGCCGTTTCAAGCAGCTCGGCTCGTCGCGGCACCCTCGACGACAATGTGCTGGCTACACCGTCACCGGTGCCAACACCGCACGTAGTTCCTGCAGGCGTTCGAGCCCCGCCTCACTCAGTGTCTCGATCTCATCAGATCACGGCGCCGCTTTGCACTTCGCAGAGAGACGCCGTCTGCGTCTGCGGGATCAACCGGTCATGGGAACACGACCTTCCGTGCGAATCCTATTCGCCATGCACGAAGGGTATCTCGTTCAGGTGGTTGGGCGCTCGCCTCCACAATGGAGGGCCGCCGTCGTACGGCCTCAGCGCAGGTACAATCGGGCGCCCAGCCGCAGCGTGAAGCTCGTGGCCGTCACCTCCGGCGCAGGCACATTGAGCCCGTGCACGGTCCAGTCGGCGAACGACCCGAAGCCGTACTGGCCGGAGATGTCGAACGCGAGCGTCGGCTTCGCGAAGGCCAGCGTGATCGCGGCGAGCGCAAGGCCGCGTCGGATGTCCTCGTCGCCGAAACGATGGACAAGAAAAAACCCGCCACGGCTACGAATAGCGCTGGCGGGTCCAACGGGGGCCGACGAATCGGCTCTGTCTTTGGTCGACACCATGCCACCGTCACTCCCGCAAGCGTGCTAAGCCTTGAAAGGCAGCGAGCCCGAAAGCCTGTGGCAAACTTGCGTCCGCGCTGGTCGTTATGGGACCAACGCCACCTGACCGCGGAGCTCGCCACCCGGATTGGCATCGGTGTGCAGGTTGACGTAAACCGTACCGGCGCGCATCAAGTCTACCAGCGACGTCAGCGGCTGCCCGGCCAACGTTCCAGAGAGATCCGAGGCGGTGATGAACTGCTTGCCGATCCGACCGTTTTGCGCGCCAGTCAACGTGGGCGGATCCACAAGGAATGCCACGACCGGGCCGTTCGCGCCCGCCGCGGCGGTGTGGAAGTGCCCAAAGCGCACGTTCTGCAGGCCACTCACCTCGATGTTGACGTACAAGGTGTCCTGGTTGGCACTCAGCGTGAACTCGCTGTTCCCAACGGCCGTCGTCGTGACCGGCGGGACTTCGGA
>JAABRY010000267.1 GCA_011390645.1 Gemmatimonadota bacterium
CGTGGTCGTGGCGCGCCGGGCCGTGGTGCAGGAGGTCGCAGCATGAGCCTGCGAACGTGGCTGAGCACCATGATCGGCGTGCCCACCGTGAAGGCGATTCGGGGAGCGATCTCGGTGCCATCGGACGACCCAGTCGCGATACGGGAGGCAGTCCTCGAGTTGCTGCACGAACTCCGCACCAGCAACCAGCTCGAGGATTGCGAGATCGTTTCCGCGATCTTCACCGTCACTCCCGATCTCGTGAGCGCCTTTCCATCCGGAGCACATCAGGGCAACATCCCGGCGACTCGATCCACCCGTCGCCCAGTTGGAGCCATGCCGTGCCCGAATCCACCGCTCTCCTCCGTGCCGTCCAGCCCTATGTCTTCACGACCCTGATTGCCCGGAAGCGGTTGGTCGAAGCCGCGGGTCACACCGTCCTCGACCTCTCGCTTGGTTCGCCCGATCAGCCGATGCCCGACGCGCTGATCAACGCGGTGGCCGAGGCGGTGCAGGACCGGACGGCCCACGGCTACCCGGCGATGTTCGGGGAGAAGGCGTTCGGCGAGACCTTCGTGGCGTACATGCACCGGCGCTTCGGTGTGACGATCGATCCGGTGACCGAAGTGGTGCCCACCGCTGGCGCAAAGGAAGCGCTCGCGCACATGGTGCTCGCGTACCTCGAGCCCGGGGACGCGATGATGATCACCGATGTGGCGTACCCCGTCTACGAGCGCGCTGTCGCCGCGGCCGGTGCCGAGCTGGTGCGGCTCCCGGTCACCGCAGGTGGCGGCTACTTCCCCGATCTCACCGCGGTGGACCCCGCCGTCGCACGTCGGGCGAAGTTCCTCCTCCTCAACTTCCCGAACAATCCCACTGGTGCCGTCACCACGCGCGAACGCTGGGTTGAAGCGGTGGCGTTCTGCCGCGCGCACGACATCATCCTGATCTCCGACATCGCCTACAGCGAGCTGGTGCACTCGGGGGAGCGCGCGCCGAGCGTCTTCGAGGTCGAGGGCGCGAAGGATGTTGCGGTCGAGATCCACTCCGGTTCCAAGAATTTCTCGATGGCGGGGATGCGTCTCGGTGTGGTCTGCGGGCGCGCCGATGTCTGCGCGACGCTCAACGCCTATCGCACGCTTGTGGGCTACGGCGTCCCGACGATCGTGCAGCGCGCGGGGCGCTTCGCATTCGAGCATGCGGAGGAACTGGCGACGGGCATTCGCGAAGGGTACCGCGCCCGGCTCGACGCGGCAGTCGCGGGTTTCGCCGATGCGGGGGTGACGGTCTCCCCCCCCCAGGCCGGGATGTATCTGTGGATTCCCGTGCCAGCGGGGATGACCGATTGGGACGTGACCGACAAGTTGCTGGCGGAGGAACGGATCGTGATCACGCCGGGAAGCGGGTTCGGACCCGGCGGGGCAGGGTATATCCGGATCTCGATGGTGGCGCCGCCGGAGGTGCTGCGTGACGCCTGCCGCCGCGCCGCGGCGCCGTGGGCAACGGCGCTGGTGGGGTAGCTATCGCGCTGCGGTACCGGGGTCGCGCGTGACGATCCCGCGGATGACCAACACCACGCCCGCAATCAGCGCCACGTGGATCCATCCGGTGACTGGTTGCACCACGAACTGCAACACACCCCAGACCACGAGCAGGGCGAGACCGGACAGGAGTTCGAACATGATCGGTGCTCCGGGGTAACGGGGAGATCCTGATTGACGCTCTGCGGTCAGGACGGTATACTAATCGTGGCTGTGCGGTGGCGGGGAGCCATACGTACTTGAGCCAACAGGTCCGAGGATGGGCCCACATTCCTGGTCCAACGCCATGCCCCCTCGGGGGGAAGACGGACGACGGGGAGAGGGCGCCGACGATGTCTCCACGGGCTGCAAGAACACCTTCCCCGCCATCGCTCAGTCTTGCGGCGCCGCCCCGACGCGTTCGGGCAGCGCCGCTCGTGTTTCCGCCCCACCCCCGGACTCGCCCATGCCCCGCGCCCTCGTTGTCCGTCGCGTGCATTTCAACGCCGCCCATCGCCTCCACAATCCGGCCATGTCCGACGAGTGGAACCGCACCACCTTCGGGCCGTGCAACAACCCGAACTACCACGGCCACAACTACGAAGTCGAACTCTGCATCGAGGGCGAGATCTCGTCCGAGACCGGCTACGTGGTGGACGTCGGGATCGTGAAGGCGCTCTTCGATGAGCACGTCCACGCGCAACTCGACCATCGCAACCTGAACCTTGACGTCCCGTGGTTCGCGGACCGCTTGGCGTCCGCGGAAAACATCGCGATCTTCATCTGGGAGCAGATGGGCCCGCGGATCCCTGCCGGCCGTCTTGCCCGGGTGCGACTCTGGGAGTCGCCACGCAACTACGTGGAATACGAGGGCGGGTGATGACCCACGTTCCCGCTGGCCATATCGCACTTGTCACCGGCGCCTCCCGCGGGATCGGGGCCGCCGTCGCCACTCGGCTTGTCGCGATGGGGTGGACGGTGATCCGGGTGGCCCGCTCGCCGATGCCACCGCTTCCCGGTGCTGAGGACTGGCAGGCCGATCTTGCGGATCCGGTGGCCAGACGTGAACTCCTGCAGGCGT
>JAABRY010000268.1 GCA_011390645.1 Gemmatimonadota bacterium
GTGCCGAGTTCCCGCTCCCTGACCTCGTCGTCAACAATGCTGGTGGCTTCCTCCTCGCGCCGCTCGAGGAGAGCTTCGATGGGCTGGTGCGCGAACAACTGGCCATCAACCTCGAGGCGCCGTTCGCGATCGCGCGCCACTTCCTCCCCCCGATGCGCGCGCGTGGTCATGGGCGGCACGTCGTGGTGGGGAGCATCGCCGACTGGCGCGCGTTCCCGCAGAACGCGGCGTATTCCGCCTCGAAA
>JAABRY010000269.1 GCA_011390645.1 Gemmatimonadota bacterium
CCGGATTGGGCCACCGGGAGCATAGTGGCGTATCAGGGACGGCACAAGACAACGACAGAGAGGGCGGCGGCGTCGCACGCCATGATGTAACGCGGAAAGACAGATCCCGGATCCTGCGCGTGGTCGCGGTCGATCGCGGGAGGTCGACGGATCGCTCGGGATCAGCGCCGCCAGGGAGGCAGCTCGCCCCGCTTCAGCTCCGGATTCTCTCGATACAACGTGAATGTGCGGCCGATGACTTGCACGATCTCGGCCTTCATGGGCGGCGCGATCGCCTCGGCCGCTTCGCGTGCCGAGAGCTCTCCGCCCTTGGCGACTTGCGCCTTGATCAGTTCGCGCGTGCGCAGCACATCGTCCACGCTGGTGAGCAGTGTCGGCGTGATGCCGCCCTGCCCGATATGCACAATCACGTCGAGGTGATGTGCTTCCGCGCGCAGTGACGCGCGATCCTTGCCCCGCATGCTCATGGTCTGGCTGTCTTGAGGGTGAACGCGGAATCTACCGTGTGGACGCGCCTGGCAACACGAAAAACGCCCACGGGTTGATCGCCGGCCCATCCCACCAGACCCGACCGCTCCCGCGCTTCATGACCTGAAAGTGCAGGTGTGGCACGGTCGAGGGCGCGTTGCCGGTGGTGCCCACGTAGCCGATCACGTCGCCTTTGCGCACGCGATCGCCGACCGAGAGGCCGCGCGCGTGTCGATCGAGATGCGCGTAGTAGTACACGAAGCGTTCATCCGGATCGGTGGCGTAAATGATGTTGCCCCCGATCGGGGTCGTGCCGACGCGGCCAATGCGACCGTCATCCGCCGCCAGCACCGGTGTCCCCTTGGGGGCCAGCATATCGAGCGCGCGATGCGCCCGCGCCCCTCGCCTCGCGTCGTAATCATTGCGAAGCGCGGTCGGCGGCATGCCCGCCACAGGCACCATCAAGGCACGCGCCCACAGCGCATCGAGATCGGCCTCGCTCACACCCGTTTCGAGCGGCCCTGCGACTGCCGGACGCGCGGTCGGCGTTGACGCGGGAAGGCCTCGTTCGCGCTCGATCGGCGTTGGCGCGGTGCTCGGCGGCAGCGGGGTGAGTCCTCCCCCGCAGGCCGAGCCGCCAACGAGCCACAGCACGATCAGCAACCCGCGACCGGCCCTCACGTCGCGGCCGGATCGTCCTGGAAGTAGGGCACCAGGAACTCTACCAGATCCTGCACCGTCGCCACGCGCCCCTTGAGATCGTCGAGATCGTGTGCCTTGGGGAGCCGAGCGCTGGCCCGGTCGGCGATCACGAGCACGGCATCTTCGATATCGAGTCCATCCAGATGGTAGACCGTGCGCAGGTCGTGCCCGGGCGCGACCGTAAAGTGCTCGCCTTCGAAGTCGCCGGCCGCCTCCCGGCGCTCGAGCAGGTAGGCATAGGTCTGTCGCAGCAACGCTTCCGGATGGTCGCGGCCGGGAAACGACGCCAGAAACTGTGCCGTGCCGTCACGTTCGTGAGACCGCCGATAGGCGCGCTGCCGTGCACGACGCACGTACAGCGCGCCGATGACGAGCACGATCAGGGCCAGCAGAAGGGTCGTTCGCACCAGTTCGGGTCCTTGCGAAAATTTCATGGCCGCCAGCGGGCGAACCCACCGACGACAAGATGCTGCCGAAACCCGCCGCGCGCACGGGTGCAGCATCAAACGTCCACGTCCTTCACGACCGGTCGCCATCCGGGTCACCAATCGGGAACCTCCGCCGCCCGGCGCCGATTCGTCAACAGAAATGTTGCCGAACGAATATTCCCGACATATACTATCAGGAATGCAAGACGTCATCGGGTCGATGGGGGGGTACCGCGGGGTTCGGGCGGAGTTGCTCGTGGTCCTCAAGAAGGCCCAGCCGCTCACCGCCACCGAACTCGCGGAGCGCTTCGGGCTCACGCCCAATGCGCTCCGTCGCCACCTCAAGGTGCTCGAGGAAGACGGTGTGGTGCGGTATCAGCGCGAAGTGCGAGGCGTCGGCGCTCCGGTGTTTGCGTATCGGCTCACCGAGGCGGGCGAGGCGGTCTTTCCCCGTCGCTATGCGGCCGTGCTCGCGTCGGCCCTCGAAGCGCTGCAAACCGAGCGGGGGGGACGCGCGGTGGCGAACGTGCTCGCCCGCGAGTGGGACGCACTCGCCATTGACGCGGGCCCGGTGCTCGAAGGCTTGCCGCTCGCCGAGCGGGTGCAGTTGGTGGCCGAGTTGCTCACGGCCCGCGGCTACATGGCCGAGGGGGAAGCGACATCGGCGGCAGGAGCGACGTTGCGCATTCACAACTGCGCGATGTGCGAGATCGCCGAGCAGTTCCCGGAGGCGTGTGACGTGGAAGCGCGCGAGCTGTCTCGACTGCTCGACGCCCCGGTAGCACGACGCACGCACCGCTTCGGCGGTTGCGGTTCGTGCTCGTACGACGTGGGTGAACATGCCGTGACCGCTCCCGCGGTCACTGCCACAGATATCGACGATTCGTCGGACGCAGGCGCGAACGCGCCGCTCGCCGGCGGACTTACCGCGTAGGACGAGGAGCAGGCATGAGCGCGACCATCGACCAACTGGTCAACCGTGAGTACCAGTACGGCTTCAGCACCGACATCGAGTCGGAGACGCTGCCGCCCGGCCTGTCGGAAGACACCGTGCGCTTCATCTCCGCCAAGAAGCAGGAGCCCGAGTGGCTGCTCGAGTGGCGTCTCAAGGCCTTCCGTCGCTGGCTCACCATGACCGAGCCGCACTGGCCCAACGTCACGTACGAGCCCATCGACTACCAGTCGGTGTCGTACTATTCCGAGCCCAAGTC
>JAABRY010000270.1 GCA_011390645.1 Gemmatimonadota bacterium
GTACCTCGAGGCGGTCGGCATCAGCGTCGGCGAGGTCCGTGAACTCGACTGGGGCTCCGTCTACATCCCACGCCAGACCGAGGGGACGCTCTCCGCGTTGCACGGCCACGGCCACGGCGGCGTCGAGATGACCCCCGAGACCGACATGTGGACGTACCACCCCGACCGCACGACCAACTCGACCAACTGGGAGGGGCCCGAGGCCGACCGCTTCGTCGAGCTCTACACCCAGCTGCAGGCGGCCGTCAACCCCGAGCGTCAGCGCGAACTCAACTACGAGTTGCAGGAGCTCTGGTACGACCAGGCCCTGGGCGTGACGTTCTGGCAGATGCCGCGCTTCATGGCCGTGTCCGACCGCATCGAGCACTTCATCCCGTACCCGGGCGGACACAACGAAGACTTCTGGACGATCCGCGTCCGCGAGTGACGCGCCTCGGCTAGTCTGAACTGAGCACCGTGGGCACGGCAGACGACGTCGCCGTGCCCACATCCCCGCCGGCGGCGGGCAGATCCAACCTGCCGCCTCGCCGAAACCAGGCACGTCGTCGCGGCCCGGAGACCGCGAGAAGGGTGCAGCGTGACCGCCTTCATCGTGCGCCGGCTCCTCCAGGGTCTCTTCGTGATGTTCATGGCGGTGACGGTGGCCTTCCTATTGACCTACGTGCTCGGCGATCCCGTCATCAGCATCATCGGCCCCGAGGCTGACGCGGAGACCATCGAGAAGATGCGCGTGCAGTTGGGCCTGGACCGACCGCTCTACGTGCAGTACGGCAGTTATCTTCTGCGAGCTGCGACCGGCGACTTCGGGATCTCGAACCGCTACCGGCGCCCCGTCGGCCCGCTCATGCTCGAACGGCTCGGGAACTCCGTTCAGCTTGCCATCCCAGCCCTGGTGCTGGCGACCACGCTTGCCGTGGTGTTGGGCATGATCAGCGCCGCCCAACGCAACCGCTGGGGCGACTACGTGGCGCGGACCTTCGCGTTGTTCGGCCAAGCGGCGCCCATCTTCTGGGTGGCGATCATGTTCATCGTCATCTTCTCGCTGGTGCTCGACTGGGTGCCGGCCTCGGGGACCGGTACCTGGCGCCACATGGTGCTGCCCGTCGTGACCTTGTCGCTGTGGCCGACCGCGTACCTCACCAGGATCATGCGCAGCTCACTCCTCGACGTATTGGGGCTCGATTATGTCCGCACGGCCCGGGGCAAGGGCCTGGCACCGCGCCGGGTCCTCTTCCGCCACGCCCTCCGCAACGCCCTCATCCCCTTCGTCACCGTGGGCGCCATGCAGTTCGCGACCGTCATGAGCGGTTCGATGATCGTCGAGACCATCTACAACTGGCCCGGGTTCGGCCAGCTGATGCTCAACGCGGTGCGTCAGCTCGACATCCCGCTGGTGTCCGGGACGATCGCGATGACGGCCGTTCTGGCCGTCGTGATGAACCTCGCTGCCGACATCCTGTACGGCATCATCGACCCGAGGGTGAGTCGATGAGCGGCGCGAGCGAGCGATTCGACGACGTGGTGGCGCCGCGGCAGCGAGCCGGTAACTGGGCGCGTGCCTGGCGATCGATGGTGCGCTCCAAGGTCGCGCTCGTCAGCGTCTTCATCATCCTCCTCCTCGTTGCCGTAGCCCTCTTCGGCGAGTTCTTCGCGCTGCACGATCCGGACCAACAGCACCTGCGATCGCGCTTCTTGCCGCCCGCCTTCGCCGGCGGCGAACTGCAGTTCCCCTTCGGAACCGACGGGGTCGGGCGCGACATCCTGAGCCGCCTCATCGCGGGCGCCCGCATCAGCCTCTTCGTCGGCATCTCGTCGGTCTTCCTCGGCGGGCTCCTGGGCGTGACGCTCGGTATCGTCGCCGGGTACTTCGGTGGTTGGGTCGACGTCGCGATCATGCGGCTGGTCGATCTTCAGATGGCGTTTCCCACGATGTTCATCGGCCTGTTCGCGATGGCCCTGCTCGGCACCGGGCTCACCGAGCTGATCATCGTCATCGCGATCGTCCAGTGGGCGTACTACGCGCGTGTAGCGCGAGCCGAGGCGCTGCGCATCAAGGAGATGGAGTACTTCCACGCGGCCCGCGCGCTGGGCGTTCGGACGGGGCGCATCATGCTGCGCCACGTGCTGCCCAATGCCATCGGCCCCGTCCTCGTGGTCGCCAGCTTCTCGCTTTCGACGGCCATCTTCTACGAATCTGCCCTCAGCTTCTTCGGCGTGGGCGTCCCGCCCAACATCCCGACCTGGGGCAACATGCTCGCCGACGCGCGCGACGTGCTGCTGCTCACGATGTGGTACCCGGTGTTCCCGGGTCTGGCGATCACGGTGACCGTCCTCGCGTTCAACCTTCTCGGGGACTGGCTGCGCGACTTCCTCGACGTGACGCTGGATGATTGACGATGCCCCATGATGCCGACGAAGGGAGTGGACCATGAGCCACGCCGATGACCGAGAGAAGCTACCCCGTATCGAAGGGGCGTGGGAGCGCGTCGCCCCGATCCCGCTCGCGCGCAGTGAGGTGACCGCCTGCGTCTTCGACGAGCGCATCTACGTGTTCGGCGGCGTCCACCGAGGCGCCACCGTCGACGCCGTGGACGCCTACGACCCGACATCTGACCGGTGGACGACGCTCGCCCCGCTGCCCATCCCCCTCGACCACACGATGGCGGTGCCCGTCGGCGACGCCATCTACATCGTCGGCGGGTCGCTATCCGCAACCAACCACGTCCAGGGAGACACGGTGCCGGAGATGATGCGGTCCACGAACTGG
>JAABRY010000271.1 GCA_011390645.1 Gemmatimonadota bacterium
TTGGACGCCCAGATCAGCTTGGTCCCATCGGGGCTGAACATCGGGAAGCCGTCGAACTCGGGGTGCGAGGTGATCTTCGTGAGTCCGGTGCCGTCCACGTTGACCAGGAACAGATTGAAGTCGCGACTGCGCGGGTTCTCATGATTGGACGAGAAGATGATGCGCGAGCCGTCGGGGGTCCACGTGGGGCCGAAGTTCGCGCCGCCGAGATTGGTGATCTGTCGGTTGTTGCTGCCGTCGGCATTCATCACGAACAGTTCCACCTTGCTCGGCCGGATCATGTTGTTGGCGAGCAGCTCGTTGTACTGGGCGAGCTCGGTGCTGTCCTTGGGGTGATGGGCGCGATAGACGATCTGCTTGCCGTCCGGTGACCACCACGGACCGCCATCATAGCCGCGCGTGTTGGTGAGCTGCTTCACGTTCGTGCCGTCCACGTTCATCGTGTAGATGTCGAGGTCGCCGTCCTTGGTGGACGTGAACACGATCGACGTGCCGTCGGGAGACAGGATCCCCTCGGCCGTGTACACGCCGTAGTCCGTCAGGCGCTGCAGGTCACTGCCGTCGGGCTTCGAGGTATAGATGTCGAACTTGTCGAGCGGCCACACGTAACCCTGCGACGGATCCGGCTTCACCGGGCAGGCGCTGTCGGCGTGGTGCGTGGCGGCGAAGAAGACGCGGGAGTCGCCGTTGTAGAAGTAGCCGCAGGTGGTCTTGCCACCCACCGAGATCTTCGTGACATCGGAGCCGTCGGCGCGCATAACATACTGCTGGTCGCAGGAGCGGCCGTCGCGCGTGCTCTGGAATGTGATGTACTGGCCGTCGGCGCTCCAATAGGCCTCGGCATTCTCGCCGCCGAAGGTGAGTTGGCGGATGTTGGCCAGGAACGGCACTTCGTCGGTCTCAGGGGCCACCGTGGTGACTGGTACCGACGATGCGGCCGGTTCGGCCGCGGAAGAATCCGTGGAGTCCGCAGCACCGCCACAGGCGGCGAGCAGCAGAACGGTCGAGGCGCTCAACAGGGCGCGCAGTACGAGGCGCGACGACGGCGCACTCGGCAGAAGATGTGGGGAGACAGGCATGCGGGAGCGTAGTGCGGGCCCGCACGACGGGGTATCCGTAAAAACCCGGAGGGCCGACAAACGACGCGGGCCCGCCGCATGATGCGACGGGCCCGTGTCCATCACGCGAGGCCGCGAGTTACTGCGGGCCGCCGCGGTTGCTGGCGCTGCGGGCGGGCTTCGCCATCTCGGCGCGGGCCGCGGCGAACAGCTCGCTCTGCGTATTTCCCTTGCGGAGCAGTTCCATGGCCACACGGAGCTGATTGTCGTCCTTGATTTCGCGGCGCTTGGAGAGCGTGTCGCCGTACGCCGCGCGGGCGATCCGGTTCTCGAGGTAGCGATCCGTCCAGCGACGCCCCTTCTCCCACACCTCGCGGTCGATCTTCACGCCGGCCGTGTCGAGGCGGGTGTAGAAATCCTCCACCCATGCCGACTCGAGCTGGAAGTCGGGCTGCACCTTGCCTTTGAGCTCGAGCGCAATCTCGCCGAGCACACTGAAGAACTGGCCCGTCTTGGGCAGAATGACGCGGGCGACGGCCTGTTCGGCCGAGCTGATCGTATCCGGCACGACCATCACGTCCGGGGTGATCCCCCCGCCGCCATAGACCGTGCGACCGCCGGTGGACTTGTACGTGGGCCGCGCGGTGCGCGACGTGTCGGTGACCACGGTGTCGGCGATGGCATCGAGCACGAACGCGTCGCCCTGCTTGCGTTCCTTCTGAATCGAGCGACCGCTCGGCGTAAACCACTTGCCGGTGGTGATCTTGAGCGCGTAGCCGCCGTCGAGCGGGTAGAGCGACTGCACCAGACCCTTGCCGAAGGACGTGGTGCCGAGCACGAGCGCGCGATCGTAGTCCTGCAGTGCGCCGGCCACGATCTCGGAGGCGGACGCCGAGCCACCGTCGGTGAGCACGATCAGCGGCACGTCCGCGGCGATCGGGGCGCGATCGGTGGTGAACTTCTGCATGTCGGACCGGCCACGCACGCTGGCCACTTCCTTGCCTTCGGCGAGAAAGAGGTTGGTGGTGGAAATGGCCTGATCGAGAATGCCGCCGGGGTTGCCGCGCACATCGAGAATGATGCCCTTCGCCCCGCGCGCCGTGAGGTCGGTCACGGCCTTGGCGACGTCATCGGTGGTGTTCTCGCTGAAGCGCTCGATCGGGATGTAACCCGTGCGCTCATCGAGCATGAGGGTATAACGAACCGCTGGCACCTTCACTTCCGCGCGGCGGAAGTTCATGGTGATCGGCTCGGGCACGCCAACGCGCCCGAAGGTGACCCGAACATTGGTGCCCGGCAGGCCGAGCAGCTTGTTCTGCACCTGCTGGGTGGTCCAGTTGCGCGCCGGGAAGGTATCGATCTGCAGGATCTGGTCGCCTTCGATCACGCCACCGCGCTCTGCGGGTGTGTCGGGAAAGACCTTGCCGACGGTGACGTACGCGCCGAT
>JAABRY010000272.1 GCA_011390645.1 Gemmatimonadota bacterium
CCCGTTGGTGTTGCGCGTGAACTCCTCCATCTGCTTGGGGGAGAAGAGTTCGGTGTACGGGTCGCCGAGCTCCTTCACCAGACCGCGGGCGGCCTTTTCGTACAGGCTGTTGGCGTCGAGGGTATCGACGTAGCGCAAATGCACGAAGGTGAGAACCTGGTCGAGCAGCTGAGCGCCGCCACGCACGTCACGCGCCTGTAGCGCGAAGCCACCGGCGAGGACGGGGACCACGAGGAG
>JAABRY010000273.1 GCA_011390645.1 Gemmatimonadota bacterium
ATGTGGAAGACCGACGCCAACGAGTGGCAGTGGCAGCTCGACCCGATGACCAGCGCCACGCGCCAGAGCTTCGAGACCGGCGCCGATCCGACGACCAACCCGGCGATTCTCACCACCCCGCCCGCCGGCTATGAAATCCTGCCGGAGAACGTGCGCGTCACCAGCCCGACCGGTGCCAGCTACGAATCGCCCGCCGCGTGGTCGTTCTCGGCCGGCCCGCCGCCGCAGATCGATTTCACGGCGGCCATGCCGGCCGACGCCGCGATCGAGGTGTCGTACTTCATGAGCCCGACCGCCGCGGACCCGGGCGTGAACACGGGGACGTTCACCTTCGATCCGACCGGCATCATGACGACCAACATCACGGCCGGGATCGACTTCGCCGTGCCGGGCGCCAATCCGGTGCAGGTGAATGTGAAGCTGGCCGGCGGCGTGAACGGCCTCACCCAGTTCGCCTCCACCGGCTCCACCGCCGTGCTGCGCGACCAGGACGGCTACACGGCAGGCTCGCTGCAGAACTTCTCGATCGACCGCTTCGGCCTGATCACCGGCTTCTTCACCAACGGCACCACCTCGCCCCTCGGCAAGATCGTGCTGGCGGACTTCAACAACCCGGCCGGTCTGCTTCGCGTGGGTGACAACATGTACCAGGAGTCGGCCAACTCCGGGTCCGGCGTGCTCGGCTTTGCCCTCGAGGGTTCGCAGTCCCAGCTCACCAGCGGCGCGCTCGAGATGTCGAACGTGGATCTGGCGCAGGAATTCACGAGCATGATCGTGGCGCAGCGCGGCTTCCAGGCCAACGGCAAGGTGGTCTCGACGGCCGACGAAATGCTGCAGGAGCTGATGGGCATCAAGCGCTAACCAGCGCGAGGTAGCACGCGCGCCCACCGCGGGATCTCATCGCGGTGGGCGCGTCGCGCGCGCACTCGGCAGAACATTCCGGTCGGAACAGGGCGGCAGCAGTTGCCGCCCGGGAGACGAAAGTGCCTGTCCATGGCGTCGGCACGGCGTCGTGCCCGGGGCGGTGTCGCGGCCGACGGCCTTTTGTAAATACATGCAGCACAACAACTTGCGGAGTAATGCGGCAGGTTGCTCGCGCGAATCGACGGCCGTGGCACCACTCCTGCTTATTGAGCGACTCGGATTCTCCCTTTCCCGATTTCGCACATGGCTGACGCAGACGCTTCTTCCAACGACCAGGCACCCGCCCCCACGGGGCTGAAGGCCAAACTCCCGCTCGCCGCCGCCGTGGTGATCGGCCTGGCAATCGGTGCCGGCTCCGGCGCCATCATTGTCGGCCCGATGGCCGCCAAGACGCTCGGGTATGCCACGCCCGCGCCAACCGGCGCTGCCGGCGAGCACGCGGAAGGCGAAGGCGACGAGGGCGAGCACGCCGAGGGCGATTCAGCGGCCTCCGGCGCCCCGCCCGCCGTCATGACACTCGAGAACCTTGTGCTCAACCCCGCCGGTTCCGGGGGCTCGCGCTTCCTGCTCTTGACTGTCTCCATGGAGTGCAAGGACGCGGCCGCCGTCACCACGCTGGAGTCGCGCGATGCCGAGCTGCGCGACGTCGTCCTGAGCTCCCTCGGCCAGAAGACGGTCGATGAACTGGCGGACATCGCCGGACGCGACGTCATCAAGGAACAGCTCACGACCGCGCTCAACGAGCGCTTCGGCGCCAAGACCGTCGTGCGCGTGTACTTCCCGCAGTACGTGGTGCAGTGAGGCACATGCATGGCCTCTGAAACGCTTTCGCAGACGGACATCGATCGCCTGCTTGGCAGCGGCGCCGGACGCCTCACGCCACGCGCTGGGGCGGCCGTCGATGTCCAGGTCTACGATTTCCGCCGGCCGGCGCGCGTCTCCAAGGAGCGACTGCGCACGCTGGAGGCCATGTACGAGCGCCTGGTCAAGAACCTCGAAGCGTGGGTCATCTCTCGCGTGCGCGGACAGATCGAAGTCCGCCTGCAGAGTGTCGAGCAGTTCAGCTTCGGCGAGTTCACGCTGTCACTGCCCACGCCCTGCTCCTCGTTCATTTTCGAGATCAACGGCACCGGACAGAAAGGGGTGATCGACATCGGGCCGGAGTTCGGCTTCTATGTCATTGATCGGGTCTTCGGCGGCACCGGGCAAGCCTCATTCCCGGTTCGCTCGCTCACCCCGATCGAGCGCATGGCGATTCGCACGGTGGCGGAGCGTGTCACGCAGCTCACCGAAGAGATCTGGCAGGACCACGTACCGATGGAGCTGGCGGTCAGCGGCTTCGAATCGTCCCCGGAAATCTTGCAGGTGGCCAACCGGGAAGACCCGGTGCTCGTGGCCAACGTGGAGATCACGGCGGGTGGACAGAGCGGCCTCATGCTCATCTGCCTGCCCTTCGCCGTGCTCGACAAGTTCTTCACCTCGAGCGGACAGCAGCGCCTCGCGCTGCTGCACTCGAGCGATGCGGAACGCGAAGCCGCGCGCTTGAAGACCGAAAACGCGGTGCGCGAAATGCCCGTCCCGATCTCGGTGCGGCTCCCCAAGTTCGAGATCACCGTGGAGGAGCTGATGGCGCTGTCGGTGGGCAAGATCCTGCCCACCGGGATTCCGAAAGACGCCAAGCTGATCATCCGCACGGGCGAACAGGAGCGCTTCGTCGGCCAGGCCGGCCGAGTGGGCACGGCCTTGGCGGTGCGCGTCCTCGACGGCGTCAATCCCACCGATGGTTGACGCGCACCCAACGGCCATGCCCATCCCACTCA
>JAABRY010000274.1 GCA_011390645.1 Gemmatimonadota bacterium
CCAGGTCACGAAGCCGTCATCGTCTTCCTTGCGAAGGACCACGCGGTCGTCACCGAGGAGGACCAGTTCGTTGCGCGGGATGCTGAGGCGCCCGACGATCGCGCCGTCGTGCCGCACTGCGGTGTAGTGGCGGAGGGAGTCACTGAAACGGAAGAACTCCCCCAACCATGCGAGACCACCCGGTGTGGTGCGGAGGGAGGAAAAATGGCCGAGTGAATCGACGGCTGGCGTGTTCCGGACTCCATTGAACAACGCTGTGGAATCGAAGCCCGGCGGAAGCGCCTCAGCAGACGTGGCGAGCATCTCGCGGAACTGGTTGATTCTCGCCTCAGCATCTTCAGAGCGCATCGCGGGTGTCACAGCACGGCGCGCCAGCGGGATTCGGATGTATCCAACAGGCGTACCGTCCGGACGGAGTCGCTCCATCCCCCACGCGGAGGGACGGACCACGAGAAGATCGCCTTGCCACATCGCAGCGAGATCACCAGAGGCAAACGTTGGCACTGTCTTTCCGGCAAGACTCAATCCAGGGGTATTGTTGGCCACCATCGTTGGGCCTTCGAGCGGAAGGATTACCGTTGCGGAGTCTTCACCGGGACCGACGCGACCAACCGGAACCGGAATGCGCTCCACACCCGGGGGGAAACTCCAGCCGGCATTGATCAGCAGGAAGTCGTCGTTGCCGATCTGGCCGGCGGGCCGGAAAGATGCGTTGGCAGAGTAGAATCGAACTGGCCGGCTACGCACCACAGCTGATCCGGGTACAATCAACGCCAATCTTGAATTCGCGAGATCACCAACCAGAATGGTGTCTGCAAGGCCTGCGGCGAGTACGCCGTAACGAAACTCTTGGGGGCCAGCCCCTTCCCGACCAATGCGCTCGACCAAGGTACCGGTTGGATCATAGATCCATACCGAGCCGGCGCCGAACAATGCGAGATTCCCATTCGCGAGAAAAATCGGGTCACTCACATTGGAGAGGTCGAGCTCCAGATCGTCCGGATCACCAATCACCGCCATCGGCACCGAGTCCACGGTGATCAGCGGCGCACGCTCGAGTGCATCGGCAGGGTGCTCATGGATGGTGACGCCGGCGCTATCGCGGGTGGTGGGCGTGAGCGGTGCGTCGCTACGCTCACCCGTGGCAGCCCGATCGGTCGCGCCACCGCACGCCGCAAGCACAAGAGTGAACACGAGCACGTGGGGTGCACGGGTCATGAGGGGGGCTCCTGAGTGGGATGCTTGAGGCTACCACGGGGGACGGAGGATGACAATTGTTGGCGGGTCAGTTGCGCAGCGGCCCCGGCATGGGGATGTCGATCGAGCGGGTTCCGTTCTCGTCGAGCCCCCGCCTCCGTCGGATGTGCCGATTGCGGCGCCCCCGGCTGGCTGTAGAGGGGGCGCCGCGGCGAAGACGATTGGAACACGCGAGAGCGACAGCCCCGTGCCGGGGCAGCTGGGCGCGCGCTGTCCCGGGCGCTGGGCTCGGTCGGGGGGAAGCCGCCAACCGTCGGACCGAAACTCGCTCGCTGCGCTCGCTCAGACAGTCGGTCCTCCTCTGGCGGCCCCCCCGACCCTCGCTGGCGCCCTTGCCCCGCGTTCCCCCTCACCCCTCACCCCTCACCCGTTTCACCTTTCACGTTTCACCTGTCACCTTCTTCACCCCTCCTTTCCCAGCCCCGCCGGCGCCTTCGCCCGCCCAACCGCCACCGCAAGTGCTGCCAGGGCAAGCAGATACGGCAGCGCCAGGAAGAGCTGGTATGGCACCCCGGTGTCGCTCGCCTGGAAGAGGAACTGCAGGGCAGTTGCCCCGCCAAAGAGCAGTGCGGCGAGGGCAACGCCGCCCGGGTGCCAACGGCCCAGCACCACAATGGCGATCGCGATGAAGCCGCGGCCAGCGGTCATCTTTTCGGTGAAGGTCCCCACCTGGGCGAGCACGAGCGTGGCGCCAGCGAGGCCGGCGAGTGCGCCGCCCAATAGAAGGGAGACGACTCGCGCTCTCCCGGTCCGCACCCCCATCGCCCGCGTCGAGGCGAGCGATTCACCCGTCGCCCGCAGCTCCAGCCCGAAGCGCGTGCGGAAGAGGAGCCACCAGACGGCCGGGATCATCAGATACGCGAGGTAGGTCAGCAGCGACTGCGTGAAGAAGGCTGGGCCGATGATCGGAATCGAGGCGAGACCGGGGATCGCCACCGGATCGAGGGTGGGTAGGTCGAGCCCCACTCCCAACGCACCGAAGCGTTGCCTGGCGATCACGCCGGTGAGGCCGATCGCACCGAGGGTCACCGCGGTCCCAGTGATGATCTGATCGGCGCGCGCACCAACCACCGCAGCGGCAACGACCGCGCTGGTGAGCGTCCCCACGGCCGCCGCGAGCAGCACCCCCTCGAGCGTCCCCCCCCCAGCCGCGCCAATCGCCGCCCCGAGTGCACCGGCAAGCATCGCCCCCTCGAGCCCGAGGTTGATGATGCCGCCGCGCTGCACGAGCGTCTCGCCGAGTGCGGCGAAGGCAAGCGGCGTGGCGACGCGCACCATCGCGGCAAGGAAGGCGACGAGGAGTTCGACCTCCATCAGTTCCGCCGCCGCATCACGACCACCAGGGTGAGCAGCGTCACCGCCTGCACCACCTGCACCGCGACGGCGGGCACGCCGGCGTCACGCTGCATGGCACCCGCACCCGCCTCGAGCCCACCGAAGAGCACCGCGGCGAGCACAATGCCGCCCGGGTGCAGGCGGCCCAGCA
>JAABRY010000275.1 GCA_011390645.1 Gemmatimonadota bacterium
CGACGGTGCCGTGAAGCTGCAGGTGCCTGCCCAGAGCGTGAGTGGGAGCACGGTGATCCGCGTGACCCCGGTCGCGTCACCACCTCCGCACCCGCGACTGGTATCGGGCACCGCGTTTGATATCGGAGAGCAGGGCACCACGCTCGCTGGGGGGGGGACGCTGGACCTCGCGTACGGTGACATCCCGGCAGGCGCCGCGGCGGGCGCGCTGCGCGTGCACCGCTGGGACGGCACCGCGTGGCAACCGCTGCCGAGCACGGTGAGTCTACCGGACCTGAAGGTGACGGGCACGATCACGTCGCTAGGCCGCTTCGCGCTCATCAGCCTCGTGCCCGTCGCGACGGTCTTCGTGCACAGGTACACCCTGCAGCTCAAGCCGTCGTCAACAACGTATCTGTACGCGTTTCCCCGCGGCCCCGACGCCGAGCTGCTCGACGGGCGGGCCATCGAGTGGGATTCAAGCAACCCTGCGGTCGCCACCGTCAGTGCGACAGGGCTCGTCACGGCGGTGGCCCCGGGAGGTCCCGTCAGGATCACCGCCATGTCGGAGGGGATCGAGGGAGTGACGATCGTGCATGTGATGGAGGAGATTGCCTTTGTCTCCCTGACCGCATCGACCGACAATACCTGTGCGCTGACCGCCACCGGGCAGGCCTGGTGCTGGGGAGACAATGACGAAGGTGAGGCCGGCGGGGGTGAAGTCACCGGTCAGGCGAGGACACCGGTCGCCGTGTACTCGCACCTCCGGTTCGCGGAGGTTGGCGCAGCGCAAACCGCGACCTGCGCTCGTGCACTCCCGACCGGGACGTCGTGGTGCTGGGGCAGCAACGCGTCGCTGGTGTTCGGCAATGCTGGCGTGGCGCAATCGCTCGTGCCGGTGCCGACCTCCGGGAACCGCTCGTTCAGCAGACTGGCGACGGGGGGAAGTCACGCCTGCGGGCTCCTGCAAGCAGGCGAGACCTGGTGCTGGGGCAACGGCCTCTCAGGACAGCTCGGCAAGGATGGGGCGTTCTCGAGTTCAGCCTCACCGATACGGGTCGTCGGGGGCCACGCCTTTGTTGACCTGACCGTTGGGAGCCGGCATTCCTGTGGCCTGACCGCCGCCGGGGCGGCGTGGTGCTGGGGCGACAACTGGTACGGCCAACTGGGCAACGGAACTTTCGACAGCGAGAATCGGCCGGTGGCCGTCACCGGCGGACACGTGTTCGAGGAGCTCGTCGCCGGGGAGTGGCACACCTGCGGTCGCAAGTCGTCCGGCGAGGCGTGGTGCTGGGGATGGAATGAATCGGGGCAGCTCGGGGACGGCACCACGGAAGACCGGACCATCCCCACGAAGGTGCCCGGCAACGAGGTCTGGCGTAGCATCCACCCATCGGGGTGGTCCACCTGTGGCCTGCTCGAGAACGGCCTCGTCAAGTGCTGGGGCGACAACCGATTCGGCACGCTCGGCAACGGAACCGCCATGGACACGGGGATTCCCACGCCGATCAGCGGCGACCATTCCTTCGCCTCACTGACCAGCGGTACCGGCTATCACTTCTGTGGCATCCGTGTCGATGGGGTCGCCATGTGCTGGGGTCGCAACGGGGCTGGGCAGCTCGGCGTGGGCGACATCGCCAATCGCAGCGTCCCCACCGCCGTGGTGATGCCGACGGCGCAGGCGCTTCAAGCGCTGCAGTAGGGATATTGGATGTTGGATATTGGAACGGGTTCCTGACGAACAGGGACCAGACCCTCCAACATCCAGTATCCAACAGCCAACATCCAACATCCCTGTGCATCCGGGCCTGACCGGGACGTCACCTCCAGATTCCCAGCTCGCCACTTCGCCAGGACACCCCGATGCCAGCCCTCCTGCTTGCCCTGCAGGTCCTTGCTCTCCCAGCGGACGGCCCCGTGCTGTCCCACGCCGCCGAGCCACTGCGTGACGCCGTCGCGGCGGTATGCGGCCCCGATAGGCAGTTGAGCCGGGACAAGCTGCTCGCCCGTGAGACGCAGCTTTCGTGGAGCCGTCCGACAGACAGCGATACGCTCCGGGGCCTGGCCTGCCTTCGGGGGGCATTGGCCGGCGAGGGCCTGCCGGGGAAGGAGGGCTACCTGATGTCCGCGGGGGAGTCGTGGCGCGCCGGCGCACTGGCTGCCAACGCCAAGCTCCTTGAACAGAACCCAGGTGACGCGGAAGCGCTCCGACTCCTCGCGGCCATTCTCCTCGACGAGCCGCTGGCGGAAGAGGCACGCTCTTGGGCTCCGGCGCTCGTGCGAGGTGTGGCAGCTGGCGCGAGCGATCCGGCAGTGCTCCGTGCGTGTGTCGTGTTGCATCTGGGGCTCAGGGAGTACGGCGAGGCGAGGCGATGCGCCGAGCGGGGTCTGCGTGCGGGCGTGGACTCGACCACCCACTTTCTGGTGATGGCGCGAGAACGATTCGCCGCGCATGACACGACGCTTGGTGCATGGGCGTTTGACCGCGCGGTTCGGGCCGCGCACGAGCAGCGATCAGTGGACGAAGTGACCTGGCACGTCACCTGGTTCTTGTCGCCGACTGAACGCGCGACTTGGGACACGCTGTCGAGTGCAGCGCGTGCACCGTGGCTGACGGATCGTCTCATTGCGCGTGACATTCGCGACGGGCGGGAACGCGACGCCCGGCTCGCTGAGCACTTCGCGCGCCTCGAACATGTGATGGGCCGGTTCGCCATGCAGGTCACGCCGATGATGCGCAAGCGCGTCCTT
>JAABRY010000276.1 GCA_011390645.1 Gemmatimonadota bacterium
CACTGGTCTGTTCTTTGTGGTCATTGCAGCAGATCCGCGTGCGCGCGGCGAGATCGCGAGTGCCGGGACCGCGCTACCGCTTCGGTAGGCGCGGACGTACGTGACGCACGCGTTGGTCATCGGGGCAGGACCTGCCGGGCTGCTGGCGTCACGGGTCCTCACCGATCGCGGCTTCGACGTCACCCTCGCGACGAGGGAGCACCTCGCCGTGACACCGCAGCCGTCGTGGCATCATGTCCACGTGGTGCCCGCACCAACACTTGCCACGTTGGAGCGGTTGGCCCCCGGGACGGCCGCGCGGTGGCAGAGCAGAGCCGGGCATCGACGCCCGGACCGCGCGGAATTGGATCACGCCCTCGCCGTCTCATGTCTCCCGGCGGTGCACGGCCGAATGATTGCCGGTCCGTTCACCCTTGAATGGGGGGGGGACCGCGCCGTCGCGCGCTGGCACGACGGAGCACGCTGGTCCGGGGATGTCGTGGTGGATGCGTCTGGGGCGGCTCGCGCAAGTTGTCCCGCAATTGCGCAGCGTCTCGGTCGTCCCGTCCCGATGGACACGCTCGCCGGTACTGGGCGCTATACCTCCGTCGTCCTTGACGGCGTGACGGTGCCTTCTCCTGATGCCTTCCTGGCGGTTCGAGCGCCAGAGCCCGGCTGGGGCGCACTGCTTCTCGCCCTCGACGACCGATCCGCACGTCTGACGATGCAGACGCCGGCGGCAGTGCGCCTCGCCACTCCCACCGACCTGCGTGCCGCGTGGGAGGGACTCGGGAATCTCGAATTGATCGCGACGTGCCAGGCGGGACAAATCGCCTCTGCGCTGCACCGATGGGGACCTCATCCGACGATGCGCGTCGTACTCGAGGAGTGCTATGGGGCGCCGCCAGGCTGGTTCCCCGTAGGCGATGCGCTGCTC
Organism: Gemmatimonadota bacterium; assembly: GCA_011390645.1. Classification (GTDB taxonomy): domain Bacteria; phylum Gemmatimonadota; class Gemmatimonadetes; order Gemmatimonadales; family GWC2-71-9; genus Palsa-1233. The sequence continues at coordinate 917 of JAABRY010000276.1, forward strand.
GTCACTCCTCCCAACCTGGGACGGGGCATCGCCCACCTCGTCGAACAGGTCGCCCTCCTCGGCAGGTTGGAGTGCGGGGGCGACAAGCATCATGAGGTGGGAGCGGCGCTCGCCGAACTCAGTGCGCTGCGATGGATGGACGCGGCGATGGTCGAGGGACTGGCCGCACTTTAGTCGTAGACGGGCGCCTTCAGATGTCGGCGGGCGCAACCGGGGCGCACGTGTCGCAACACGAGCGCCCGCGCACGCCATCCCATCCCTCGCGCCCGATGATTGGCACCATGATCAACGCCGCGACCGGATCGGCCCACCACCAGTCGAGTGTCGCATTGAGCACCAACCCACCCAACAGGATGGCCGACAGGTAGACACACAGTTGTGTCTGCGTTGCCTCGGCGACCATCGCACCGCTGCCGAGTTGCAGCGCCACCCGACGCTTGGCACGCGCGAGCCAGGGCATGACCGCCACCGAGAGTGCGGCCAGGCCGATCCCCACCGGACTCGCCCGCGGTTCGGTACGAGAGAGCAGCGCTTCGACCGCTTCCCAGCTCACCCACGCCGCCAGCGCCAGAAACGACACGCCGATCACGCGTAGTGCACGACGCTCTGCGTCGGCACGCGCGACCGGATCGGCATCCCGCCCGAGTCGCCAGATGCCCGTCACGCCCGCCATCACCTCGATGCCGCTGTCGAGGCCGAACCCGATCAGCGAGACGCTGCCAGCCGCCACGCCCGCAGCCACCGCGATCACGCCTTCGATCAGGTTGTACGTCAGGGTCGCCACGGTGAGGAGGAGACTGCGGCGCACCAGCTGTGCGCGGGGGGGGGAGGTCGCGATCGTCGTCACGCCGGCGTACCCAGCAACTGGTGCACGTCGCGCTCGATGATGACCGCGAGGTCGTCGAGCGGGAGATCGTTGCGGTCTGTGCCGAATGGCTCTTCGATCTCGGTCGCCAGCAACTCCAGCCCCATCGTCGCGAAGAAGGTGAACATCGACGCGATGACCGTCCCGTAGCCGAATTCCTCCACCAGGCCGAACGGCATGACCAAGGCGTAGAGCACGACAAACTGCTTGATGTAGGAGGAGTACGAGAATGGAATCGGGGTGTTGCGGATACGCTCGCAGGCCCCGGTGATGTCGTCCAGTTGCGCGAGCTGGGGTGCCACGGTGAGGATCGCCTCACGCGGGAAATGCCCAGCGCGTACGTCCGCATGAAAGGTGCGCTGCAGGGTCGTGACGATGGCGTTGGGAACATGCGGGCCCGGTTCTCCGCGTGGACGTCGCAGGTGGCCTGCAAGTGCCAGTGGAAACGCGGCGAGTTCCCGTGCATAGGTGGCGCGACTGGATGCTGCGTCCGCAAGCATCGCATCGATCTGGTGCGCAAGTCCGCGGGACACGTTCACCAACTGACCCCACAGCTTGCGGCCTTCCCACCAGCGGTCGTATGCGGTGTTGGTGCGGAAGACGAGCAGGAGGCCGAGGATGATGCCGAGAATCGAGAGAAACGATGGACCCAGCGGGACGGCCACGCGGATCACGTCCGTCTCGATCCAGACCACGAGCGCGGAATAGATGCCCGCTCCGACGACGTCGAGCGCGAGGGTCCTGAAGATGGGACTCTTCGGGAAATCGACGAGGATGCGCAGCCAGTTCTTGGGGTCGTAGGGAATCATTGCGGTTCGGCGCTCACGGGGGCATCGTCCTCGGAGGGGGTGTCGGTTTCGGCACCACCACGATCCCCACCTTTCCCCCACCGGTCAAGGGCAC